>NZ_JBSYGG010000004.1:0-356786 GCF_054121475.1 Salegentibacter profundi
CCGGGGTGTCCCGAATTAACCTTGTGTACCTGTCTTAAAATATCCCTGCGCACCTGCGTGGCAAAGTCTTTTAATTCTTTGAGTTCCATATATCAGTCATTAAAGGATTTGGCATCCGCTAAAAATTTAGCAAGACCACTGTCTGTAAGGGGATGTCTCAATAAACCATCTATAGAAGAAAGCGGGCCAGTCATTACATCAGCGCCTAATTTCGCGCAATTCACAACGTGCATGGTATGCCGTATGGAAGCGGCAAGAATTTCAGTCTCAAAACCATAGTTATCAAAAATTAGTCGGGTCTCTGCTATGAGATTTAACCCATCTGTAGAAATATCATCCAGCCTACCTAAAAATGGTGAAACGTAATTAGCCCCGGCTTTTGCGGCCAAAAGCGCCTGTCCGGCTGAGAATACCAAGGTGCAATTGGTCTTTATTCCTTTATCTGAAAAATATTTTATGGCCTTTACACCTTCCTTAATCATAGGAACTTTTACAATAATTTGGTCATCCAGTTTTGCGAGTTCTTCTCCTTCGCGTACAATACCATCAAAATCTGTGGCTACAACTTCTGCAGAGACATCGCCGTCTACTATTTTGCAAATATCCAGGTAATGCTGAAGAATTTTATCCTTCCCGGTAATTCCTTCCTTTGCCATTAAGGATGGATTAGTGGTGACGCCATCTAAAACGCCCAGATCCTGAGCTTCCTTTATCTGATCTAAATTTGCTGTATCAATAAAAAACTTCATTATATTATTTTTAATTAGAACCTATTTTTTTAAAAGGAAAAAAAGTTGGGCTGTCCCTTCTTTAATCCTTGAACCTCTTTCTAACTCCTTCAATTTTAAAGTCGAGCATTTTTTGTTTCAATTCTGCCACGATTTCAGGAAACTCTGATGCACGGTTATAATGTTCCGAAGGATCTAAACTGAGGTTATATAATTCATATGAAGGCTCATTTCTTACCTTTTTTCCCTGAGCCTGAATTTTAAATGGTGCAATCCGTAATTTCCAGTCACCAGACCTTATAGCTTCCATAAACTCTCCTTCGAAATAATAGAAATCCTTCTTCTTTTTAAAAGCAGTATCTCCAAGAAAGATCGGTAGAATATTTTCTCCGTCAATTTGCCGGTCTTGTGGCACCTCACCTCCTGCTAGTTGTATCAACGTACTAAAAAGATCCAGACTTGTAGCCAATTGTAATGATACTTTGTTTGCAGGTATTTTTTCAGGCCACCTGATTACAAATGGAACCCTGAGCCCACCTTCATATGTATTTGTTTTTCCTCCTTTAAGTAATCCAGAAGAGCCACCATCCCAAGGCTTAACAATATCATCTACAAAGATTCTATCTGGAAGATCCCAAGGTCCATTATCACTTGTAAAAATCACGATAGTATTCTCATCCAAATCATTGTCCTCCAGAGCCTTTAATATTTCTCCTACACTCCAATCCAGTTCCTCTATCACATCTCCATACAACCCTCCTGCTGATTTATCCTTAAAATTTTCAGAGGCAAAAAGTGGAACATGAGGCATGTTATGTGGTAAATACAAGAAAAATGGTTCATCTTTAGATTCCTCAATAAATTTTACAGCTTCAGCGGTATAGCGCTTGGTTAGTGTGGTTTGATCCACAGGATATTCCTCAACTGGCTCTTTTCCCCGGTATAAATGCAATGGAACATCAGTATCTACCCATGGGGGTCTCATATCGTTACTGGTAATTAAGCCGTAATATTTATCAAAACCCTGTTCCGTTGGCCAAAACTCCTCTTTGGATTGTCCCAAATGCCATTTTCCCACAGCCATTGTACGGTACCCCGTATTTTTCAGAGCCTCAGCCATTGTGATTTCTGAGGCGGGTAAACCTTTTTCAGATTCTGGGAATATTACATGAGGTAAACCGGTGCGTAAGGGATATCTTCCAGTAAGTAATGCTGCCCTAGAAGGTGTACAGGTTGAAGCAGCAACATAAAAAGAGGTTAATCGCATCCCTTCATCAGCCATCTTATCAATTTTCGGAGTTTGGATAACTGGATGACCATAGGAACTTAAATCTCCATAGCCCAAATCATCGGCGAATATTACTACAATATTAGGCTTCTCTTTTTCTTGAGCCTTGGCAATATTCAGGGCACTAAACAGATACAGCGAACCTAAGAGTAAAAGTAGTTTATAATTCATTTTTTCAAAATTTATTATGGCCTGCTACCTTCAAAGAATAGCATATTAGCCTATTTTAATTTATTAACCTTATCAAGTATTTTTCACTTCAACAAAGATTCACCTGTTTTCCGACTTATCCCGAAATAAAACTTCTGTCCTGATTGATAATTTTCCCTCATTTCAAAATTTTCAAATGCCGGACCTCCTGGAATTGCTATATAGTCTTTTTTATTGTTACTACCTCCAGCCCAGTAAGTAGCTCTCCCATTTACTCGTACCGATAGAGATTCATCAGCATGTTCTGCCTCTTTTCTCCAATATTGAACAAGCTTAAAATAAGGACGATAACGCCAGTTTTTTTGCTCAAAATACTCCGCAGTTTGTGGCCAGGATGCCAGCTGTGTGAAGGATTCATCCGTTTCTGCCACTGCTATAAAATCGCCATTGCTATTGCGTGCAAGCTTTGTTATCGGATACTCCTCTTTTTCTATAAAATGGATATCATTATACCCTTTATATAATTCATTGGAATCTTTGGTTCCATCTTTCAGATGAAGTTTTCGAAGCCGAGCATAGTTACCCATGGTGGCAGTGAGTACACAACGATCCATTTCGGCACTTCCCTTTTGATGGAATATTTCAAAACCAATTTCTTCAGGACGATCACTTCTTATACTTATTTTTAAATATGGATGTGCACCATTTTTAAACTTTTCCATATACACAAACAGGGACAGCTCTTCTACTTCCGGACGCGAAGGGTCTGGATTAGTGATTTTCCCCCTGGTGATAGCTGAAGGAAAGAAAGATCCGGGCCTTTCATCTTCCCCGGCCCACATAAGCTTTCCCCAGGCTCCATCTATCGTTGAGGGCGAGATTTCACTGAATTCCATTTCCCCATCAACAACGGGCTCCACTGCTATATAATTAATATGATATACCTTGCCCTGGATTGAATATCCTATTCGAAATAATCCCCTTGGCCCTCCTGTGCTATTTTTTCCTATTTCAATAGGCGAAGGCCATAAACCTATCACAATGCCCTCTTCTATTCCCCATACCGCTTCATCATACCTGTCATCCGGTCTTATCCATTGATTACCTGTGGTATTCTGGGCATAGGTATTCCCCAAAAAAAAGACTATGCCCAGCCTTAAGACAAGGCATATTCTCTTTTGGTAATTCACAAAGGCTAACATGATTTTTAATTTTTTCCTCTTGTTGGTCCTTCGGTATTCTGAAGCTTTGGTATACGATCTTGTACGGCCGGTAAAGGAGGGAATTCTGCATGAGGTTCTACCTGATACCAGTAACCCACCGTGTAATAGTTGTCAGACCTGTGATTGGCATGACCATGCTCTATGGTCATCTTAATCGATTCATTGAATACTACAGGAGACTCTGAATGGAATCGATACACCATCCATTCTGCTCCGCGGTCATCGCCGCCATTGAGAGGGTTTCCGTATTCTGAATAAGCGAAAGTTGGCTTTTGGTGACCAAATGGATTGATTCCACATCCTCCATAACACCAGGCACCCAGGTAGTAATCTTCGGCTCCTGTACCGTTAATTGTCGGTTCAGCCTCGCCATCGATATAGATCATCTCATCACCTTCTCCCCACCAGTCTCCCTGGTTCTGAATAAGGCTATGGGTAACTCCTATAAAATGGCCTTTGCCTGTTGCTTCCATAATCACATAGTTACCTTCTCCATCGGGATTCGTTTTGGTATTAATTTTTTCTTCCCCGTTGCGATTCCAGTCAGTTGTCCAACCATCTGTGGGCTCGGCCTGGCGATACTGCGCATGAAAATATGCGATATTTTCCGGAAGGGATTCATGCTTTTCCCAATCGATATTATAATAAAAAGCACCAATGGCCTGATTTCCCTCATTGGTTATGGTTACCTTGGCAGATTCTTTAAAAGGCATTGGGAAATTGGCATTTAAAGCCTTTTGGGATCCAACGGATAAATATTTGGATTCATACAAAAAATACTTTCCTAAACCTAAACCGAAAAAATCACCGATAGGAGCTTCTACACTAGGGGAGTCCTCCCCGTCCCAATACATACGAAGCACAATCTTCTTTAAATGGTTGGGTTCACCAGTGGCAATAGTCATCCAGATATGCTTGAAGATACCTGGGCCTTCCACATCACCTATAGTACGCGTTTCTCCAGGTTTAATCTTATTAGCCCAGTTACCATCATCATTGGC
Source organism: Salegentibacter profundi (assembly GCF_054121475.1). Classification (NCBI taxonomy): domain Bacteria; kingdom Pseudomonadati; phylum Bacteroidota; class Flavobacteriia; order Flavobacteriales; family Flavobacteriaceae; genus Salegentibacter; species Salegentibacter profundi. Next base: position 4,391 of record NZ_JBSYGG010000004.1, read on the forward strand.
ACCGGTACGGTCATAACTGGATATTCTCTCAGAAGAATAATTTCTTACTTCATAAATTTCTTTCTCCCCAGGAGTTTGGGCAAGAACACTTGCCGTAAATAAGAGCAAGAAATTCAAAATGACTTTTTTCATAATTGTTAGTTTTAATTTAATTCAGTTTATTAATTGTTATTTTCAATAAAGCCACATAAAGCTTTGTATTTTTCATACCTGTGATTATAAATCTCACTTTTGCTTTTATCAGGGAAATATGCTCTTTCAAATCCCTGTCCCATCTGTTGCATGGCATCATCCACCTTGGGATAGATTCCGGCTACTGTGGCGGCGAACATCGAAGCTCCTAGCGCACAAGTTTGTTCCGATTTATGAACTTTAATCGGCATGCCCAGTATATCAGCCATCATTTGCATCACAAATGGTGACTTTTTGGCCACTCCGCCTACTCCGATGATTCCTTCCACCCTGACCCCTTCTTCTTTAAAACGTTCGATGATTCTTCGTGAGCCAAAACAGGTTGATTCCACAAGGCTTCGGAAAATTCGTGGGGCATCACTACCAAGGCTAAGTCCATGAATAGCTCCTTTTAAAAACTGATTGGCATCCGGCGTTCTTCTGCCATTTAACCAGTCTACAGCCAATTCTGAATCCTTTTCCAGGGGAAGCTTATCGGCCTGTTTGCTTAGCTCAGGGATAATTTTTGATCTTAGTTCCTGCAAAAGCTTCTCGGAGGCAGTCCCATCAATTACTGTTGAATCAGCTAATATATTTTTAAGGGGCCAGGATAAGATATCCCTGAACCAGGCATAAATATCGCCGAAGGCAGACTGCCCGGCTTCCATTCCCAACATTCCGGGTATAATTGAGCCTTCCACCTGGCCGGAAATACCTTTTACCAAATGTCCTTTCATCTCATCGGACGGAGCCACTAACATATCACAGGTTGATGTTCCCATGACTTTACTCATGTAATATGGTACTATTTGGCCTCCCACGGCGCCTATATGAGCATCAAGGGCACCAATGCCCACCATAACCTCGGTAGATAGTCCCAGCTTTTTAGCCCACTGCGTACTTATAGTACCTGCTGCCTTATCGGATGTAAAAGTCCTGTCAGGTAATTGGGTTCTGAAGCCTTCTAGCACCGGATCCAGCCCTGAGAAAAATTCTTCCGGTGGATATCCTCCAAATTCTTCTGCCCAGAGTGCTTTATGTCCGGCCGCACAAACATTTCTTTTCATCTTGGAAATATCTTCTTCCCCAGTGAGTAAGAAGGGAATCCAGTCACAATGCTCTACCCAGGAATGACAGGCATTTCGTATGGCATCATCGGTTCGTAGAACATACAGCAATTTGGCCCAATACCATTCAGAAGAATAGATGCCTCCTGAATATTTTAAGTAATTAGTTTCAAAATCAAGTGCATGGGTATTGATTTCCTCAGCTTCCTTAACAGCAGAGTGATCTTTCCATAGAAAGAACATCGCATTGGGATTTTCCTCAAATCCAGGTTTTAATGAAAGAGGAATTCCCTTTTCATCTACGGGAATCGGAGTAGAACCCGTGGTATCGACCGAGAGCGCTCGAATATTATTCCTTACTTCCTGATCGACTTGTGTCAGCATATCCTTCACTACGTATTCCAGGCCTTCGATATGATCCAGGGGGTGCTGGCGAAATTGGTTTTCAGAAGGTTCACAGAACCTTCCCTCCCTCCATCTAGGATAGAGAAATTCTGAGGCGGCCAACTCTTGCCCTGAATGTGCATCCATAATCAAGGAACGAACCGACCCGGTACCAAAATCCACCCCAATTACAAAATCTTTATTTTTCATATAATGCTATCTTATTTAAACTAACTAACCTGCCACCGCAGAATTTTTTAGACTGGTAGGTTGAATCTTTTTTTGGATAAGTGCATAGAAAGCAACTACGGCAAAACAGAAAAGGGGAACATAGAAAGACAAATGCACACTCCCCGTTAAATCGGAAACCTGCCCCTGCACAGCAGTTAAAACTGCTCCTCCCAGGATGGCCATTATCAATCCGGACCCCCCTATTTTAGTATCTTTACCCAATCTGCGCATTCCTAGCCCATAAATGGTTGGAAACATCAGCGACATAAACCCGGAGATCACTACCAAGGCAATGACGCCAGCATACCCATTTCCATAAATAACCAGAAGAGTACTTATTCCTCCACCAATGGCACTAATTAAAAGTAAATGCCTGGCACTAAAAAATTTCATTAATCCGGTGAAGATAAACCTGGATACTGAAAACAGGACGAGCGATCCCAGGTAATAGCTGGAAGCATTATCTTCATTCAGACCCAGCTCGAGCATGACATATCGTATACTATAGGACCAAACTCCTATCTGGGCTCCCATGTAAAAGAATTGCGCTATTACCGCCCATCGGTAATTCGTATTCTTCACTAGTCTTCTAATACTGGGCAGCAACTCCATTTTACTATAGGGTTCAGAGGCTTTGGGCATTTTGCTGAATTTCACCAGAAGCCAGATTATCAGCAAAACTCCTGCTATCCCTACATATGTTCCCATCACTGAAGAAAGTTCTTCCGATTGAATGGACTGTAATGCCTCTGGGGACATTCCTGCACGTTCTTCGGCACTGGAAAGATTTAAATTAGAAAGAATAAAGATCTTGCTTAATAAAACCCCCGTTATAGAACCTATCGGGTTAAAGGATTGTGCTAAATTCAATCTACGTGTGCCCGATTCATCGGGCCCCATCGCAATGATATAAGGATTTGCTGCGGTTTCTAAAATAGATAGGCCACCGGCCAGAATAAAAAGGGCTGCTAAAAAGTGCCCATAGACCATGGTAACACTTGCCGGATAAAAAAGCAAAGCACCAATAATAAACAACCCTAATCCGACCAACACTCCAGATTTATAAGTGTATCGCTTTATAAGCATAGCTGCTGGTAGTGCCAGCAGGAAATACGATCCATAAAAGGCTAACTGAATCCAGGAGGTTTGAAAGTCCGACATACTCATAATACGCTTAAATGCGGCTAACAGAGTATCAGTCATATTATTGGCTAATCCCCACAAAAAGAATAGACTGGTAACCAAAATAAATGGCCATTTATTTCCCGGTCGTATCAGTGAAACTTTTGATGCTTTACTATTCATTGGTTATTGGTTTCTATTTGTATAATGCTCCATAATTCTCGCATGCCCTGTAATCAGAGCCTTCTTTATTCATTCCAAAGGAATTCCATGCTGCAGGCCGGAAGATACTACCAGGTTCAACATTATGCATACATACAGGAATTCGGAGCATGGAAGCTAATGTGATAAGGTCTTTGCCGATATGGCCATAACTAATCGCTGCATGATTGGAACCCCAATTATTCATCACCGAGTAAACATCAGAAAAAGCTACATCATCGGTAAACCTAGGGACAAACCATGTCGTAGGCCAGGTCTGATCTGTTCTTTCATTGAGGGTCTGATGAACCTTTCCAGGTAAATCTATTGTCCATCCCTCGGCGATTTGAAGGGTTGGGCCTATTCCTTTCACCAAATTAATTCTACACATAGTTACCGGCATACCGCCTCTTGTTAAAAAGCCCGAGGAATATCCTCCGCCACGAAAATATCCAAGACTTGCAGGATACCAGGTCGTGGCATCCAGAGAATCCTGTACCTCTTTTCCAGTAATTTCCCAATGAGGTTTCATCACTGGCTTCCCTTCTTGCATTTGATTTCCTGTGCCATCAAGGGTGGCAGAACCTGAATTAAGTAAATGAATAAAGCCATTCTCAGCCTGACCCTCCGGTTTCCAGCCAGTGACTCTTTCAACGGCCTCAGGACTCCAGTAAGTCCTAACATCAGCGAATATTTGTGCCGTATTGGTAAGTAAATGATTGAATAACATGGATACCCCATTCAAGGCATCGTTTTCTGTAGCCACCATATATGGAGAACGTATTCCATTCCAATCGAATGAAGAGTTTAAGATAGCTTCGGAAAAATCACCATTTGGCAAGAAATCAGTCCACTGTCTTTGTCCCTGAAAACCTGATACTATGGCTTCATGCCCCTGGGCTTCCTCTCCATACCCCATATCTTCGAGTTTGGGATTTCCCTGCATCAGATCACGTATAATAAGGGTCATCTTCACAACGAATTCCCAATCTTTATCTTTTTGTGCTCTGGAGCGCTGCTTTTCCTTTTCATTAAAATCGGTGCCCTCCTTGCAGTTTTCCTTGGTCCAGGCTAAAGCTTTTTCAAATTCATCTTTATCATAAATACCTTGTTCTATTCTTCTGAGCACTTCGGTAGAATCCACATATTCATTACGCATACCTAGAAATTCCTGGAAAAAATCAGGATCAACTGCTGAACCCGCAATCCCCATAGATACACTCCCGATAGCCAAATAAGACTGACCACGCATTAAAGCTACGGCCATTCCAGCTTTAGCAAATCCCAGTAGTTTATCCTTCACATCCCCGGTGATACTATCATCATCGAGGTCTTGCACATCATGGCCATAAATGCTAAATACAGGAAGTCCTTTCTGGTTATGAGCCGCCAGGGTTGCCATTAGATAAACTCCACCAGGTCTCTCTGTACCATTAAATCCCCAAATGGCTTTAGGAATATGCGGATCGAAATCCATGGTTTCGGTACCATAAGCCCAGCAAGGAGTTACAGAAAGGGATACCCCAACATTCTCTGATTTAAATTTCTCATCGCAATCCAAAGCTTCCTTCACGCCACCAATACAGGAGTCGGCTATAACACATTCATAAGAATGTCCATCGGGATACTTAAGTTCCTTTTGAAATAACTCAGCCACCGTTTTGGCCATTTTCATTGTTTTTTCTTCCAAAGACTCGCGTACCCCGCCAAGTCTACCGTCTATAATGGGCCGAATCCCAATTTTCGGATATTTTTTAATTACCATACTTTGTTTATTTTCTATTAATTATTAAAGGCAGTTTTAATGGTATTCAGGCTTACTCCTAAAACCTTTTCTGATATCTTTTCCAGCTCCTTTTCCTCTCCTGTAAAATGAAACACATTATGCTTATGGGTTAGTTCTTCTCCCGGTTCAAGGAATGCCGCAGGGGAAACACTTTCGATTTCATAGAAAGGCCCCATTTGTGAGCCATCCTCAAGCGGCCCATCATTATAAGCGTTTACCGCATCTCCTTTAAGTGGATCTTTATCGGTGGACCATTCCTGATTAAGGTAAATAGCCTTGTTATCCACCGAAAAGGTAGTAATAGTAAGAATCTTATTAAGTGGATCGTAGCTCCCGGCCACGGTTTCTGCTCGTTGAGGAGGGATTCCGAGTTTACCCCTGGAATTTCCATCGGCCTTAAAGAATAATTGACCATCGGAATAATTTATTCGGTCTTCAGGAATTTCCCCAAAATAATCAGTGGTCACCACCTTTCCTTGAGCATTTTCCTTATAAGGTATATAAATTACCGTTTCCTCTGATGGTGTGAACATATCCAGTATCCAAATGCAGGGTGCACCGGTCTCTTTTGTCCAGGCAAAATCTCCAGTATTTGAAATAGTATTATGGGTCTTAAAACCTACCGTTTTCACCGTTGCTGAATTCACTCCTAAAAGGGAGTCAATTTGCTGTTTATCCAAAATTTCAATTTCCCGGAATGCTTTCATATTTAACTGGGTACCAGCGTAGTTAAGCAAGGACATGTCTTTATGCATGCTAACTTTCTTATCAGTTGTATCGCCTACTTCCCAGGCCTCGGTATCGATAGGAGCTGGAGTTTTCCAATTCTCAAAGACCATTTCTGTTTCGGGCTTAAAAAAGAGTGAAAACTCATTTCCTTCCGGCCCCAGCCAGAACCTGTTCTCCCCTCCATAAGCATTCATATGCGGATCTTCTTCGCCATCAAAGGCCTGATAATTAATCCACCCAAAACTCCTTCCTTTTTCACCAGCGGCAGAAGAAGTAAAAACCTTTGCCTGATATTTTGGTGAGACAATAACACGACTTTCCCCCTGTTCCAGGACGATAAGCTTTTCATCTTTCTCTTTTAAAAATTCGGCATCAAAACCAAAACTTCCCTTCTCGAAGGTTTCTTTTTCCATTGTTTTATTTTCCCTTTTGTTTTGCTGGCCGCATGCGATAATCGAAATCGTTATAGCCAAAAAAATTATTGATTGAAATTTCATAATCACTTTAGTTTTCTTAATTGACTTCTAAATCATTTTTAGAAGGGAGAGCCGGAAAAGGAGCATGAGGTTCAAGCTGATACCAATATACTACAGAACTAATATCCGATTTTTGTTGTAAATACCGATGACCGCTTCTCCAACCCAAATCCTGAATAGTCACTTTTAAGTCCTCTTCAAATCTAATAGGGTCCTGAATGTGCCAACGGTATAATCCAAAGCGTTGCTGAGAATTATACAAGCCATCCGGTTTGATAATTTGATGTAAACCAGCAAATGGTGTAGAATATCTTTCGTACTCCCGCTTTTTTTTGTTTTCAAAATTATAAGAACCCAGGAAGTAGTCTTCAGTCCCTGTTCCTGCTATAGTAGGGAATTGGTCATCACCATCCATATAAAATTTTATTTCTCCTTCACCCCACCAGCCCCGGTTGTTTACCTGCCAAGCCATATAAGTTCCCACATAATGTCCTTTTCCTTTAATTCCATCAACTAAGGTGTGGATCGCCCCTTCCGTAGGGTTACTTCTACGAAACTGCGCATGGAAATAAGCCGCATCAGAAGGGACCTCGGTTAGCGCATAATCAATTTGATAATATAAAGTCATTTCTCGTGCGCTTATGTTCTCCATGGTAATTTTGAACTTTTTTCTAAATGGCATTGGCCAAAAAGAATTGAAAGCACTTCCCGGATTAACCGTTATCGGTTGTGAATTTAAAGGAGCATACTCTCCCCAGCCCATCCCGAAAAAATCTCCGACAGGCACTTCCACTGAGGGCTCCTCTTCACCATCCCAATATATACGTAAAATAGTATGTCGCCAGTTTCCTGTAGGTGTCATCCACATATGTTGGATTACTCCCTGATCCGAAACCTCTGCCATTGTATAGGTCTCCCCTGGCTGGATTTTTACCGATGGGCTTACTTTCCAACCTTGGCCAAGTTCCCTGGCTGCATGACTTCCGGTACCCTCCTTGGCCATCGCTGCTTTTCCAGGTTCCCCAGTGAAGTTCTCAGGACTAATCGAACGTGTTTCTGCATCAGAAACGCGAAAGATATTACCTAAATTAAGATTTACACCATTGAACTTTTCCTCCTGACTATAACCCGACAAGGAAAGAATAGAAAATAAAAAAGAATATAATAAGGATTTACTCATGATTAATTTTTAATCGATTAAACTACAAAATTATGTTAATTCAAATATATGTTTAATCGATTAAATAAAAAAGAAAATCATAGAAATTTTGTTTTTTATTAGGTAAACCTAACTTACTATCATAAAAAAATCCCAGTTTAAACTACTCCCTATTACAAGATTTCCGGATTACTAGTTCCTCGTCCAGACAAATCTCCTCATGAGGCATATCAGGTTCATCTATATTTTTAATAAGCAGTTTTACAGCTTTTTCCCCCATCTCTTTTAAAGGTTGCTTAATATGAGAAAGCGGACAATAATAAAAATCAAAGGCTTCACCTTCGTCAAAACTTATAATGGCAACATCTTTAGGTACTTTATAATTTAGTTCATCAATATATTTCAAACCTTGTACAGCCAGGGTATTGGTGGCAAAGAAAATAGCCTTAACCCTTTCCCGTCCCATTAGCATTTCATTAATTGCAGAAGTCACCTGGTCTTTTGCTTGAGAAAAATCTATCTCCTTAATCCATTTCTCATTGATAGGGATACCCTGGTCCTCTAAAGCACCTCTATATCCAGCAACCCGCTGTTTCATGTGATTTAATGAAGTTGAATAGGCGAGAATTCCTATTTTTTCGTTACCCGAATTTATCAATTGGGTAACTGCCCTATGAGCTGCTTTATAATTGTTTATCCCAACAAAATTAGAAGGGATTGAAGGAAAGTTTCTATCAATTAAAACAAATGGAATATTGTGTTCTTTCAAATAATTAATCTGTTCCTCAGAACCCTCTGTAGGAGCAATTATAAAACCATCCACTTGTCGGTTGGATAAAAAACGCATCAATTGCAATGATTTTTCAGCTCTTTCATCAGAACTCCCAAAAATGACCGTATAATCAAGCTTAGCAGCCTCGTCCTCGATAATTCTGGCTATATGGGCAAAAAACGGGTTGGAAATATCAGCCACTATAAGGCCAATAGTAAATGTTTTCCCCATTTTAAGGCTTTTTGCTATCTGATTAGGTTGATAATTAAGTTCTTTTGCTGCTTTTTTTACTTTTTCAGAAACCGCCTCACTGATTTTACTGCTTTTATCCTTGGATAGTACATAAGATACCGTGGCAGTCGAAACCCCTACTTTTTTAGCAATATCTTTAAGAGAAACGTTGCTTTTCTTCATAATTAATCGTTTAAACAAGTGAAATAACCCTGCAATTTCGAAAAAAAATCTTTATCAACCATCCTAAAAATGATTTAAACTATAGGATTTTATGATCTTGTCAAAAAAATTGCCTCGAAAAAAGAACATCTTTATAAAGAGGCGATATTTATTATTGATTAAATAAATTCCCAACTTCGATTCACAATGCTTTTCTTGGAATTACTCTCGTGCCACCAGAATGGATGATCCCCTGGACTAAAAACTTAATTTCCCCTTTGTGCAAGAGCTTAAGAAAGTCTATTATTTTTTATAAGTTTAAGTTTCATTAAACCAATGCTTTATGAAAAATATACTAGTGGCCATTGACCGGAAGAAAGAAGCAGGACAATTAATAGATCAAGCAGTGCAGATAGCAAAGCTTTCGAAAGCTAAGCTCTGGATCATCCATGTAACACAACCCGATCCGGATGATTTTCTTGCCAGGGAAGCCGGTCCCCAGTATATTTATGACAAGAGATCAAAAAAGCGCAAAGAAGAAGCTGCGACTATCCAAGAGTGGGTGGATGATCTTACTAAAGAAAATGAGGTGGAAGCAGAAGGATTATTAATCGAAGGACCGGTCATCAAATCTCTTCGCAATATAACACAAACACATAATATCGACCTTGTTGTGGCCGGTCACAGGAAAAAGAATTTTCTTTACAGCCTGTTTACTGCCAATAAAAAGAAGGACCTTGTCGATGAACTAAATATTCCTTTACTGGCTGTACCTTTAACTAAAGCCTAAAAGTTCACTATGAAGGGATATTAGGTTATTAGAAAACTAAGCCCCAGAAAGTTTCTATGACATCTGATACCCCAAAAGAAACGGCTCCATATTGGAAGCTAAGCTCATTCCACTCAAAAGCCCCTGCATAATTTTCTGGTCACCCTCATCTTTTGAAGCTGGATGTGAATCATTCTTGTTTTAACCTGATTCCCTATCGGAATACAAAATTATCCAGAACTTTTCTTGCTTGAATACTTTTTAGCCTATCTGGTCTACAGATCAAAGGCCTCCAGCTTTGGCTGTTTTTTTAATTCCTATCGCAAAACTCTTAAAATTTTAAGAAAATTTTATAGCTTTACCTAAGCTCTGGTTTAGTCTTCATCCCATATCTCGGATCTTATGCTACACGAGCCTTTTAGTAATTATATTACAATTTAATGAGGAAGAAAACATTCAAAGTTCATAAGCTAAAAAGTCTGTAATTATGAATAGCATTTCCTTATTAAATAAACTTTCTAAGAAAGGTCCACATAAACTTAGAGTGGTCACCTTATACAACCTTATAAGTTTTTGGTTGACTTTGTTTTTTGGGTTAGCCGGAATGTTAATCGGGGTTTATTTTTTGCCCTTAGATCAATTGGAATTAATATCGGTAAGCCTGATAATTCTGATTCCGATCATTCTCATTGCAACAAGTTATTTAATGCTTGAAGTAAATTTGAGATTATTAAAGGGGTCTCTGAAAGCTTATTGGATTTTACTGATATTCTTTGCCCTGCAATGCGTAGGAATTGGCATAGCCGGGACCAAGTTTAATTTTGACTTAGGCGGTATCCCTATCACTTTCACCTTTACGGTAGATCAGTTCTTTTTAAAAATAAATTTTGCAGCAATTTTCCTTACCCTATATCTTCTTAGCTTTAAAAAGGAATTACCTCAGTTATTGCAAACTTTAAAAGAAAGAAATAATGGTAATTAGGCCCAATACATTGGCCTATAACCCAGAAAGGTGTAAAACCTGCGAGGAATAGGGTATAAAAACGAATTTTGGAGTTTTTAAATTAGAAAATGATCATTTCATTTAGCCGGATCAGATTACCAGGCCTGCTCCAAAATAAGACTAGGGCATATAAAAGGGTTCAACGATAAAAGTCGAACCCTTAAATTAAAAATCACTTCCTTTAGCGATACTAAATACCTATGCATTGAGATTTGCAGGTTCCTCGGTCTGCTGCTCTTCTGAAGAATCGGATTCCTTTGTTTGCTCTTCTCCTTCTTCTGAAGCGTCAGGTTCATCCAGGACATTGAATTTCTCCAGTTGTTCTTCTTCCCCGGTGAAATATGGGAATACATCCAAAATCGGGGATTCTGTAATAGAAGGAATCGTATAATCTCCCATGGTGTCTTCCATGGCTTTAGTGGTATGCTCAAAAGCCTCTTTCACATCATTGGCCTGAACCAGTAAATAAATATTAGTCTTTTTTTCTTTCCCGCTCTCCTCATCAAGGGCTACCAAAGAAACCTTTGATTTAAACCACCGGTCCGAATTTTCAAAGGGATGAACTTCTGAAAAATTGGCCACCTTTATATTCATGATTCGGAAATCTTCACTGGTATAAGCAGTCATCTCTTCAGTGATCCTTGCTTCCGCCTCTGTAAAGGATACTGCATCCAGCAAATAGGTGTCAGTGCTTACTTTTTGCTCTCCTGTTTCGTGTGTTTTTTTGTATTTCACCTTACATTCATACCAAGTTACGCTCATATTATTTTTTTTAGGGGGTCAAAAATAGAATTAATAACAGGCCTTGCAGAGAAATTGACCAAAGAGATATTCACAAATTTCATCCCCCCATTTTTACCATTATTTTCTATAGCAAAAAACATATGAGTAAGATTTTCCAATCCGGAAAATCCGGTTAAAGCGGTGTAATAAAAATCCCCGGAATTAAATGTTCCGGGGATATTCCTCATTAAATTATTCTCAAGAAGGCCTCGTTAATTCTTATCCCTCTTTCTTTCCATCTCCATCATTTTCTTTTCGCGTTCAGCGGCTTTTTGAGCCCGCTCCCGGTGCCACTCGGCCTCTTTTTGAGCATACTCCCTGTCAAACTCAAAGTCAGCTTTCATCATCTCCCTTTCACGTTCTGCAGCTTCTTTCTCACGTTCCCGGAACCACTGGGCCTCCTCTTTGGCTAATTCCCGGTAATATTCATTTTCCGACTTTCTCATTTCCCTTTCATATTCCGCTGCTTCTTTGGCTCTTTCGCGATAGAATTCTCGTTCTGCTTTGGCCATTTCCCGCATGCGCTCGGCATCTGCCTTGGCTAGTTCCCGGTCGAATTCTTCCATTTCTTTCATTCGCTCCCGGTGCCACTCCGCTTCAGCCTTAGCCTGCTGCCTGAAATATTTCTCCCTGGCTTTTTCTGCTTTTTTAGCCTCTTTAGCCATTTCCTTTTCAGCTTTGTTTTCCCATTTCTTAGACTTGTCCTGGGCGTATACGGAGGTACTTAATATCCCCAGCACCGCTATCCATATGATTAATCTCAAATTCTTCATGATATAATAGTTTTTAATAAGTATACCTATCACTGTACCGCGATAAAACTTTTATTCCTCGTTTTATATGCGGGGTAGCTTTTGGCTTACGATTAATAGGCTAAGTTGGAAAGAATTCCTGCTAAAGATTGCTAAGGGAAGCATAAACTTTTCTCAAACTTTAGCCTGGAAAATATCTTTACCATGGGAGTCGGGACTGATATGTGATAAGCCCTGGGGGACCCAGGACCAGAAATCAACCCGGTGGGGTTTCTTCAGTATAATTTGGCCATTTTATAAATATTCCCCCAATAGATAATAAAATTTTTATAGATTCAAGGCCTTATACTTTGAACAATAGGAGTTCATGGGACATAATGCAATAACACCTATGAAAGAAATTATTTTAAATAATGGGACACACTTACCGTTAATTGGTTTCGGAACCTATAAAGCTACCGGGAAAGAAGGAGTAGAATCAGTTTCCTGCGCTATTGCTAATGGCTACCGTCTCATTGATACCGCGGCAAAATATGGCAACGAAGATGCGGTGGGAAAAGGAATCGCAGCCAGCGGAATTCCCAGGGAAGATATTTTTTTAAGCACGAAATTATGGCGTGAAGATCTGGGGTATGAATCTACTAAAGCGGAATTTGAAAAGTCTCTCAAGAGGCTTAAGGTGGATTATATTGACCTGTATTTAATCCATTGGCCCGCTAACGCTAAAAATTACGACAACTGGCAAAAAACCAATGCCCAGACCTGGAAGGCCATGGAAGAATTACAGGCTGAAGGCAAAATAAGAGCTATAGGAGTAAGTAATTTTTTCCAGAAACATTTAGAGGCTTTATTTCAAACAGCCCATGTGATGCCGGCAATCAATCAAATAGAATTTCATCCGGGATACTGGCAAAAGGAGTTAACCGAATTTTGTAAGAGCCATCACATAGTGCTTGAGTCCTGGTCTCCCCTGGCAAGAGGAAAAGTTTTTGGCAATGAAGTTTTACGTAAAATCGCACAAAATCACCAGCGATCCGTTGCCCAGGTCTGCCTGAGATGGATTACCCAACATGGGGTCATTGCCATTCCCAAATCCACCAATCCTACAAGAATTAAAGAGAATATCGATCTATTTGATTTTGAATTGACCAATAAAGAAATGCACCTCATCGATAAGCTTCCACAAATGGGCTTTAGTGGCGAATTGCCTGACCTTTGGCCAGACAGGCTTGAAGCTTGAGATCATCTTCAGAAAAAAACCATTTGAAGCCCTAAAAATCTCCGAAATGCCATTTTCTTTCCTGGTATTTAAATATCCTTATATGGATTAGAAAGCCAATATTAACCAGGTATATCTTCCCCTGCTATAGCTGACAAATCTTAATAAAACCTTAAAATTTTTTACTAACTTTACCTGATTATATCAGGATATTCCCAAATCCACCTACGGTAACTTAGAATGAAAAATAATTTATTACTGCTGTGCTCCCTTTTACTTATTACAGGAACTGTAATAGGGCAAAACCAGGAAAAGATCTATTATGACAACCAGTGGATTGGCAGCTCGGCCTCCAGGGCAGCGTTTTTCAGGATTGTAAACTACGACAGCCAGGATAAGCCAGTGGGAGAAGTCCGGGATTATTTCATTACCGGGGAATTGCAATCCGTAATAGACGGGGCCCTATATATCGATAAAGCTGACGATTCAAAATCTGTATTTACCGGGTATAGCCGGGGCTTTTTTAAAAATGGCATTAAACAATTTGAAAGCCTGTATGATCAATCGGGAAGTCTGTTAAGTCATAAGACCTATTTTGAAAATGGGAATTTAAAGACCGAAGCCCAATATAAAAACGGGGAATATCATGGAGATTATAACCTATATTACGAGTCAGGTAAGCTCTATCGCAATTTCTCCTTTTCAAATGGTGTAATGAATGGAAAATTCTTCACCGAATGCGATGAATTTGAGAATTGCCAGAAGGTATTTTATGACACATTTTATACTGCTGAAAATGAAAACGGCTGGAACCTTAATACCAGTGGCAAGGAGTATAATAGCCGGATAATCGAAGGCAGCGGATTAAAAATGACCAGTTCCGGCACCACCTTTCAGCAAACTGTCAACGTTCCGCTCTCCCTGTCAGAAAACTTTTCTATTGAAACGATCGTGGATTTTAAATCAGGTGATAAAAACAACAGCCATGGACTGCTTTGGGGATTTAAGGATTGGGATAATTATTATTACTTTACCATTACTGCAACGGGTTATTTCAGGATAGGAGGCGAAACCAAGGGAATTAATCTGGAACTTGCGGACTGGACCGAATCTGAGAAAATAAATAAGGGCTCTGAAAGAAATCTATTAAAGATCTTAAAAGTAGAGGATAAGATTTATTACTCCATCAATGGCGATGTGGTGTTTTCTGATGATTTTTATTCATTCCGTGGCAATAATACAGGATTTATTAGCACCGGTAATAAAGAGGTATTATTTGAAAACCTGATCGTGAGACAGGACATCCCGAAAGCCCAGGTATCCAATACACAACCTGTTTCAAGTACCCCGGGATGGAAAGGAAACGGCACCGGGTTCTTTGTCAGTAAGGATGGTTATCTGGCCACCAACTATCATGTCATTAAAGAAGCTTCAGAAATAGAAATTGAATTTATTAGAAATGGGCAGAAGGTTCGATATGAAGCCCAGGTCGTACAAAGCGACAGACAAAACGATCTCGCGATCTTAAAGATCAAAGACGGTTCCTTTACCCCTTTTAATGAGCTTCCTTATATCTTTGGAACTGAATTATCGGATATCGGTACCAATGTATTTGCCCTGGGTTATCCTATGGCCCTGTCAGTTATGGGTACGGAAATAAAATTCACCGATGGTAAAATAAGTTCCAAAACCGGTTTTCAGGGGGACATTGCCACTTATCAAATGACTACTCCTATCCAGCCCGGAAACAGCGGGGGGCCATTATTTGACTATGACGGAAAATTAATTGGCATAAATTCAGCGATCATCAGGCCCGATCTTGCCGATAATGTATCTTACGCGATAAAATCGAGTTACCTGAAAAATCTCATAGATGTGCTTCCTGCTTCACTGGTTTTACCTGATGATCATACCATCACCACCAAAACCCTAACAGAAAAAATCAGGCTCCTCTCGGATTATGTGGTGCTGATTAAAACGAAATAAAGATTTGTATAAGCCTTTATTAGTGAAGGTAATCCATAGGTTCTTCCCGTAAAATCTTTTGCGAAAACCGCTTTTAAAAAAAGGCCTCTGGAGGTCACTGCTCATTCCAGCCTTTTCCGGCAAAAATCTTTTGCACTGATTTTTCAATTCTCGCGATCCGGGTCTTAGACTGTTTGGCCTGGGAAAAATGAAGGAGATATCCTCGTTGACGACCGGGGGTTAATTTGTGGAAAGCTTCTTTTAATTCGGCATCCTCTTCCATTTTCTTTTGAAATTCTTCAGGGACGCTGTAGTCCTTCGTCTTTTTAAGAGGCACTTTAAGACCTGCTTTCTCGACTTCAATGGCCTGGTGAATATAAGCTTTAATCTCGGCGGCATTTTTTTGAATTTCCTCAATACCCGTAAACCGGAGCTGTCTTGCAGCCTGGACATTTTCTGTTTGCTGAACCAGCATGCCATCCGTATCCTTCAGAAGAGCACCTTTATGGAATAAAAGGGCACAATAGTCCTTAAAACCATGTATTAAAACAATATTCTTATCCCGGTAAGTATAACAAGGCACTCCCCATTTTAATTCTTCGGTCAGCCCACAATCCAGCACGAGCTCCCTGAGTCTCAAGTACTCTTTTTGCCATTTTCCCGGTTTTTCAAAGAAAAAACCAACTTTTGGGTTCATAATTGAATAAAGGTCTTTGTTTTAAGAATAAAAATAAGGAATTTCAAGAAAGTAAGGAAGGTGAGAAAAATCCATAGATGCAGGTTTTTGTTTCAGGCTTGCTCCGGAGCTTTAACCTGGCCTTTTCCAACCCCTGAGGCATTTGGGCCTGCTGGAATTAATTATATTTGTGTAAAATCCAGATACCATGATTTTCATCGAAAACGAGGGAGTGACCAATCCGAGGCTGAATTTGGCTTTGGAAGAATATGCCTTGAGAAATTTTAGTGCTCACACTGATTATTTACTATTCTATATCAATGCGCCTTCCATTATCATAGGACGCAATCAAAACACCCTGGAGGAAATTAATCAGGGGTATGTCGAGCAAAACAACATTCATGTGGTTCGCCGGGTCTCTGGCGGGGGTGCTGTTTATCATGACTTCGGGAACCTCAATTTCAGTTTTATTACCAATCATGACGTTAAAAGCCTGAACAACTTTAAGAAATTCACCGCGCCGGTGATCAATGTTCTAAAAAGCATGGGTCTTGATGCTGAGCTTAAAGGTCGCAATGATATCCAGGTGGAAGAAAAGAAAATTTCAGGAACTGCCCAGTTCTCTACGGGGAAACGTATGATAAGCCACGGCACATTACTGCTCGATACCGAACTAGGGGAAGTTGCAAATGCCCTGAATGTAAAGATGAGCAAGATACAGTCCAAAGGACATAAATCAGTGCGCAGCCGGGTAGCCAATATCTCTGAATTCCTGAATAGTCCGATGAAGATCGATGATTTCAGGAGTAGACTTCTCAAGGGCCTGTATGAGGAAAGCGCAGATTTTGAGCGCTATTACCTTAGCCCCGAAGAATGGAAAGCCGTTCATCAGTTAAAAGAAGAAAAATACGATACCTGGGATTGGAATTACGGGCGCTCCCCTAAGTTCAATATTCAGCGAAGCAAGCGTTTCCCGATTGGAGAGGTCGATCTGCGAATCTTTGTGAAAAAAGGCCATATCAGGGATTTTAAAATCTTCGGGGATTTCTTTGGGAAAGAACCAGTGGAAAAATTGGAATCCCTCCTTGTGGGGGCCCGGTACGAAAAAGAGGATATTTCAGCCCTTCTCAAGGATATCCAGTTAAAGGAATATTTCGGGGAGATCCCTCACCTGGAATTTGTGGAATTGGTTTATGGGGAAGATGAGTGATTGCTTATCAAAGCTGCCCCTGGCAATATTAGACCAGGCAAACCAAAGCTAATTACGACCAGGGATTTTTTTGTGATCGGAGCGATTAAATAAATAGCAAACAGGTTCAGATGATCAGGTGGCTCTAATGACCTTTATCATTTTAACGGCGCTTGATGGTCCTTATCTTTACAAAAAAACTTGAAGCCTTATCTGCATATCATCCTTGCCCTTTTCCTGCTCTTGGGTTGTGGAAAGAATAAGGATTCGGAAATTCCGCGGTTTAAGGTCCCACCTGAAACCCCGGCCCTGATCCTACAGGATCATCATGATTTTCTTGAAAGACTACAACCGATTATTTCGTACGAGGATAGTACAGGGATAGCCGCAAGAGAATTATATCAAATTATGGAGTTTCATTTTAAGGAAGAAGAGAAATATGTATTACCTCCCCTTGGGGTCCTGCCCCTACTGGCTAAGGGGAAGCTTCCTGAAGAAGCTGGAAAGATCATCAGGCTTACAGAAAAATTCAGGGAAAACCAGGACGTAATGCTGGCGGAGCACCAGATGATCCAACATTTCCTGGCCACCATGATGGCTGCTGCCAAAAAGGAAAACCACCCGGAACTCTCAGGCTTTGATAAAGCCCTCGAAAAGCATTCCTTGCTGGAAGAAGAGATCCTGTTTCCAGGTGTAATAATTATAGGGGAATATTTAAAACTCAAAAAGCCTGAGCATTGACAGGAAAAAAAGAACAGGAGGTGCAGTCCTCCTGTTCTTATAAAAGCATTAATTACTATTAACCAAAAAAGTAACCTGATTGGTCGGGCCGCCTGGTGGCTCGACCGGTAATCTGACCGTATTCCAGGCAAGAGCTAAATTAGGAATTAGAGCAAACCCAAAATATGAGCAGGCTCATATTTTTGAAAGTTAAGGGTCCTTTATAGGCTACACCAAAAGCGACCATAGCCTTCTGTAACCCTTAATTCAAGCTGAGTTCTTCCATAGAAAACCAAATTTAAAATTGGCAAAACCCTCCGCTAAACAAGCCTTAAATACTCATAATCAGAATACTCTGGCATAATTGCTGCATTATTTATGGCGCAGTTAATTTTGATGATATTCAGGTTACTGCTATTTCAACATTAAATCAAATTCATGAGATACCAATCCATAATTATTTTAAGTTTTTTAAGTATTTTCTTTTTTTCCTGCGAAAAAGAAGAAGAAGCGCTTATCAATGAACTGACGGAGACCAAAATAGAATCAGAAAACTCAAGCACAAATACCGGAGAATTAGAAGTGGAGCAATTCGTCTACCGGGGAATGAAGGATATTTATTTATATAAAGCCCAAGTGCCCAGCCTTGGTAATGAATATTTCGAATCAAACTATGAAAGGGATGACTACCTGCAAAACTTCAGTAGCCCGGAAGATCTATTTGATGCCCTGACCTATTCCCAGGACCGGTTTAGTTTTATTACCGATGATTACCAGGCACTGGAAGACCGCTTCGATGGGGTGAGCAGCAGTACTGCTGGAATGGATTTTGGCCTGGGTAGGATTGGCACTTCCAATAAGGTCTTTGGTTATATTCGCTATGTAATACCGGGAACCTCTGCCGAGGCTGAAAATCTCAGGCGAGGAATGGTCTTTACCGAAGTAAACGGCCAGGAACTTAATCTTAATAATTTTAATGCCCTGCTGGAGGACGACAACCTGAAAATCAATATCGGCAAAATAGAAGAGGGAACGATCATTATGAGCGATAAAACCGCTCAGCTATCACGAAATCAGTACACGGAAAACCCCGTCCATAATCATAAAGTTTTTGATAATGATGGTCAAAAGATCGCTTACCTGATGTATAATAGTTTTACCGGGAATTTCGATGCTGAGCTCAATGCTGTTTTTGCTGAATTTAAAGCGGAAGCGGTCAATGATCTGGTCCTTGACCTGCGCTATAATGGCGGTGGTTCGGTGGAATCGGCTCTTGACCTGGCCAGTATGATCACCGGACAGTTCAAGGGAGAGATTTTCTTAAAGGAGCAATGGAACAAGGAATACCAGGAAAGTTTTCAGGCCAACGATCCGGAGCGATTACTGAATCGTTTTGATGCTAAAATCAGAACCGGAGAAGCCATTAACAGCCTGAATCTTTCAAAGGTGTATGTCCTGACAACCCGAAGCACAGCCTCAGCAAGTGAATTAATCATCAACGGACTTGAACCCTATATTGATGTGATACAAATTGGAGATCACACCACAGGAAAGTTCCAGGCCTCTGTAACCCTTTATGATAGTCCTGACTATGGCAAATCCAATGCCAGTGATAATCATTCCTACGCGATCCAGCCGCTGGTTTTTAAATCTGCTAATGCCAATGGCAAAACCGATTATATCGATGGCCTTGAGCCGGACATCCAGTATATAGAAAGTCCCGGAAATTTGGGTGCACTGGGGGATCCAGAGGAACCCTTACTGGCCACTGCCTTGAATCAAATTTTAGGAAAATCCCAGATGAAGCGACCGGAAGATCAAAGAAAGACCCTGGAAAAGTTCAAAACCATAGGGGAAAGCGGGATGAACGATATTGGCTTCCAAAGAATGTACATCGACGGTCTATCGAAGCTTCCCGCTAAGACTACAGAATAATAATAGCTTTGGAAATCTTAAAAAAGGGAATAGCTCCTCGGAGCAGTTCCCTTTTCCTGCTTATATCGCTTTTATCCGCTCTCCCGATTTCAGGGAATTAAGGGCCTATTTGAACCAACTGCTGTACATGATATAATTACGGGCCGTTTGCTCCAGGTTCTTTATTTGGTCCGGGCTAAGGGATTTCACCTTCCGGGCGGGAGTGCCGGCATAGATATGTCCGGGTTCACAAATAGTGTTTTCCAGAACCACAGCTCCGGCTGCAATTATACAATGCTCCCCTACTACTGCTTTATCCATCACAATAGCCCCCATACCTATCAGGGCATGATCTTTTACCTGGCAGCCATGTACGATGGCATTATGCCCGATGGAAACATCATTCCCGATCCTGGTATCGGCTTTTTCAAAAGTGCAATGGATCACGGCTCCATCCTGGATATTGGTCCGGTCTCCTATTCGAATCGCATTGACGTCTCCTCGAATGACAGCATTGAACCATACCGAGCATTTTGTGCCCATCACCACATCCCCAACAATGGTCGCATTTTCAGCAACAAAACAATCTTTCCCCCATTCAGGGCTCTTTTCTTTTACAGGTAAAATAAGCGGCATCATCTGATTTTTGCCGGAAAGTTAGGCAATTTTCTCCAGGAACAATCCTGCAAGGCCTCCATCAAAATCTTAACCACTGATCTGGTTGACCTCCCTTGCCGCATCCACTCCTGACCGAAGTGCTCCCTCCATAGTGCTTCTCAAAATACTGGTATATTCCCCGGCAAAATGAAAACGTCCATGTGGCCGCTGCAAGGCCTTTAAATACTTGCTCACATCTCCTGGGGCTGGAAAACTCGGGCCGCCAAGAGCAAAAGGATCTTCTCCCCAGGCCTTTATATAGGTTTGGGTATGATGGGTTGCCATCTCGGGAAAAACCTTTTCCATCTGTGGAAGCAGCTTATCCTCCAGGGCCTGTTTTTCCAGTTGTCCCAGAGCCTTTGCTTCCTTCCCCATGGCATAGCTCTCGAGTATGCCCGGGTTTTCAGCAGGATTCCTGTCCATAGTATAGGGAGTAATCTGTTTTACCGGCAGGTCGGTATAAGCTGCTCCGGAGAGATCTTTGCTCAGCCAAAAGGCCTTATCGGTTTGGAAGAAGCTGCGGGTCACATCAAGGACCGGTAATTCCTGCAGGGCCTCTGCTTTAAGGGATGGTAAAGCAGGTTCAAACGGGATTTTTGCAAGCACAGCGGCCGGGATGGTACAGATCACGTAATCCGCCTGGTACTGAGATTTTCCTTCACTATTTTCTACCTCAACAATTGCCTTATTTCCCGACTCGTGAAGTTTGGTCACCCTGCTGTTATATTCGATCTTATCTGCAAGTTTGTTTGCCATGGCCCTGGGCAGCTGATCATTACCGTTTTTTAACTGAAAAAAAGAGGTCCCGCTCATAAAGAGTCCGAAATCAGAAACCGCCATGGAAAGCCCGGAGGTCTCCCGGGGTTCCGCGGCAAACCACTGGGTGTTTTGTATGAGTTTGATAGCCCCCTCGCTGGCACCCTGTTGTTTCATATACTGGTAGAGCGAAATCTTATCAAGATCAATAAGTGGTGGTTGGTCCCAGGCCTCAGGATTGGTGTTTTCTTCTGGCAGAGGCTCCATAATATATTTAATGACCAGTCCAAACGGATCCAGTTTCTTTTCTTCTTCGGTTAGCTCGTAAGGCCAATCGGCCGGTTCTCCGGGCTTGACTTCCAATCTTTTACCATTAAAATAGTAAACCACTGCTTTTTCAGGCATGGGAAAAGGAATACGGTCCAGGCCTAGGGCATCAATATATTTCAGGGATTGGGTGTAGGTAGAAGAAAACCCAAGAGCACCTTCTTCAGCATATAATCCTTCCGGGAAAGGTTCCCGAATGGTAGAGACACGGCCCCCTGGACGGTTTCGGGCTTCCAGAATGCGGACCTTATGCCCGGCTTTGTTTAGTTCCCAGCCCGCAGCCAATCCTGCCAGGCCAGCGCCAAGCACCAGAATATCCCTGGGGTTATTGGTTCGGGTTAAATCCTTCTCATTAGCCATAAGTGGAATTGAAAAAAACATGCTGGCACTTAAGGCGCCCATTCCAAGACTAAATTGTTCCAGGAATTCTCTTCTGCTGATCTGTGTTACATCTTTTGGTTTCATAATTATAAAGCTTGGTTAGTTTGATTTATAACCACAAAAAAAGCAGGGAAGGATTCAATAGAAAAGGGGGGTAATAAGCGAAATTTGCCGTAAAGCCATTTAGGCCACCTGTCTAAGATATTGAAATTTAGTTAAATACAAAAACAATCTTTTAGGTCCAGGTGTAAATTCCGGACCTAAAATCAAGGTAAGAATGTTTTTTAACCGCTCTTTAGGGTTTCCTGGCAGCCAGGGAGAACCTGCAATAGAATAATATTTCCAGGCTATTAGATTATTCGTGCTCTCCCTGGAGGAACTTAAGGTAAGCAGACAATTGTCCGCGATGATAGGCCTCGTGTTCGAGGAGTTTTTGCATGATAAACCACCAAAGATTACTTTGTTCCCCAAGTTCCCCGGTTACTTTTTCATCCAGGACCTTTTCATCGATGGATTGAATCAAGGCGTGACGATCCTTCTGTAGGCTTTTAAGACGCTCCTTAACTTCTTTAAATTCAGATTCCTCTACCTGGTAATGGGGCTCCTTAGAACCCATCTGCCATTTATAGGTTTTTTCCCCGGCCTGCATCATCCTCAGAAAGAGCTCATCGACATGCACCAGATGCTTAGCAATATGGACAAAACTCATCGTATTATTATTCAACCGCCAGTTTATAAAACCTTCAGGAATTCTTTCCAGGATCTCAAGGCTCTTATCCCTGATCTCCCAGGAGAATTCAGCCAATTGATTTGCGTAAGCATTGCATTCCATAATTTCTTTCTTTAATATGAATCCTTACAAATTAAAAAGATTCCTTATGGATTAAAATGATAATTGTCAGGAACACGCCCCTTGTCAATGGAGAAGGGTATTTAGAAATAAAAAACCGATAGGTTTTCCCATCGGTTTTCATTATAAGTGATCCTAAAAACTATTTTATCAGTTCTTTCCGCGTCTTACTTTTTTCTTCTTGCGATGTTTCATTACCTCGGCTTCACTGTAAAAGATAATCTCCTCAGCGATATTGGTAATGAGATCTCCAATGCGTTCGAGTTTTTTGATCACCGAAAAGAGCAAGAGAAACTGGTTGATGAGTTTTGGATCTTTTTGAACTTCTTCCGATATGATCCCGAAAGACTGCATATTGATCTTGTTCAGGGTTTTATCCTTTTTAAAGACCTTTCTGGCCATTTTAGTATCTACTTCTTCATAAGAATCCGTAATATCTTCCAACATGGAAAGTGCAGCGCTAAACATCTCCTCGACCCTCATCATTTCCAGGAGCTTCTTGTCTATCGGCGTGTCGAGTTCCACGATATATTTAGAGATGCCGTAGGCATGGTCACCCACCCTTTCCAGGTCAAAATTGATCTTTCGCAGGGCAAGAACAAACCTCAGGTCACTGGCTACCGGATTATGAAGCGCGATGAAACGCTCACAATCCCTGTCTATTCTAAGATCAAGGGCATTGACCCTATTTTCAGTGTGAACAACCTCTTCTGCTAAATCGCTGTCGTGGGCAAAGAAGGCATCCCGGGCGTTTATCAGCTGTTTGTGACAAAGATGAAGCATTTCAAGACCTGCCTGGTTTAATGCTTCTTTGTGTTGGTCTAAACTTATCATAATACTGTGTTTTTTATCCGAACCTACCTGTAATATAATTCTCTGTTTGCTGTTTTTCCGGGTTGGTAAAGAGTTTTTTCGATTTATCGTACTCGATTAATTCACCAAGATAGAAAAAGGCAGTGTAATCACTGATCCTACCAGCTTGTTGCATATTGTGTGTGACGATCACAATAGTGTATTTCTGTTTAAGCTCGTAAATGAGCTCCTCGATCTTGGCCGTTGAAAGCGGATCCAGGGCGGAAGTAGGTTCATCCATTAAGATAATGGAAGGCTCCACCGCCAGGGTACGTGCAATACAAAGCCTTTGCTGCTGGCCACCGGAAAGGGCCATTGCCGATTTATTGAGATCATCCTTTACCTCATCCCAGAGCGCCACTTGCTTTAAGGACTCCTCTACTTTTTCCTTCAGGAATTTTTTATCCTTGATACCCTGTATCTTTAATCCATAGGCCACATTCTCATAAATAGATTTAGGAAAGGGATTGGGTTTTTGAAAAACCATGCCTACCTGCTTGCGCAGCTGTTCGACGTTCACCTTCTTCTTATAGATATTCTGCCCATCTATGAGAATTTCTCCTTCCATTCTGAATCCATCCACATAATCGTTCATCCGGTCAAATAGTCGGAGAAAAGTAGATTTACCACAACCGGAAGGCCCAATAAAGGCAGTTACCTTATTGGCTTTAATCTGCATATCTATCCCTTTGATAGCCTCAAAGTCGTCATAAAAGACCTTCACTCCTTTGGCTTCGAGTTTGTGCACTCGTTTAATGGATTTATCTACTATATTTTCGTTCACTTGTTGCTTCATTTATCCTAATTTTTTCTGCCATTTATTTCTGAAGAAAACAGCAATCCCATTCATCAGGAAAGTTATTAATAATAAAATGATTATCGCGGCAGCGGCATTCACCTCAAAGCCTTGTTGTGGTCTGGAAATCCAGTTAAATATCTGAATAGGCAAGACCGAAAATTCATCCATCGGAGACTCCGGGGCAAAGGGTACATAAGTTAGGGCACCGATCACGATCAGTGGGGCGGTCTCCCCTACAGCCCGGGAAAGCGCCAGGATAACCCCGGTTAAAATTCCCCCGAAAGAGGCCGGTAGTAACTGGCGGGACACGGTTTGCCACCTGGAGGCTCCCAAAGCGAAAGAAGCATCTCTCACAGACTGGGGCACTGCTTTTATAGCCTCTCTGGTAGAGACTATGACAATAGGTAAAATAAGCAAGGCCAGGGTAAAACTTCCTGCCAGAACACTGGATCCCATTTCCGCTATGCGCACGAATATCTCAAGACCCAGCAAACCATAAATAATGGAAGGCACTCCTGCGAGGTTGGAAATATTAACCTCGAGCAGCGATGATAGCCGGCCTTTTTTGGCGTACTCTTCAAGATAGATCGCAGCAGCGATTCCCAGTGGCAGTGCAATTAAGGTGGTTAGTACCAAAACCCAGACACTGCCCATAAGGGCGGTATAAATTCCGGCTCTTTCCGCCTTACGCGAGGGCAGGCTGGTAATAAAATCCCAATCAATTCGCTGCAGTCCGTCAATTAAAATGGACCCTATAAAGATGGCCAGTAGGACTAATCCCAGGAGCGTACAGGCAATTCCCCAGAATTTAAAGAGCTGGTCCTTGAGTCGGTTGGCTTTTATATTATTCATATTTTTCCCTGAATTTTTTCCTGATCTTGTAACTAAAAGTATTGAGCAGGAAGGTAAAAATGAAAAGCGTTATCCCTGCGGCAAAGATGGTTCGATACTCCAGGCTACCGTGTTCCACATCCCCCAGGCTAACCTGCACAATATAGGCAGTAATGGTTTCCACCGGGACGGTTGGGTCCATCGTTAATCGCGGTTGTTGTCCGGCTGCAATGGCCACGATCATCGTCTCCCCGATGGCCCTGGAAATAGCCAGGATCACAGAAACAATGATTCCTGATGATGCTGCAGGCACCAGGACCCTGAAGGAATTTTGTAATTTAGTTGACCCCATTCCGTAAGCGGCTTCCCTTAAAGAATTCGGAACTGCATGCAAAGCATCCTCACTCAGGGAAGAAACAAAAGGAATGATCATAATTCCCATTACCAAACCTGCTGATAGGGAATTAAAACCGGCAAGACCCGGGATAAAACCCTGCAAAAATGGGGTGACTACCGTCAGGGCAAAAAAACCATATACCACCGTGGGCACTGCAGCCAGTAATTCAAGGGCCGGTTTTATAGTTCTTCTAAAGCTCCTGGGTGCATATTCACTGATATAAATACTTATGCTCAGCCCGATAGGTACCGCAAAGGCAATGGCAATAAAGGAGGTAAGCAAAGTACCGGAAAGCAGGGGCATAATCCCAAAATGCTTATCGGTAAACAATGGCGTCCATTGCCTGTCGGTAAGGAAATCGATTATAGAGACTTCCCTGAAAAAGTTCACGGCTTCCAGGGAAAGCACCAGGATAATACCCAGGGTCACCAGGATGGTGATCAGGGCACTGGTTAGCAGGCTCTTTTCGATTAAAACCTCTTTTATTTTCCGCATATAAAAAGATAATATGGAAAATCCCGGACCCGGTTAAGGCCCGGAAATTCCCTTATAGATTATTTACTCCGCCTTGTTTTGCGCGACAAAATCACTAAACTTCTTTCTTTCCCTCTTATACTCTTCTTCTGTTAATGGCACATAACCCACATCTTCTAGCAAGGAGGAAACTTCTTCAAGGTAAAACTCCATAAAGTCTATTACCTTAGGATTATTTTGAACCGAAGAGCTGTTGACATATACAAACAAAGGCCTGGATAGCGGGGCGTAAGTACCGTTACTCACGGTCTCCACACTGGGCTCAACGCAGCCTTCTCCTCCATCAACTCCCACTAATTTAAGCTTGTCACTGTTTTCTCCATAATAGGCAAGACCAAAGAAACCTAGACCATATTTATCACCAGAAACACCCTGGACCAATACGTTATCATCCTCACTGGCC
Organism: Salegentibacter profundi; assembly: GCF_054121475.1. NCBI lineage: Bacteria > Pseudomonadati > Bacteroidota > Flavobacteriia > Flavobacteriales > Flavobacteriaceae > Salegentibacter > Salegentibacter profundi. The sequence goes on from NZ_JBSYGG010000004.1 coordinate 30,659, forward strand.
GTATAGTCCCCACGACTACTCCCACTTTCTCCATTGATGGCTTCGGTAAAATAATCGAAGGTACCCGAAGCGACACCAGGACCATAGAGATGGATTTCTTCATCCGGCCATTCAGCCCTGATCTGGTTCCAACGTTTGATCTTTCCCTGAGCGGCAGGTTCCCAGATCATTTTAAGTTCTTCCACGGTGATACAGTCTAACCAGTCGTTTTCCGGATGCGCTATTACCGCAAGGCCATCATAGGCCACTTCAAGTTCAATGAAGTTGATATTATTCTCCTCTGCTATAGCTTTTTCATCTTCTTTTATAGATCTCGAAGCATTGGCGATATCCACATCACCGCGGCCGAATTTCTGAAAACCGCCGCCGGTCCCTGATACACCAATGGTTACATTTAATTTTGGATCTTCATTTCTGTATTCTTCGGCTACGGCTTCAGTTACGGGGTATACCGTACTGGAACCATCGATAGCGATACCTGATCCATCATCTTTTTTATTGTTACCGCAGGCAAACATCAAGAATGCCAGGGCGCTTGTAAATAGAATCTTTTTCATTGTTTCTTAGTTATTAAAAGTGAAAATCAATTTGGAATCTAAACATTAAACTATTGTCGATATCATCCTCATAATTATTGAGGCTAAGGTCAGTTTGAACTTTTAATTTATGGCCCACGATATACTTGGAAAGTCCTAAGGTATACTGGTCCTGGATCCCAAGACCACTTATCGCCCCTACTTTATCCAGGCTGGTATATCGTCCAGTAAGTTGAAAGTTATTCTTGAACACATATCCTGTTTGCAGGTTAAAACCTTCCCCGACACTGACCAGGTCCCCGGTTAGGCTGCCGTCAGAATTCACCGCTACCACCTCATCGGCAGTTCGTTTGGCATATTCGGCCATCACCGACCAGCCGCGGTATTTAAACATAGCATCGAGAAAAAAGGTTTTGATATCAGTTTGAAATAATCCAGCATCGGTTTCCATATAAGTCCCGGAATTGGACCTGGTCCGAACGGCATCATCATTATAATCATAAGTCATTCCCACTCCCAGTTTGGGTTCGGGTTCCCTTTTAAGGTCGGCTCCTTTGTAGTCATCGAAGTCTCCAAAAGGAAGAGCTTCCAATCTCCCGGTGTACTGGAATCCCCCTTCATTTCCGGTAGTGACATTGCGGCCTTCCCCTTGCGAAAATGCCAGGGCTTCCTTAATGATAAAGTCATTCCCCAGGTCAATAAAATGGTGGAGTTGCACTCCCATTGCCCTATCGATGTTAAAACGACTGTTCACCAGGGAGCGGTCTACCGTTTCAAGGTTGCCCGAAGAGATTACCCTTTCGCGGTTCCCCGGAAGCTTGGTTTGTCCTGCCCAGAGTTCGAAGTTTTCATAGAAATTCCACTTTAGCACCGCATCGAGAATATAACGAGGTGTATTTCCAGTGTATTTTGAACCACCCGAGAGATCGCGGTTTGACAGTCCTAATTCAATTTTATACTCAAGCTTTGGCGTTAACGCGAAGCCCCCGAATTTTAAACGAGCGCGCCTGATAAGAAGATTGGATTTTCCGGTTTCGAATTCCTCGAAATGTGGATACTCCCACTCGGAAGTGTACAAGGACTGGAATCTGGCAGCAAAATTCATACTATAGGAGCTGTCTTTTGCTACAATGTTAATAAGACCTTTCCCGAAGGTATTTTCTGTAAGGTCCTGTGATTGCATATTCAATGATGCCAGTAATAGAATTGTTAAGGCGGTAAACCCTTTTCTGAAATCCATAATTTTTCTTTGTTTTTGTCACTGCAAATAACGAGCATCAATGTTAACTCTAAGTTAAGTAGAAATTATCCTTCAGTAAAAAGAAAATCGCTCAAATTAAAAAAAGGTTGCCTGGCCGGGGCAACCCTCATACATCTGAATCGACAAAAACAAAGATGATATGAATTCCTGTATGCATAACAGCATTACAAATATGCTTTAAGTCCAGCAATAGTGTGTAAAGCCAAGGTTATCTAAAATTTAACTTTAGGCTTTACCCCCATCCTGGCCTTTGGTTTTGATCATTAAAGGATGTTAATAACCTTCCAGAAGGTTGTTCCATTCCAGAGTCTTCAAGGTGCCCACCAGAATGGGATCTATTTCCTTTAGCAGCGGAGAGCCTTTGGGAAAGCTGTACCCATAATAATCCCGTTTAAGGGTCTTCTGCAAGACTTCCAGTTCGTCTCCCAGCTCCCTACGGGCTATCTCATATTTTAAAATAGGCTGATCATAGACAAAAAGGCTTGATTTTCCATCCAAAATATCCTGGATGCCCTCTCGCTGGTCAGCCACCGTTTTGCTTTTAACCGCATATTGGTCCAGTAATTCCTGGGCACTTGACCCCTTTACCGTAAGCACATCAAAGCGTTTAAGATCCTCTACCGAAGTGATCTCATCGCCAATACTCTGTACGGTAAGAGAAGAAGCGATACCGGCGGTAAGCCCGGAGATCATCACAATGGCCATAAACATCCAGATAAGCCCGATAAGCCTCCCGCCAAAAGTCCGGGGCGCTTTATCTCCATAGCCCACCGTGGTCATCGTTACGGCGCTCCACCAAAACCCCTGAAGAATTCCGCGTGTTCCAGGGCCGAATTCCTCCTTGTTCCTTTTATGTTCAAAGATCCAAACCAGGAAACCAAATAATAAGATAACCCCTAAAAGAACGAGAATACCTTTGATAAAATTCCAACTAAAAATATTGGCCAGGTAACTCCAGATCATGGTTTCACTCTTTTTGGCCACCCCGGTATAGGAAATAAAATAAGGCTGGGAAAAATCCATTCGCTGCATCCGCAGATCAGTCACCGTCACCGGGTTGATGCTAAAATCCACCTCGCCTTGTGCTACAGCGTCTAAGAGTGCTATCAAAGAAGGATAGACCTTATATTGATATTCCGCGCCCAGTTTCTCATTGACCAGTTCCCAGGAGGAAATGCTAAGTCCGGAATACTCCCCGTTTTCCTCTACCACAAAGGGAGGGGTTTGGGTAATCCCAATTTGAAGTATTCTATCGTTGGAAACCAGGGTATCCTGGGCATAAGATGTGGCTGAAAAAAATAAAGCCGTAAGGAGAATGAGATTCACATATTTAAACATAAGAGGAAGGTATTTAAAACAAAATAAAGAAAATTTTTCTGACAAGCCGGAGGAATCATGTTTATCCCGTGGTGAGGCATAAATTCCGGATAAATTGTACCTTAGAATGAAATAATTGCCATTATGTGTTACCGTACTAAATTAAATGCCAAACTCAGTGAAATAGAACGCGCCTTTGATGCCAGATTTCTCGAGCCTGAAGCTTATAAACCCATGGAGGAAATCAATGCTTTTAGCTTTATAAAAACCCCGGTGGTCACCGATGAAAACCAGGGGGAGATTGCAATGTTCAACTGGGGCTTGATCCCGTTTTGGGCTAAAGATGATAAGATCAAGAAAATGACGTTAAATGCCAGGATCGAAAGCATCAGTGAAAAGCCCGCTTTTAGAAATTCGGTAGCCAACAGATGCCTGGTGATTGCCAATGGATATTACGAATGGCAATGGAAAGACGCTAAGGGCAAGGAAAAAAAGAAATTCCTGATCACCCCGGAGGATCAGGAGGTTTTTGCCTTTGCCGGGATCTATTCCAGCTGGACCAATCCTAAAACAAATGCGAGGGTAAACTCTTACTCCATCATAACGACCAGGGCTAATGAGCTGATGAGTGAGATTCACAATAACAAACAACGCATGCCCGTGGTCTTAAAAAAAGAAGACCGCCAGAGCTACTTATCGGGCCGGGCCATTGTAGACTTTGCTTTTCCCTATGAGGTCAAACTGGCTGCAAGACCAGTATAGACGGCTTATTCCTCCAGCTCGGGTTCCAGGACCTCCCAGACATTTTCAGCGATTATTTTTTGACCCTCAGCGGTAGGATGAATGCCATCGGCCTGGTTCAGGTCAGGATTACCGGCTACCCCCTCCAGGAGAAAAGGTATTAATTCCAGGTTATACTCCCGGGCAAGTTCCGGGAAGATATTTCTGAAAGCACTCGTATAATCCTCGCCCATATTTGGCGGGATCTGCATACCGGCAAGGATGATCCGGGTATCCGGATTTTTCTCCATCACCAGCCTTATTATCTCCCGCAGGTTTTTCCGGGTTTCTTCCAGGGGTAAGCCCCTCAGACCATCATTGGCACCGAGTTCCAGTACAAAAACATCCACATTCTGGTTGAGTACCCAGTTAAGTCTATTTTTTCCACTAGCGGTGGTCTCCCCACTTAACCCGGCATTGATCACCTCATAATCCATCCCAAGGGAATCCAGCCTTTGCTCAATAAGGGCTGGATAAGCCAGCTCCGGGTCCAACCCCAACCCGGCAGTGAGACTGGTGCCATAGAAAACAATGGTTTTTCCCACTTCATTTTCGCTATTAAGATCGGGCTTAGCAGTTTCTTCTATACTTTCTTTTTCTTCTTTTTTTGAGGATTCTCCACAGGAGCTAAGAAGTAAAAAAGATAAAAAAATAAAAAGGATTGGGATGTTTCTCATAACAGCGGTATTAAAATCGAAATCATTTCTTTATTTTGTGAGATCAGTCTAAATAGTATGACCTAAGATGGCAAAGATATTAAACGTACACCAGCTGGAGAAAAGCTATTCCAGCGGATCAAAAAAATTAAAGGTTTTACAGGATATCAGTTTCGATATCGAAGAACGGGAAAGCTTTGCCATTGTTGGGCCCTCCGGAAGTGGAAAGACTACCTTGCTGGGCTTATGCGCAGGGCTGGACCAGGCTGATTCAGGCAGGATCACCCTTTGCGGTACAGCACTCAATGAATTAAACGAAGATCAAAGGGCTGTGTTGAGGAATCGCAATGTCGGCTTTGTATTTCAGGACTTTCAATTGCTGCCCACCCTGACTGCGCTTGAAAATGTAGCGGTACCCCTGGAATTACAGGGAGCTAAAGATGCGGTAAGGACAGGAAAAGAACTCCTTGAAAAAGTTGGATTAAAGGAACGAATAAATCATTATCCGTCCCAACTTTCCGGGGGAGAGCAACAAAGAGTTGCTCTGGCACGGGCCTTTTCCACAAAACCATCCATTTTGTTCGCCGATGAGCCCACCGGCAACCTCGATGCGGAAACCGGGGAAAAGGTCGTCAAACTTCTCTTTGAACTAAACAAAGAGGCAGGCACTACCCTGGTCATTGTGACCCACGACCTGGAACTTGCCCAGAAAACCCAACGAATTCTTAGATTAAAAGGCGGAAGGATAATCTCAAAAGAGCCTTCTGCATCATGAAAAAACCACAGTATAATAGCCCGGGAAAAGCAGATTTCGGATGGCTTTTAAAGATGGCCTGGCGGGACGGTAAAGCCAGTGGACGCAAGCTTATCCTGTTTATGGCCTCCATCGTTTTGGGGATTGCTGCTGTAGTGAGCATCCAGTCTTTTGGGGTGAACCTTAAAGATAATATCCAATTACAGTCAAAGGCTTTAATGGGTGCCGATTTTAAGATTGACAGTAATAATCCTCCAAATCAAAAGGTCCTTGAAATAATGGATTCCCTTGGCGGAGCCGATGGCAGGGAGATCAAATTCCCTTCCATGGTCGCCTTTGAAAAAAATAAGGCTACCAGGCTCATGCAGGTCAGAGGTATCGATGGGGATTTTCCGCTCTATGGAGCCTTGGAGACCAGCCCAACCCGGGCCGCACTGCAATTCCAGGAGCAAGGTGCTGCACTGGTGGATGCTACCTTGATGCTACAGCTCGGCATAGAAACCGGGGACAGTATTAAAATAGGCCAACTTCGTTTTCCTGTAGCCGGTGCCCTGCATTCAGTACCGGGCAGTGCCGCAATCTTTAGTTCGGTAGCACCCCCTGTAGTCATCCCATACCGGTTTATAGAGGAAACCGGACTGATACAAACCGGGAGCCGAATAGATTACGAGTTTTATTTTAAAGCTAATCCGGCAACTAACCTGGAGAAAATGGACAAGAACCTCGGGCCTGTGCTGGACCAGGAAAATGCCGATCTCGACACCCATACCTCCACCAGTGACAGGCTGGGCAGGCGCTATGAAAATTTCGGAAAATTCCTAAACCTGGTTGCCTTTATAGCGCTTCTGTTGGGTTGTGTGGGCATTGCCAGTGCTATCAATATCTATATAAAGGAAAAACTTCGTGCGGTAGCTGTGCTCAAGTGCCTTGGTGCCACCCGCAGACAAAGCTTTCTGATCTTTTTGATACAGGTAGCCATAATGGGATTTGCAGGAGGTATTATAGGTACCGGGGTGGGATTGCTCTTACAACAGGTATTCCCACTCCTGCTTCAGGATTTATTACCAGTGGAGGTCCAGGTGAGCCTGGTACCCCAGGCCGTGCTGATGGGCATTCTACTTGGAATATTTATGTCGGTACTCTTTGCCCTGTATCCTTTGATGGGTACCCTATACATTTCCCCGCTACAGGCCCTTAGGGTCCAGGAAAAGGAAACCTCAAGATCCCGCCGGGCGATTATAATAGTCTCCGTGGGTATTTTAATCTTCATATTTCTATTCGCTTTCTGGCTACTTCGAAACTGGCAGTATTCCCTTGCCTTTGTAGGTGGTATCCTTGTTAGCTTTTCTATTTTGGCGGGAATTGCCGCTTTATTTATGAAGGCCATAAAAAAGTATTTCCCCCACAGCTGGGGTTTTCCGGCCAGGCAGAGCCTGTTAAACCTGTTCAGACCCCAAAACCAGACCCTTATCCTCATTCTGGCCATCGGGGTTGGAAGTTTTCTTATCAGCACGCTTTATTTTAGCAAAGACCTCTTGCTGGCCCAGGCCTCCCTGGAGACCGAAGCCGATAGCCCGAACATAATCCTGCTGGATGTCCAATCAAATCAACAGGAGGACGTAATGAATACCCTGAGAGAAAACAAGGCCCCCTTACTTGATAATATTCCCATTGTTACCATGCGGGTAGAGCGCATAAAAGGAAGGTCGGTTAACCAAATAAAACAGGACACCAGCTCAGGGATAAACCGATGGGTATTGAACCATGAGTTTCGGGTCACCTACCGGGATTCGCTTATCTCCTCAGAAATTATCGAACAGGGGCAGTGGATATCCTCCACCGACAAGCAGGATGATATTCCCATAAGCATCAGTAATAATTTTGCCGAAGATGCAAAGGTCGGGCTTGGAGACCAGCTTAGCTTTAATGTCCAGGGAGTGGTCCTTGAAACCCGGGTAAGTAGTATTAGAAGTGTTGACTGGAGCAGGATGCAGCCCAATTTTTCACTGGTCTTTCCTGTGGGCATACTGGAACAGGCACCACAATTCAGGGTGATCACAACCAAGGTTACCGATGAGAGTTCTTCGGCTGCCCTGCAGCAGCAACTGGTACAGCATTTCCCGAATGTTTCCATTATAGATCTTAGGCAGGTTTTAAGTGTCATTGAGTCCTTACTGAGCAAAATATCCTGGATCATCAATTTCATGGCCTTCTTTAGTATATTGACGGGGATCATCGTGCTGATTGGTGCGGTGAGAACCAGTAAATACCAACGGCTCAGGGAGAGCGTCCTTTTAAGGACCATTGGTGCCAGAGGCAATCAGATCCTGAAGATCGCAGCCCTGGAGTATGTTTATTTGGGCGTTTTAGGAAGTCTCTCTGGTATTATATTATCCCTGCTGAGCAGTCAGTTACTGGCGTGGTGGGTCTTCGAATCCAGTTTTATCCCCTCCTGGGTTCCCTTTCTCATTCTTTTCCCAGGTATCGTGTTATTGGTGGTAAGTATAGGCCTGTCCAACAGTACAGGGGTTATCGGCAAACCACCCCTTGAGGTTTTACGCAAACAGGGCAGGTAGCGCTCAGGGAAAATAAAAGCTTATCTGTAATTCCACGGCCTGGATATTCTAAAAAATAAAAAAGCATTAAGGTTAGTGCAGATAAGACTGGAAAGTTAACAAAAACCTAAGGCTATTCATTAGTTCGCTAATACTTCGTACCTTCATTGTTATCAATTGTTTATGCTGAATTATCAGCAATCTAAGAGGCTTTTATTAATGGCCGATTAAACCGAACAATGAAAATATTAATTAACCAAAAATGAATATTATGAGAAGTTTAAAAGCAAGATTAAGCAGCGCATTGAGTTTGTTATTAATGCTGACTTTATTTATTTCCTGCGAAACCGACAGGAGGGTTGACCTGACTGAAAATCAGGAGCAGCGGGAAGAAGTCTACGAGCAGATCCTAAATGATGAAGAACTCTTCAATGAGTTTATGGAAGAAATGAGGGACAATCGGGCATCTATGGACCTTATGCGTCAAAATCGCCCCATGATGCGTAATATGTATGGCCGACAACAGATGCAACATATGATGAAGAATAATCCTGAGATGATGGATTCCATGAGAATGAATATGATGAACATGATAGAACAGGATACTACCATGCAACTCACCGAACAAAAAAGAGAACGAATGGCCCAGCACATGGTCCGAATGATGGAAAGAGACAGCGCACTACAGGCCAGGGTAAAAGATAGAATGGAGGATATGGAAAATAATTAATAAGATCCGGTTTTGAATTTAAGAAAGGGGGAGTATTCTCCCTTTTTTATTTTTTAAGACTTTAAAGCCACAAGTTAATCCAGAAATCCAAAAAACCAGGCTCCGATCCACAAAAGTAATACCGCCAGGCCCACAGCGATCAAAAATAGAAACCGGTAGGGATGATTTTGCAGCAGCCGATGGGAAGCAAATGGCTTGTAAAAAAAATTGAGGCTTTGGTAAATGCCAATTTTCAGTTTAAAAATCAATCTATTCATCTTCCCTTTACGACAACAACTTAAAGTTTTCTTAATTCAAAAGGCAAATATAATCAAATTTTCACATAATATTAAGAAAAAGGGTTTTCTCCTCCGGCAAAGGTTTTGAGTATTCGGAGATTCGCAATTTAAGTTTTGTTAAAGTAGTAGGCATTGTTGTTTCATTGCTAAATTTTAAAAAGATTTGGAAGCAAATTTCATAAATGAGTAAAAAGGAATTAAAAAGATCCCTGGGATTATGGGATGTCCTGATGTTTGGAATCGGAGGCATTGTCGGTGCAGGGATTTATGCCATTATCGGTCAGGCAGCAGATCTAGGCGGAAATATGTTATGGCTCAGCTTTGTGATCGCTGCGTTGGTTGCCTTACTTACAGGCCTGAGCTATGCCGAATTTGTGAGCAGGTTTCCGGATGCCGGGGGCAGCTTCGAGTATATAAAACAAGGCCTGGGGCATAAAACCGCTCTTTTTATGTCCATCTTTATGAGCTTCACTGGGGTGGTCGCTGCCGGGGCTATAGCGATAAGTTTTGCCGAGTACCTGGGCCGGTTAATGGATCTCTCTTCCAGTCTTGCCGTTATCCTGATCATCCTGCTTATGGCCTTTTTTAATATCATCGGCTCTAAATACAGTTCTTATTATAACAGTTTTGCCACTATTGTCACCCTCCTGGGCCTTGGTCTGGTCATAGGGGTGTCCATTCCTGAATTTGGTCAGGTAAATCTCATGGAAACCACCGAGCAGGGCTGGATTGGAGTTGTGGCCGGTGGGGCCTTAATATTCTTTAGTTATATAGGTTTTGAGGACCTGGTAAAGATGGCAGAAGAAACCAAATCTCCAAGAAAGAACATGCCGCTGGCGGTAATGATAAGTGGATTAAGTGTCCTGGTGCTCTATGTGCTTATCGCAATAAGTTCGGTAAGTGTTTTGAATTGGGAAAACCTCTCAGAATCAAATGGTCCACTGGCCGCGGTCATCGAAAGTCAACTAGGGAATATTGGCGCTACTATCCTTGTGATTGTAGCCTTGTTTGCCACCAGTAAATCCATATTGAGTAATATCCTGGGGACTTCCCGGCTACTTTACGATGTAGCCCGGGATAGTGATATTACCTGGTTAAAAAAGTTTACCACCATCTCTGGTATTGGCAACGCCCCAAATTATGCCATCATCGCAGTAGCCATAGTTGCTATGGCCTTTGGATTGATCGGGAATCTCAAGACCGTTGCCAGTATCAGTAATATCTTTATCTTCCTGGTCTTTGGCATGGTAAATATCGCCCTGATCAACTTCCGAAGGAATCATAAGGACACTCAGGAAGAAAAGCCATATTTTTTTATTCCGCTAAATATTAAAAATATTCCGATTCCGACCGTATTGGCACTTTTCAGCCTATTGATACTCCTGGGCTTCAACATCTACAACCTGGTACAGGGAAAAATGTAAAAAGTAAGGCCCAGGCGGATGATCCGGCTGAGCCTTACAGGCATTAGCGAAACTTAAATTCAAAACCACCGGCTATTTATTGCTGTGTCCGGCTTTTAAATTTATAACTGATCCCAAGCATCACCAGGTCGGTAGTCATCTCGTAAGCCACCTCACTTCCCGGGATAGCACCATTGGGAGGATAATTCTGTGCGAACATCGGATTCAGTAAGGGTCCAGCAGTACGACCGTCACTGGCACCATGATGGTAGACCGCATCCAGATTAAAGTTAGGATTAATCTCATAGCTTATTCCAAACTGGTAAGCATTTTTAATAATTGCTGTAGCCGGGATATTGAAAAACGCAATTTCTTCCGGAATAGGATTCGAACTATAGGTATATCCCAGGCGTAATGGCAACCTGTTGATTCCTTTATACTGAATTCCCGCAGAGACCACATCCATATTTTCCCAGCCAAAACCCCTGACCGAAGCATTTTGGGTCCACCCGGTTTGAGAAAAACCATCGGTATTTTCATAATCGACCATGCGGTAATCCAGGGCCAGGTCAAAATCGCCGGCGGAATACCCCAAGCCCAGGGAAAGGATTGCTGGGTAGTCCATTCTAAACTCATTGGTAGCTGTGGTATTATCCAGGTAGGTGTTCTCAAATTCAAAATCACTGAAGTATTGGTTGGTCTTATAAGAAACCCCTGCCTTAAAGCCCATAGCTGAATCATAGAAAAGCCCGATCTGTCCGCCCAGGCCTATGGCAGAGGCCTTATCAGTTCCTGGATATCCTGCCATACTTGGTTGCGCTGTGGGATTTGGCAATAATTCAAGCCCTGCATAGTTGATCGTTGGATTAATTCCTATTGAAAAATGATCAGAAAGCTCATAAGCATAGGTCACCCCACCTTGAAGCAACATGTAATCGGATTCGATATGACCAAAACCACCCATGTTTTGAGGCATGCTAATCGGGTTATTCATATTTTCAGGAAAGTCCACTCCAAAACCACTTATTCCGAAAAGAAAGGCACCAAAAGTATGCCGGCTATCTTCATTCCCCCATACCATGGCTAAAGCCGGCATAGGAGAAGCTCCACGATCATCCTGGGTTTGTCCGCTATAAAAATTTCCGGTGGGCTGCCCCTGGTCATCGAATTCAGGTACCGTAGAATAAAGTTCCGGGGAAGAATAAAATAAGCCCAGATCGAATTTGATTACCTTTTGATCAAAGGTAGAAATTGCTGCCGGGTTCCAATGCAGGGCCCCGGAAATATCAAGGGGCTGCCCTGTTGCAGCTCCCCCCATGGACATGTTTACCGCACCCATGCCCTGCATGATGTGCCCGGCCTGAGAAAAGGCAAAAACCGAGAAGAGTAAAAAGCTCAGATTAAGAATATTTTTGATCATAGTTGAAAAGTTAGATGGAAGAGGATTTTTTTACCACACCCGAAAAGCCTGAAACCCCCTATAAAAATCAGTGTTCGGGCAATTAAAAGTACTTATAAGCAAACTATAGAAGTATGATTATCATCAGTTTTTGGTAAGTTAAAAAGGCTTTTATTTGGATGTAAAATCTTTTATCCTTTCAGTATCATAGGAGGCTGCCAGATCATTTTTTTTTTCGTATATGTCTGTAAAATTATCCTTTTACTCCTGTTCATTGCGCTTGTTAATTTCGTATTTTAGAGCTGCCAGAACCCTGATCTTCAAGCAAGCCTGAAATCGGGTTCTTCCCCTACTTACCTACTACTGAATAAACATTTTGTGATGAATCAAATCATCACGATAAGCATTTACCTGGTATACCTAAATTTAATAAGATGGAAGCATTTGCCTGGCATTACCATAGCCCAGAGAAGGCTCTGAAGGAGCACGAAGTAACATTGGCCGGGCTATCTTCAGAAGAAATTCCCGAGAGAATGGAAAGGTATGGCCGCAATACCCTTCCCTCGGCTAAAAAACTCACCTTATTCAAAATCATTCTCAACCAGTTCTTAAGCCCGCTAATCTATGTATTGCTTGTAGCGGCCATAGTTTCCATAATGCTCAATGAATATTCCGATGCTGGTTTTATTATTATCGTCCTTCTTATCAATGCCATCATAGGCGCTTTCCAGGAATGGAAAGCGGAAGAAAAAGCTTCCGCCCTGGAACAGATGATTAAACTTAAAGTTCGGGTTAAACGCGATGGAAGAAGTTTTGTCATTGATGGAGAAGAGCTGGTCCCTGGCGATATTGTCATCCTGGAATCGGGAAATAAGGTTCCGGCTGATATCAGGATCATCCGGGAGAATAATCTTACTGCGGAGGAAGCCATTCTTACCGGGGAATCCCTGGCTATTGATAAGCAAAGCGAAGCCCTGGATAAGAAAGATATTCCGGTGGCCGAGCGATTCAACATGTTATTTGCAGGAACTAACATCAGCACGGGAAGAGGTCTCGGCCTGGTGACTGCAACAGGAAAAGAAACGGAGATCGGCAAAATAGCCTCTTCCCTGAAATCCCTTAGCACAGGGAAAGCCCCCCTGGTAAAACGAATGGAAACCTTCACCAGACGAATAAGTATCATCGTGCTTATTGCTGTTGTCCTACTTGGGATTGCAGGGTATTACAGCGGGATTCCGATCAGGGAACTATTCTTTTTCGCCGTCGCTGTGGCTGTCTCGGCAATCCCAGAAGGCCTTCCTATTGCCATGACCGTGGCGCTATCCATAGGCGCTTCCAGGATGGCCAAACGCAATGTTATCATCAGGAAACTAACCGCTGTGGAAGGGCTGGGCAGCTGCACTTTTATCGCTACCGATAAAACAGGAACCTTAACGGTGGACCAGCAAACCGCCAGGGCGATTGTTCTTCCGAACCAGCAGGTTTTTAATCTAACTGGGGAAGGGTATAACGGAGAGGGTAAAATCATCGATATAAAGGAGGCCCAGGTAGGTGTCGATGCTTCAGAAGATCTCAGACGTTTAATAACCTGTATCACCATTTGCAACGAAGCTGAGCTATTTAAAAACAATAATGACTGGAGTTATTCCGGAGATCCTATTGATGTGGCTTTGTTGAGTATTTCCTACAAGGGGAAAGCTTCTCCACAGGAGTTACTCCGGGATAAAGAAAAAATCAGCGAAATACCCTTTGAATCAGAAAGACAATATGCAGCGGTCTATTATAAGGAAAACGAGCAATTAAAGATCGCTTTTAAGGGAGCCGTAGAAAAGTTACGTGCCAGGATTGACCAGGACAAATATCAGGGGCTCCTCGAAGAAACAGTTCGTTATGCCAGGGAAGGTTACAGAATTATCGCCGTTGGAGGTGGTGATGTAGCCGAAGTAAGGCCGGTAGATGAATTACCGGAAATGGATTTTTTGGGATTTATCGCGCTTATCGATCCTTTAAGAAGTGAGGCAAAACAAGCGGTGGAGGACTGCTATAAAGCAGGGGTGCAAGTAGCTATGATCACCGGCGACCACCCAGCAACAGCCCTGGCTATCGCCAAAGAGATTGGTATCGCAAAGGGACCAGAAGAGCTGATAAGCGGAAAAGAGCTGGAAGAGATTATCGCTGGAGGAGAAGAAAAGTTCCAGCAGACCTTAAGAACAAAACATGTGTATTCAAGGGTTTCCCCACATCAGAAACAACTGATCGTAAAGGCCTTACGGGAACTGGGTCATTTTATCGCCGTAACCGGGGATGGGGTAAATGACGCCCCGGCTTTAAAAACAGCCAATATCGGCGTAGCCATGGGCTATGGTACCGATGTTGCCAAGGATACAGCCTCCATTATTCTTAGCGATAATAATTTTGCCTCTATCGCAGCCGGAATAGAAGAAGGTCGCTTTACCTATGCTAACCTCAGGAAAATCATTTATTTATTGATTTCTACGGGAGCCGCTGAACTTCTATCTATTGGAATGGCGCTTATGGCCGGTCTGCCTCTACCCTTTTTACCTGTGCAACTACTCTGGCTCAACCTTGTTACTAACGGGATCCAGGACGTGGCCATCGCCTTTGAGGCCGGGGAAAAAAAGGTAATGACGCAGCCCCCACGTAAACCTGATGAAAGTATTTTTGACCCCCTGATGATCAAACAGACTTTGGTTTCGGCCTCAGTGATCAGTATACTCGCATTTGGTCTTTGGTATCATTTAATCAATAATTTAAATTATGAGGAAAGTACAGCCCGCAACCTGATTCTGCTTTTAATGGTATTACTACAAAACTTCCATGCCCTCAATGCCCGTTCCGAAACCCGGTCTGCCTTCAGAATTCCTTTTAGCAATAATTATTTTCTCATTATTGGAATCCTTGCAGCCCAGGGTCTTCATATCCTTGCCATGCACATTCCTTTTATGCAGGAGCTACTCGCACTGAATCCGGTTTCCCCAGGGGAATGGATCAAATTGTTTTTCACTGCCACTTTAATTCTGGTTAGTATGGAAATCTTTAAAGGCTTTCAGCGCAGCAAAAAAGAATGATCCAGGGCAGGGTAAATTCCCTTGCGTTTTTTAATTAAATTCAACAGCCTCCCCCTTTAAGAGGGGGGATATATCCCCTTTTTAAGGTAGTTTTTGAATTTATAAGCCTTTTAGCTAATAAGACCCTATAAAATTTCACCCTAAAAAGGGATTGCGGACAGTAGGCTGATCACCTACTTTTACATCTAAGAAATTACAAGTATAGAGAAGCTCCACCCTTGAGCACTCACTAGAGAAATTATCCGGTATCCTATCCTCTCCGGATTTACTCAGAAGACCTGGAATCCCTAATTCAACAGTCGGAAGTTTTCCCCATAACACGTATTTGACGATTAAAAACGTAATTATTAATCACTAAATATTATTGTTATGAAAAATTTAATTTTTTATTCGTTACTGGTTTGTTTTATCGCAACTGCACAATCGCAGGAAATTACTGAACTAGAAGAAGCCAGGGTATTATTGAACCCTGTTTCCGAAAAACTCTCTGGAAATACCGATGAATTTACCTTCTCGGTAAAGGAGCAATACACCGGAGAGTTCATGAAAAATCCCATTGAATTTATGATGAATAACTTCAATGTCCTTAGTTTAATCGATCACATCGATAAGGATTATGATACTTACCTTGTAAGTTTCAGAACTTCCCAGGGCGCTTTGAATGCTCAGTTCGATGAGCAGGGGTCTTTAAAAAGGCACCACCAGTCCTTCAAGGATGTGGTACTCCCCCGAAAGATAATGGCCGATTTATACCGGGACCATAAAGGTTGGGCAGCCGTAGGGAATAAATATAAGGCCCGTGGCTCTGGAGACCAGATCAGCAAGGCTTTTTATAAAATAAAGCTGGTCAGGGGCAACCAAAGCCAGACAGTCAGAATTGAACAGCAGACCGATGATCAAAGGCTCGCTGGGCTAGAAAAAGAAGAATGATCGAAAAAAGGGAGCTAAAAACTCCCTTTTTTTTATTCCTTTCTGTCCCATTTTTATAAAACCTGGCAGCAGGTACTATTTCAAGTTTATTTTATCTGAAAAGACCTTGGCAATGGCCTCCTTACCACAATGCACATTTAACTTTTGAT
This sequence comes from Salegentibacter profundi, assembly GCF_054121475.1. Lineage (NCBI taxonomy): Bacteria > Pseudomonadati > Bacteroidota > Flavobacteriia > Flavobacteriales > Flavobacteriaceae > Salegentibacter > Salegentibacter profundi. Next base: position 46,496 of record NZ_JBSYGG010000004.1, read on the forward strand.
AAATATTTCTAAGATGAGACCGGGAGGTCTCGAAAGCCATATGCAACTCACCGGCAATTCTTTTCACGCTATGGCCTTTAATGAGAAGCTTTAAGACCTCTGCCTCTCTCTGGGTAAGATTGTAATTTTCCTTATTGCTCTGCCTTGGTTTTCTAAAGGATTCCAACACAATTTTGGCCACTGCTGCAGACATGGGCGCTCCCCCATTTCTCAGTTCATTAACTCCCTGGTAGACTTCAATAAGGGAGACATTTTTAAGCAGAAAGCCATTGGCCCCCTGACAAAAGCATTTGAATAGTTTTTCCTCGTCTAAAATACTGGTATAAATAAGAATAAGGGATAGCGGCCTTATTTTTTTAATTTGAGAAATCGCAGGAATCCCTTCGGGGATTTTGACATCCAGAATAACCAGGTCCGGTTTCTCCTTCCTTAGGATCATTTCGATATCGGCTACATTATCATAATTTCCTGAAACCACGTACTCTCCCCCGCTCTCCAAAACCGCTTTTAGCGATTCCCGAAGCTTTTGATCCTTATCAAACAACAAAAGTCTGGATGGCATCATTAAAACTTTTTAAATCTACTTTACTAGGGTATTGGGATCCTGGTTAAAATGCATTAACAACTGAAAATATTCACCAGAGCGATGGATTGTTTTCTCACATTCCCTGGCCTTAAACACCTTTAAATACAAGATCAGGCTTATCTCTTGGGCTATCTGGAATAAAATCGCAATGGGTTCGTAACGAAAATTGACCGGATAGCCAGATACTCTTCTTATCAACCCCGGTATAATTCCGAATAGCCTATATTCGAGCAGCCACTTTTCCATTGGTCAAAGGTTAATACGTTCCGGGGAGAAAAAATCGGTAGGGCTATAAAATTAATGATTTATTTATCCTTGATAAAGTTTTTAACATATTGATTTACAACAATATATAAGGGTTTTCCCGGGGTTTAAGCTCTAAGAGATCACAGGGAAAGAAAAATTTATAAAAACGAAATTCGGGGAAATACCCGCTACCATTTTAAAGGAGTAATGTCTTATTTTTAAGGAACTAAAAATCTTAATTATGCCTAAATTTGTCATTGAAAGGGAGGTGCCGGGTGCAGGCAAACTAAGCGCAAGTGAATTAAAAGCCATCTCTGAGACCTCCTGTAAGGTATTGCGAAACATGGAACCTGATATCCAGTGGGTACAAAGTTATGTAACTACTGATAAGATCTACTGCATATACAACGCACCAAATGAAGAAATGATCCTGGCCCATGCAGAACAAGGTGGTTTTCCGGCCAACGTGGTTAGCAAGGTTGCAAGCATTATAGATCCCGTCACCGCCGAATAAACCAAGGCGGAATCGATTTCAGGTGGCCTTAACCTTGATGATCTTTACCGGGCAGGCTGTCGCAGCCGCCTGAGCTTGTTCCAGGATTGTATGATCAGGAGATTTCAGGGTATGAAAACCTTTATTGTCTTTGGCGCCAAGGAGCACTGATTTCCCATCCTTTTTAGACATCTGGAACTGGGCCGGGGCCAGCTCTACACAATAATTACAGCCGATACACTTGTTGCGTTGCAAGGTAATTATTACCATCAGACGGCTACTATTTTATAGAGTTTATCGGAAAGTCTCACCCTGAACGGGATTTTTATGGTGCAGGAATCCCCTTTTGTAGCTTTTGTCGTACTGGTTTCATTGACAAACAATTCCTCCAGGTCAATTTCCTGAGCGCCGGTGCTGGGTCCGGTAATCAGTAACCTATCACCCTTTTTAATATCGTAGGCTTCTATTTTGAATTCAGCCACCCCTGCTTTAGGAAAATAATGTACCCCTTTTCCAACATATACTTTTTTACGTGTAGCCTGGGAACCGGAAGTCTTACTCCATTCTCCGAGTTTCTGTCCAAGATAATAACCGCTCCAGAACCCACGATTATAAACCCTGGCCAGTCGTTCCATCCATGCTTCTACTTTTTCGGGAGTAAAAGTACCTTCATCAAGGGAATCAATGGCTTCCCGGTATACCCGGGTGACCGTGGCGACATACTCCGGGGCTCGGCCCCGGCCTTCTATTTTGAGAATCTGTATCCCGGCATCCCTCACCTGGTCTAAAAAATCAAGGGTACACAGATCTTTTGGTGACATCATGTACTCATTATCGATCTCGATCTCAAAACCGGTTTCCTGGTCGATGACGGTATATTTCTTTCTGCAATTCTGTTTACAGGCACCACGGTTTGCTGAAGAGTTATCGGAGTGGAGACTTAAATAACATTTCCCGGATACGGCCATGCATAAAGCACCATGTCCAAATATCTCCACCTTCACAAGTTCCCCCGAGGGTCCTTTTATCTGTTCCTTTTCGATCTGCTCGGTGATCTTTTTTACCTGACGTAGGCTTAACTCCCGGGATAGTACCATAGTCTGGGCAAATAAGCTGTAAAATTTTACCGTTTCGATATTGGTGATGTTCAGCTGGGTGGAAATATGTACGACCATTCCTATTTCTCTAGCCGATGCAATCACCGCCTGATCCGAAGCGATCACAGCGGTAATTCCGGCCTGCTTTGCCTTAGCCAGCAGGGTCTTAATCAGGGAAAGATCGTGATCATAGATAATGGTATTAAGGGTAAGATAGGTTCTCACTTTCTTTTTGTCACACCTGCGCGTGATCTCCGGCAGGTCTTCCATGGTAAAATTTATTGAAGCCCTTGCCCTCATATTGAGCTGGTCTACTCCAAAATAAACTGAGTCTGCGCCATTATCCAGAGCTGCCTGCAGGGATTCAAAATTTCCCGCAGGTGCCATTAGTTCCATCTTTGTCTTCATTTAAAGGCTGTTTAGTGATAAATTTAAGTCCTGATTGAGATCCTGTTCTGCCTCTCAAATCCTTTGTACATAAAACCAATGCAAAAAAAATAAAAATCCCATTTTCTTATTGTGATCAGGGTCATATCCCATCACATTTCTCTGCCTTTTCTTTGTCTTAAAATAGAGATCATGAATGCAAGCTTAGATATTAGTACCCTGCCGGAAGGACATCCGGTGAAAATTTACTTTAAAGAAAAAGAGCTCATCCTAACATTGCTGGGTGAACTGGAAGAAACCGATCCCGCAGCAGAGGACCAGAAGTATTTTAATATATTTAACCAATTACAGAGTATTGAAAGGAGGTTTGAACGCAAAGAGAACCAGCTATTCCCTTTTCTGGAGCAAAAAGGATGGAACGGACCCAGCCAGGGGATGTGGTCATTTCATGATAACCTAAGGGAACAATTCCGATTACTTCGCAAAAAAATTACTAAAAGAGAATTCAAAAATGTTTCTGCTGATGCCCGGTTTTTAACCAGTGGAATTCATCGACTGCTTCTTATTGAAGAGGATGTACTCTTTCCAAATGCCCTGGAAATTCTTTCGGAAGAAGACTGGATTGCCGTTAGGAAAGGAGAAGAGGAAATCGGATGGATGCTGCCAGAAACTCCCGTAGCCTTTCCAGGGCAAGAGCAATATATTCATCCAAGCCAGGACAATACTAAAAGGAACCTAAGCTTTAACCTTGAAAATACTTCGCATTACGACGAAGGCTATATGAGCGTAGAACAGGTTAACCTGTTATTAAAAACCATGCCCCTGGATCTCACCTATGTTGATGAAAATGATAAGGTTATCTTCTATAACCGTGGAGAAGAAAGGGTATTTCCCCGAAGTGCTGGAATAATAGGAAGAGAGGTAAGATTCTGTCATCCGCCAAAAAGTGTGGGTACTGTCTTGAAAATCCTTGAGGAGTTTAAAAAAGGTACCAAAAATGAAGCCTCCTTCTGGATCAACTTCAAAGGCCGACTTATTTATATACGCTATTTTGCAGTAAGGGATGCCGAGAAAAAGTACCGCGGGGTAATCGAAATGTCTCAGGACATCACCGATATCAAAAAGATCGAGGGTGAAAATCGCCTACTGAACTGGGATTAGAAAAAGTTACTGTTTTATTATAAAAGCACCATCCTTGAATTTGAAAAGGATGGTGCCTTATATAGGACTATCACTCATAACTCAGTGGACCAATGGCCGTGATCTCTCCTGCTTTGACCGAAACCTTAGGAACGATCAGCTCCTTAAGTCCTGAACCCTCCCTAAAACTAAAAGTGATATCGTGGCTTCCCACCGGAAGTCCCCACAACATGAATTCTCCATAATAGGTTTGGGTTTGTATGGTATCTGCATCGGCAGTCACAAAGATCAAAGCCGGGCTATCTTTTAAGGCCTCGGCCAGATAACCATAAATATGACCGGTTTTATCCTCATCGGTAAGTCTTAAAACAGGAACAAGGGAATAGCTTTGATCAGACTCTAAAATTATAGAGGCATCAATATTAAAGTCGAGAACGAGATTGAGGGTGTCCCCGGAATGGAGTTGTTCATCCAGAGCAACCTCCAGCCCATCTTGCTTATCGGCAGGGCTACCAAGGTTAAGGCGGCTTTGATCCAATAACACCAGTTCGTTATCACCTCCCAACACCAGTTCCAGTGCTAAAAGATTTCCGGCAGGTATCGGGTAGGCATAGACCAGGTTTTCATAACCTCCACCGGTAAACTCCAGCAGATCATGTACCCCTCCATGAATTAATTCCAGTGGCAAAACGCTTTGATCCATTAGAATTTCCAGTCTTTGCAGATCAATATTTACCTGTTGATAATCTCCGGGAGCATCTACCAGCTTTACGGATAAGTATGCCACAGCCTGCTCCTCCTCTAATAATTTCTCCTGTGGTGTAGTTTCTTCAACCTCCACAGGTGCATTATCGCTGGAGCACCCTGCGGTGATTACTCCAGAAAAAACAACCCCAAACATAACCCTAAAAATAAGTTTCATAATATTCATATTAAATTAAACCCGTTAAGCAGTCTGCCTTACAGGTACTTTACATATTATTGTTTAGGGACTTCTTAAAAAGGGGAATGAAAAACACCGCCAGGGAACGATGTAAGCTAAGTATCTTAAATTACTGAAAAGGTACATTTTTAATTCCTAATTAACTGGTTTACAATACTTAATTGTGAAAATATTCTGAAATAAGCAGCAAAGCGGGGCGTGATCATCTAAAATTCTTATCTTTAGCTTAATAGGAATGCTGAAGAAATTTTCAGAAATAAAATCAATCTTTATGAGAACAATGATAGTTGCCGGACTTTTAAGCTTTATGAGCTTAGGCCTTACTGCCCAGAACCCAGAGATTCTTCCCAGGGAGATCCAGATCAAAACAGCGACACTTGCCGCACCGGAAGAAGACAGGGAAGCGGCTATGGTTTATGGTTATGATGAGGCTGGAAAAATGATTGTGCTAAGAGAAGGAACCAATAACCTGGTTTGTCTTGCCGATGATCCTAACCGGGATGGAATAAACGTTTCCTGTTACTCCAAAGACCTGGACCCCTTTATGGCCATGGGAAGGGAATTAAAGGCAGAAGGAAAGGAAATGATGGAAATAAGAGAAGCCCGCAGGAAAGATGCGGAATCAGGTAAATTAAAGCTTCCTGATGCTCCCAGTATGACCTATATCCTCAGTGGAGATGAGGAAAATTACGATAAGGAAACCGGGGAATTAAAGAAGTCGCATATGCGTTATGTCATATATATACCCTATGCGACCACCGAACAGACCGGACTTCCCGACAAACCACATCTTCCGGGTATGCCCTGGCTTATGGACCCAGGCACCCACAGGGCGCACATTATGATCACTCCGCCTAAAGATCAGTAAAACATAAATCGGATCCCGAAACCTAAAAAGCTTCGGGATTCTTTTTTTAGGCTAATCTTTCCTGGTAGTTACTTTCTGTGCCGGTAGCGGATGGTTCTTAATTTCCAGTAACCCATTTTGTAATAGATAAAGGCTACAATTGCTGCCAGAAAATTAGATATGGGAAAGGCCCACCAGATACCTTCAAAGCTGAGCCCGGTATTACTGGAAAGTACATAGGCTGTCGGGAATCTTACCATCCACAGAGCAAAAACAGAAATAAGCAGGGATGCCTTGGTAAAGCCAGCCCCATTAAACACGCCGTTTAACACCTGCTGGACTCCCAGCAATCCAAAACTCGGTGCCATGATTTTAATAAAAAGGGATCCATCTCGTATGACCTTAGGATCATCCGGGACAAAAAAGGCGGTAACTGGCTCGGCAAAGGCAAAGAGCAGCAAGCCCACCGCTGTAAGGCCAAAAAAGGCAATTTTAGTACTCAGGTCTCCGATTTGCTCTGCCCGTTTTATCTTACCGGCTCCTATATTCTGTCCTACCAGGGTCGTGGTAGCCATAGCAAAACCAAGGGCGGGAACCACGATTAAACTCAGAATACGGCTGCCTATTCCGTAGGCTGCAACCACCTCGCTTCCAAAACTTGTAACCAGCATGATCAGTACCGTCATACCTGCTGCCCGGGTAGACATTTCCATACTGGAGGGAATCCCTATGTTAAACATTCGCCTGGTCCAGGGAAAATCAAATTTCATCTGATTGAAACTAATCTTAATCCCCATTTTTCCGCGAAACAGAATTAAGAGCCCTGTAAGGGCCGAGAGGCCCTGGGTCACAATACTCGCCACTGCCGCTCCTGCTACCCCGAAGCCAGGGATTGGGCCATAACCGAAAATAAATAAAGGATCCAGCACCAGGTTCAGAAAAACAGTGGCCAGTACTACGTACATCGGCAGGAGTACATTGCCAATGCCCCGCATTAAGGACTGGAACACATAAAACATAAAGAGAAAAATGAAGCCCCAGGAGGAGACCTGAAAATAACTTACCGAATCCTCCAGGATCTCAGGGCCGGCGCCAACGAGTTTCATCAGGGGTGCTGCAGCAAAATACCCTATAATGGCCAGCAGTACAGAGATAAAAAAGATCACCAGAACGGTCTGGGAACTGCTGTAATTGACCTGCCCCTGGTCCTCGGCTCCCTTATACTGGGAAACGATCACCGTCCCGGCCAGGGTTAAACCGGCACCCAAACTCAGAATAAGAAAAAGAATAGGAAAACTGATACTTACCGCGGCCACTGCATCAGCCCCTAAACGCCCCAGCCAAAAAGTATCGATAAGCTGATAGGCAGTTTGCAGGATGTTAGCAAGAATGATAGGCCAGGCCAGTCCTGCCAGAGAATGGAGAATTTTACCTTCGGTGAATTTCACCTGTCTTTTCTTAGCCACGGGAATTAAAATAATTTGAAGCTGCAAGTAAGGAAAATATCAATAAAGCGAGGTGCGACTTTCCTGAGAAAAGAACAATTTAAGTTTAATTTAATAAGTCACCACTTTCGTCTGGTCAATAACAGCGCAATTAAAAAAGCCTCCATACTTTTTTAAAAAGTATAGAGGCTCCCTTAATTCCGAAGACCTTTTGGGGGGCTACGGAAATCGGGTAAACTAAATTAATGAATTTTCCTACAATTTTAAAATTGTAGCTACGAATTTCTCAAAGCCTTGATGAGTTCTTCCTTGCTCATATCACTACGACCTTCTATGCCCACCTTTTTGGCCTGCTCGTAGAGTTCTTCTTTGGTGCGCTCCTCATATTCCTGCGCCTTCCCTCCTTTTTTACCCGATTTTGGGTCGTTAGCGATCCTGGCAGCCTTTTTCTTGCTCATTCCTTCTTCTCGAAGGTCTTCATACTGCTGGTCATTTTTAATACTGGGTCCATGATCTTTAGCCATAACTTATATTTTTTAATTATTTCCAGGATCAAGGTAAAGAAAAAGGCTAGCAGGGAAGGTTAAAATTTTCACAGGATTTTCTAAATAATACCTTTATTAACAGTCTTTTATAAATCCTATAAGCCTGTAAGAAATACGTTAAAACCCACTGTTTTCCAGGAGATTTTCGTTATCTTATAAGAGTTATCCCCAACTATTCTAAAACCATTCTAAGTCTTATGAAATCAAATACGAAAGAATCCGTGAGGAGGTTAAAGGATCTTTATATATTAAATAAAAATCTCGAAGTTTTTTACCGTAAAATCTGGGAGCGAGAGAAAAGACTTTTTTTAAAGAGCCTTTTGTCCCGCTTGATCCGGCAAAAGAAAAGCTTTACCCATGATCTCAAGCGACATATTATTCGTTATGAACGAAAGGATCCTGCCATTGAGGGAAACCCCCTGGCAACCTCAAGCAGATTCCTGCCGGAAGCCGGTAAAGAAAAAATAGAAGCGGTTTGTCTTAAGATGGAACTGACCTCATATAAGCTTTGCCAGGAAGCCCTTGCAAAAACCACGGTAGGCGAAATAAGGGCCACCCTGTTGGAGCACCGCCAGCAAATGAGAGAATTGCTGGACAATTTAAAAACCATGAATAAATATTTTATCTAGGATTAAACAGGTAAGATTACCGGCGGTGCCATTTGGTTTGAAATATCCTCACGGCTATTTGCAGAAAGATGGTCAGGATCGCTGCGAAAGCCAGATGTTGAATCGCGGTAAAAACCCCAAGGGTATATGAATCACTAAATCGAGGACCATTTTCGAAGATATCGAGTGCATGTTGGGTGAAGTAACCAAAGGCGCCAAAGGCTAAAACCAGAAAAAAATAGCTCAATTTAAAAAAGAAGTTATCTTTTTGAAGCCATTTAAAATATACCGAGATCGCCATCATACCTACCCAACTTAGCCAAATGCTCAATTGAAATTGCGTGATAGCTGCTCTAATCTCCCCGGGATTCTCTACCGTGGAAAATAAGCCTGTCACCATAATAGCCTGATATACAGGATATAGAATAAGAAGAATAAAAATGAAAAGTAGGAGTCGTTTTTTCTTCATCCTTAAAAATAATTATAAAATTTTAAAGTAAAAGAAAAAATCCCGGGCCAGATAGCCTCCTACGGGCCCGGGAATTATGATTGGTTAGAAAATTAAGAAGTTAATTCCTTTATATGATTTTTGATCCTACCTGAGAAAAAGCAATTTTTTGTATGAACAAAAATAGAACTAACCCCTTATTTTTAAATCACTTACTCTATAAATTTAATTTTTAAGCTAGGAGAATTCAATGATTTTAACATTTTTAACGCTGAAACATCAACTTATTAGGATTTACAAACCTTCATCGATAAAAAATACATTTTATCCAAAAAAGGCCACAAAAAAACCTCTTAGTTTCCTAAGAGGTTAAAAAGGGGTGGAAGACCGGTTTCGAACCGGCGACCTCCGGAACCACAATCCGGCGCTCTAACCAGCTGAGCTACAACCACCATTTTAATTGCGGTTGCAAATGTAATTTATTTCTACTATTTCCCAAAGAAAAAAATCACTTTCAGAAGGAAAAAATTTAGATCAAATCGAAAACCGAATCCACGGCTACGTGACGTTCTGCTGTAAACCCCTCAGCGTGTTCAGTATTGATCAATCGCCCTAGGTCTCTTGCCCTGTAGGTTATACTGTCTAAAAAATTGGCACTGGAAATCGGAGTTTGGGGTTCTTTGGAGTTCTGGTCGAAAAACTGGGTCCTGTAGGCCAGTACGGATTCCAGCTTTTTATCCATATACCCGGTAATATCGACCACGAAATCAGGCTCGATATTTTTCCACTGGATATAATGGTAAACATGCTTTGGCCTCCATTCCTTCTGGCTCTTTCCCTCATGGATAGTTTCTATTTTACGCAAGCCGCTGAGAAAACAGGCATCACTGACCAGTTTAGCGCCTTTCCCATGGTCTATATGCCGGTCGTCAATGGCATTGCAAAGGACGATCTCCGGACGGTATTTTCTTAACACCTTGATGATCTCCAACTGGTGCGAGGTATTATTTTGAAAAAAACCGTCGCTGAATTCCAGGTTTCGTCGCATTACCACCCCCAGTATATCTGCTGCAGCCCTGGCTTCTTCATCTCGTGTTTCAGCGGTACCCCTGGTGCCCATTTCTCCCCGGGTAAGATCCAGGATACCCACTTTCTTCCCACGGTCTACTTCTTTGGCGATCGTACCTGAACAGCTTAATTCCACATCGTCGGGATGCGACCCAACAGCTAATATATCTAACTTCATAATTAATTTTCCTCTGGTTTTCTTTTCCTGCCTTGGACAGGAAAGTTTAGCATTTGGCTATTTTTGAACTTCCTCAAGAGCATTTTCCAGGTCGGCCATCAGGTCTTCCTTTTGCTCTATACCCACGGAGAATCTCAGGAGGCCATCACGGATCCCCTGCTTTTCCCTTTCTTCCTCAGAAAGTAGGCCATGACTGGTCTTTGATGGGGAAAGAATAGTGGATTCCACCCCGGCAAGGCTCATCGAAGATTTAATAAGGGTCAATTTCTTCTGAAAAAGGTCGGCATCAAGACCCTCCCGAAGTTCAAAAGACATCATTCCTCCAAAACCAAGCATTTGTTTTCTTGCAATATCATAATCAGGATGAGACTCAAGACCGGGATAATAAACACGGGCCACATCATCGTGATTTTCCAGAAATTTTGCCAGTTCCAGCGCATTCTCATTCTGGGCTCTCACCCGGATTCCCATAGTTTTGAGGCTGCGTTCGAGAAGCCAGACCGTATAGTCGCTCAGGCTGCCACCAAAGTTTTTGGCAAGCTGAAAAACGGTATCGATTTTTTCTGCTGAGGAAATCACTGTTCCGGCTAGAATATCACTATGGCCTCCCATATATTTTGTGGCCGAATGGATCACTATATCAATCCCGAGATCAATGGGATTCTGATTGACCGGAGAGGCAAAAGTATTATCGATCATACTGACCAGACCGTGTGCTTTGGCTACCTCGGCCACTGCTTTGATATCGGTAACAGTGAGTAAGGGATTGGAGGGGGTTTCGATATAAATAACCTTGGTATTGGGTTTGATCTCCACCTCAAAGGAAGAAGGGCTGGAATCCTGGGTAAAGGAGTAGGCTATTCCAAATTTATCAAACTCTTCGGTTACCAGGTTGCTGGTTCCCCCGTATAGCGTATTTTGTAAAACCACGTGATCTCCTTTATGCAAAAAGGCCATAAGGGCTGTGCTTACCGCAGCCATTCCACTGCCAAAGATCAGGGCTGCTTCACCATGTTCCAGGGCAGCCATTTTTTTGGCCAGTGCCACCTGGTTCGGAGTGTTAAAATATCGTGGGTAACGTTTAACCTCAACCTCCTCAAAGGCATAAGAAGTAGCCATATACAAGGGTGAAACTGCTCCTTTAAATTCTTTATCTTCCAGTTCTCCGGCGTGAATACAATTGGTATTTATTCCGTGGGTTGATTTTGCCATATACTATTGCTCAGTTAAATTTTTCAAAATTTCCTCTAAAATAAACATTAGGCTATAGTTTGCCAGCATTTCCTTTATTTTTCTTCCCTGTTTTATATCTTTATCTGGCAAAACACCTAAGAAAATGAAATTACTCTTTACCCATATAAAAGAACTACTGCAGGTACGGGAAACTCCTGTCGAAAAACTCTCCGGAGCCCAGATGAAAGAGTTGCCTACTATTAAAAATGCCTGGTTGCTCATAGAAAATGATAGCATAGCTGATTTCGGAAAAATGGAAGAGCTTTCCCAAATTAAAGCGGACAAGACCATTAATGCCGCGGGAAAAATGATTCTCCCTGCATGGTGCGATTCCCATACTCATATCGTTTACGCGGGAAATCGGGAACAGGAATTCGTAGACCGCATCAATGGTTTGAGCTATGAGGAAATTGCTAAACGAGGCGGAGGCATCCTCAATTCGGCTAAAACCCTGCAGGAGACCCCGGAGGAGGAAGTCTATCGGCAATCAGCAGAGCGCCTGGAAGAGGTCATGAGCCTGGGTACCGGAGCTGTAGAGATCAAATCCGGTTACGGTCTTACCAAAGAAGGGGAGCTCAAAATGCTTCGGGTGATCAGAAAACTCAAAGAACATTACAGCATCCCCATTAAGGCTACTTTCCTTGGGGCTCATGCCCTTCCCATGGAATATAAGGGTAACACCACGGCCTATATCGATAAGGTAATCAATGAGATCCTGCCAGAGGTGGCCAGGGAAAACCTGGCTCAATACATTGATATTTTCTGTGAGCAGGGATATTTTACACTTGAGGATACCGACCGGCTTTTATCAGCAGCCAGGCAATACGGGATGAAACCCAAGATACATGTCAATCAATTCCATGCCATAGGTGGTGTTCAGAGTGGGATCAAACATCAGGCCCTAAGTGTAGACCACCTGGAGGTAATGCGCCCGGAGGATATCGATAGCCTGAAAGGGACCTCTACCATGCCGGTAGCACTGCCCACCTGTTCACTGTATTTGAGTATTCCTTATACCCCGGCTCGCAAGATGCTGGATGCCGGACTTCCCCTGGCCCTGGCTACTGATTTCAATCCCGGGAGTACCCCCAGCGGCAATATGAACCTGGTGGTTTCCCTGGCCTGTATTAAAATGAAAATGACCCCGGAAGAGGCCATTAACGCAGCGACCATCAACGGGGCTTACGCGATGGAACTCAGTCAGAGCCACGGCAGCATCAGTAGAGGAAAAAAGGCGAATTTTATTTTGACCAAAGAAATTCCTTCCTATGCATACCTTCCCTATGCCTTTGGCAGCAATTCCATCGAATCCGTATTTATTAATGGTCAAAAAGTATAATCATGGAAGGCCTCAAGCGCTATAATTTCAATACCGTAGAAAAGCTGATCTCCTTGCGAAAGGGCGAGGTGAAATTTGGTGAAAAGATCGCCTTTATCAACGAATTGGATGATCTAGAAAAGCACCCAGCCAAGTTTGTGATCTTTGGAATCCCGGAGGACATCGGAGTCCGTGCCAATCATGGAAAACCCGGGGCTTCCCATGCCTGGGAAGCCTGCCTAAATTCCTTACTAAACATCCAGGTCAATGAATATACCAATGCGGAAAATCTGATATTGCTGGGCCATATTGACCCGGCTTCGGAAATGAAAAAGGCAGCCAATATCGATGTGTCCGATCCCAATTATTTTCCCAAACTAGGAGACCTGACCATCCTGATAGATCAAAAGGTGGGTTCTCTGGTGGAGTACATTGTTGGTGCAGGAAAGATCCCAATTATCATCGGGGGTGGTCATAACAACTCCTATGGCAACATTAAAGGAAGTTCCAGGGCATTAGGACAAGCCCTGAATGTTCTTAATATCGATGCCCATAGCGATCTTCGCAAGCTGGAACATCGCCACAGTGGAAACGGCTTCAGTTTTGCCAGGGAGGAAGGTTTTTTAGGCCGCTATACAATCTTTGGTCTGGCCAGAAATTATACCCCACAATATATTTTCGAGCAAATGAAGACTTCGGAAGATATCGAATTCAGATTATTTGAAGAGGTTTTGGCCCTTGGTACTCCAGCGCTTAATTCAGCTTTTCTGGACAGCCTGGAATTCATCCGGGATGAAGCTTTTGGCCTGGAAATAGACTGCGATGTGATAAAGAATTTTCCTGCCAGTGCCCAAACCCCATCTGGATTGAGCATCGAAGCGATCCGGCATTTTATCAGCCTTGCTGCACGTCTGCCAGAATGTACATACCTGCACCTTTGTGAAGCGGCCCCTGGCCCTGGAGAGACGGGAGCAGTAGGTAAAGCCTTATCCTTTTTGATCACTGATTTTCTTAGCGCGGCCCATGGAAGATAAAGTAAAAGAACTCATTGAAATCACTGCCCTGGTTATAGAAGGAATTGGGATCCTTGTCATGGTCATCGGCATCTTTATCGCCCTTGGCCGCTATGCCTTTAAGCGTCAGGGCGTAAAAATCAGGAGTTTTCAGAAGATTCGCGAAGAATTAGGACGTGCCATCCTCCTGGGCCTGGAGATCCTCATCGCCGCCGATATTATTGCCACGGTGGTCCACGATGCCAAAATTGGGCAAATTCTAAACCTCGGGCTCATCATCCTGATTCGAACTTTCCTGAGTTTTACCCTGGAGGTAGAAATAGAAGGGAAATGGCCCTGGAAACAAAATAGAAGCAAAACCACAGGCAAAAAGTAGCAGCTTAGGAAATTTTAAATTCTCTCTTAATCCTGCCCGGAGAGTTTCTGATAGACCCCATTGGTCCAGCCAAAGCCATCCTGGGTCGGGTATTCCCCTCCCCCGCTTTCCTTACTTAGGTCTTCCACATTATATTTTTCCAGCAATTTATAGGTCTTCGAATAGACCTTCTGGTTAAGGTCTAACCAGCGCTTTTTGATTTCCAGGGCAAGTTGGTCCTTATCATAATTGCGAAGGCCTTCAATACTCATATATTGAAGCGGTGCCCATCCATTGGGCGCATCCCATTGTTGTCCGGTATGGTGTGGGGTACTTACCAGGCCTCCAGGCCGAAGAAAAACCTGTTTAATGGTCTGGGCTACTTTCTGAGCCTGTGCTTCCTTGGATATCTCGAAAAATAGTGGATATACCCCCGCCAGGGAATAGATCCCGGTGGTATTAGCATCTTTAAAATTATAATCGAAATAAAAACCCGATTGTTCCTCCCAGAGATATTTCTCCATAGCGGTTTTTCGGTTTTCTGCTTTTTTTCGAAATTCCTGTGCCTTCTCAGGTGCTGCACCCAGTTCATAGGCCCGGGCCAGGCTCTGCTCTAAATTATAAAGCAGGCTATTGAGGTCTACCGGAATAATTTGTGTGGTATGGATGCTGTAAAGGTTGAAATCACCATTCCCATTTATACTGAGCCATCGGCTGGAAAAATCCCATCCTGATTCGGCAGCAGCCCTTAGGTCCCTGTAGACTTCTTTTCTGGTACGGTCTGGATTTTGAGCTATAGCTTTTTCAGCGGTTTCCACATCCTCCCGGTAACTTTCCGGTCTTGGGGAGTTTTTATCATCCCAATACCGATTTAGCAGTTCCCCATCTGGAAGTCTTACCACTCTTCTGTAGGCCCCTGCTTCTTGGTCTTGGCTTCCGGCCATCCAGAAATCATATTCCTTTTGCAGGGCAGGCAAGTATTTCTTATAAACCTCTTTTCCCTTGATTTCGGCCAATAGCCCTACCATCAATGCAAAGAATGGAGGCTGGGACCGGCTTAAATAATACGTCCGGTTTCCATTGGGAATAAAGCCGTAAGTATCGATGAGCCAGGCAAAATTATCAAGCATATTCTCAATGCTTTGAGTTTCGCCATCTTCCTGCAAACCCAGCATCGTAAAATAACTATCCCAGTAATAGATCTCACGAAATCTACCGCCTGGAACTATATAAGGATTGGGTAAGGGAATTAATGTTCCCGATACCTGCTTATCAGAAGGGCGTTTAAGCACATCCCACAATTTTTTGATGTGCAGGTTTATTGATGAAGAATCCGTTTGATAATTGCTTCGATTTGTCGGGATGACGAAGTTCTCCTCTAGAAAATCCTCCATTTCAGCATGGGTCTTTGGAGGGTTTTCTATATAGCTTTCTCGAATATCCTCCGGGGCAATTCGGGGTACGGCATCCACAAAAGTTTTGCTGTCGGAAAATAAGGAGTCATTGTGTTGGACCTCATAGAACAATTCCCCGTAGAGGGCTTCGGGAGGAAGAATACTTACCTGTTTCTGATCGGTCTTTTGCTGCTCGGTTTTTTTTTCTTCGGTTATTACCCCGGTAGCACAGGCATTCAATAGTAGAAAAGAACATACAAAAAGAAAATGGACTGAAAGCTTTTTCATATCAGGGTGTTTTTTTTTGGTCAGGCAGGGGTGAAAGTAAAAAATAATTTCTAATTAAGGGGCTAAGGTTTAAGACCAAAACTTTTAAAGCACTTAATTTTCTATTTTAGCCAAAAATTTCAACATCGTATCATGGAAATAATCTCATACGAGCCTCAATACGCCGAGGATTTTAAGCAACTTAATATCGCCTGGCTGGAAAAATACTTTTGGGTAGAGCCACACGATAAAGAGGTACTGGGTCATCCTGAGAAATACATCACGCAACCGGGTGGAACTATTTTCCTGGTCAAGGAAGATGACCGGATCATAGGTTGTGTGGCCCTGATGAAAATGGACAAGGGCGTTTTCGAACTTACAAAAATGGCTATTACCCCAGGTTACCAGGGAAAAAAGATCGGTCAGCAATTAATGGAACATAGTATTAAATTCGCTAAAGCACAAGGCTGGAACCAACTGATCATCTATTCCAACCGCAAGTTGGAAAACGCGATTCATATCTACAAAAAATACGGGTTCAGGGAAATACCTATTGGGGAGAACAACCCCTATTCCCGTGGAGATATAAAGTTGCGCTTAGCCCTTTCTTAAATCTTTATTAAAGCTCCGGATCATCTGTTTTGTGTTGGTTAACTTTATAACATCCTCTATATCAGTAAAGGATTCAATCTAAAACCAAAAACTATGAGACACTTATTTGCCATCCTGGCATTTGGACTATTTCTTACCGGGTGTAAAAACGAAAAACGGGAAGCCCCTCAGGAGGGGAAAACTGAACTAAAGCAAACCTCTGATAGTGATCAAAAAGACCAGGCTCAGGAAGACATCAATATTCAACCCATATCGCATGCTACGGCAGTGATCACCTGGGATCAGAAAGTTTTCTACCTCGACCCGGTGGGAGGAGCCGAGGCATTTGAGGACATGGAGGAGCCCGGTCTTGTATTAATTACCGATAATCATGGAGATCACCTCAATGCGGAAACCCTGCTTGGACTGAATCTTGAGAATGTGCAAATTATCGCTCCCCAGGCTGTAAAGGATGAACTACCCCAGGAGCTGCATGACAAGGTCCTGGTAATGGCTAACGGGCAAACCAAGGAGGTTATGGGATTTTCCATCGAAGCCATTGCTATGTATAATCTCCCCCAGGACGATCCTGAATCACGACATAAAAAAGGTCGGGGCAATGGTTATGTTATTGAAAAAAATGGTCAGCGATTATATATATCGGGAGATACGGAAGGAGTTCCAGAAATGAGAGCATTAGAAGGTATTGATATCGCGCTAGTCTCCATGAATCTTCCTTATACCATGTCTGTAGATCAGGCAGCCGATGCCGTTCTGGAATTCCAGCCCAAAAAAGTGTACCCTTACCATTACAGAGGCCAGGACGGCCTGGCTGATGTAGATAAATTTAAAAACCTTGTTAATCAGGCCAATGAGGATATCAAGGTGGTCCAACTGCAATGGTATCCAGATATGGAATGAATTTTAGACCAGAGTCCCCAGGAAGAGCAAAAAAAACCCGGTGATGAGCCGGGTTATTTAATTCGTTACATTTTTTGATCGATCTTAAGCTTTGAGCCTGATAGGTAATTTGTACTCTTTAATAGCACTGTCTAGATGTGAAGCCACTTTTTTATAGTTCAAACGTTTCTTAATCACACTTTCCACATAGGGATCATCACAATCTACGGTCAATACCACGATCTCGTTATTTTTGTTGAAAGTAATGGTCAGGTTGATTACTTTCTCTTCCTCCTCAAGTTCTATAGGTAGATCCTCAAGGAGCTTTTCCACTTCATTTTTGAAAGCAGAGGTTGGGTCGATGGGCAGTTCGGCTGCCTGAAGTGCTGAACCAAAAGAAATGGCCATCACTAAAAAAAGCATTTTTAAATTTTTCATAATAAATAAATTATTAGGTTATACATTAAAAAAGACTGGGAAAAACATAAAATGTTACAGGTAACCAATTAAATTTTATAATTATTCCCAAGCATTAAGAAGACCAGACCCTCAAATCAAGGCTCGGGTAATTTATCTGATAAGGAGAAAAGGCCTGTATTTCTAGGTAGCAATCGGGAAGAACTATGTAACCGCCCAGGAGCAGATTATGGATCATAAAAAAACCGCCATGACTGGCGGTTTTAAAAAATAAGGTATGATTCAGGCCGTTAGCTAAGTACTTCCTGTACTTTATCTGCTGCTTCCTGGAATTCAACGGCAGAGTGAATTTTCAATCCGCTGTTATCTATGAGTTCTTTAGCAATATCGGCATTGGTACCCTGAAGACGAACGATGATAGGTACATTTACCTTGTCTCCCAGGTTTTTATAGGCATCCACAATTCCTTGAGCTACCCTGTCACAACGAACAATACCTCCAAAGATATTGACAAGAATAGCTTCAACTTTTTCGTCCTTAAGGATAATTCGGAAAGCCTCTTCTACTCTTTTGGCATCTGCAGTACCTCCAACATCCAAAAAGTTTGCAGGTTCTCCTCCTGCCTGTTTGATAAGGTCCATCGTAGCCATTGCCAGTCCGGCCCCGTTGACCATACAACCAACATTCCCATCAAGATCTACATAATTAAGACCAACCTCCTTGGCTTCGACTTCTGTTGGATTCTCTTCGCGGATATCACGCATTTCCACATAATCTTTATGACGGAAAAGCGCATTATCGTCAAGGGTTACCTTTGCATCTACAGCAAGGATTTTATCATCGCTTGTTTTAAGTACCGGATTGATCTCAAAGAGTGAAGAATCCGATTTTTCAAAGGCGGTATAAAGCGCAGTCACGAATTTCACCATTTCTTTAAAGGCTGTTCCGCTAAGGCCTAAGTTAAAGGCTACGCGACGTGCCTGGAAGGGAAGCAATCCTACAGAAGGATCGATCTCTTCGGTAAAGATAAGATGAGGGGTTTTTTCGGCAACGCTCTCAATATCCACTCCACCTTCGGTAGAATACATGATCATATTTCTTCCGGTAGCTCGATTAAGCAATACCGACATATATATCTCTTCAGTCTCGCTGTCCCCTGGATAATAAACATCCTCGGCAACAAGAACCTGGTGTACTTTTTTTCCTTCGGCTGAAGTTTGTGGAGTTACCAGGTTCATCCCGATAATATCTCCTGCAATTTCCTCAACCTCTTTGAGATTCTTAGCAAGTTTTACCCCGCCACCTTTACCACGGCCTCCGGCATGCACCTGGGCCTTAATAACGTGCCAACCGGTTCCGGTTTGTTCGGTTAATTCCTTGGCAGCATTTACAGCCTCGGTAGCATTATGAGCTACAATCCCGCGCTGAATGCGCACGCCAAAACTATTTAAAATCTCTTTTCCTTGATATTCGTGTATGTTCATAATCAGGTATTTCTTCAGATTTAATTACGGTAGACAAAAGTAACAAAACCAAAAGTATTGTACCAATCTTTTTTCCTTTAATAATGGAGGTTTCCCCGGGAAGCAGTTAATTGATTTTGCGGGATATAATCCTTTGCAATAAGGCCGTGAAGCACTCCTGTAAATTCCCTGGCACATTTCAAAGAAAACAATTTAAATGAATTCGTTATTTTTGGGACCTGTGCTTGCGGGAGTTCTATTTTCTCCTGTATTTTGCGCCTAAATTTTTCCAGATATGACCAACCAAGACCTCCTTGCCATTGCCAAAGAGTTTGACAGCCCTGTGTATGTTTATGATGCTGAGAAAATTGCTTTTCAGTATAACCGATTGAAAGATGCTTTCAGCCAGGTAAAGGATCTGCGTATACATTATGCGGTTAAAGCCCTTTCCAATATTTCCATTCTTAAATACCTCAATACTATGGGATGTGGTCTGGATACCGTCTCGGTTCAGGAGGTGATGCTTGGACTTAAGGCAGGAGTCGATGCCAAGGACATCATCTATACCCCTAATGGAGTTTCCCTGGAGGAGATCGAAGAAGTAGTAGCCCTGGGGGCACAGATCAATATTGATAATCTGTCCATTCTCGAACAATTCGGTGCCAAGCATCCTGAGGTACCGGTCTGTATTCGAATAAATCCGCATATTCTTGCCGGGGGGAATGCCAAGATCTCCGTAGGCCATGTGGATTCGAAGTTTGGTATATCCATTCACCAGATGCCACTTTTACTGCGCATTGTAGAAAATACCGGGATGAACATCAATGGTATCCACATGCATACCGGCAGTGATATCCTGGATATTGAGGTTTTCCTTCGCGCTTCGGAAATTTTATTTGATGCCGCAAAGAACTTTAAAAACCTTGAGTTTCTGGATTTCGGGAGTGGCTTTAAGGTCCCCTATACAGCCGGAGACATAGAGACTGATATCGAAGAACTGGGAGAAAAACTCACCCAAAGATTTAAGACTTTCTGCCAGGAATACGGTCGGGAACTCACCCTGGTATTTGAACCCGGAAAATTCCTGGTCAGTGAAGCTGGAAAATTCCTGACCAAGGTTAACGTGATCAAGCAGACCACCTCAACGGTATTTGCGGGGGTAGACACCGGTTTTAATCATCTTATCCGTCCTATGTTCTACGGGTCTCACCACGATATTCACAATATTTCTAATCCTGAAGGAAAACAACGCTTCTACTCGGTGGTGGGCTATATTTGCGAGACCGATACCTTTGCCAACAACCGGCGTATTGCAGAGATCACAGAAGGAGATATCCTGGCCTTCAGCAATGCCGGAGCCTACAGTTTCTCCATGGCCAGTAATTTTAATTCCAGGTATCGACCTGCCGAGGTGCTTTGGTATCATGGTAAGGCTCATCTTATTAGAGAAAGAGAAACATTCGAAGACCTGTTGAGACACCAGGTGATGATCGATCTGGAATCCCCGGATGGCCAGTAGCTTCCACTTGAAATTAAAATCCGGAAGCAGAGTTTAGCCTGTGTTGAACATCTAAGGCTTTGGAAAAATTACTGCCAGATGAACCTGTATTTTATCGCCATTGTCCCCTCCCCGCCTCTGAGCCGACGCATCAGGGAGCTGAAACTGGAACTTGCCGAAAAATACAAGACCAAACACGCGCTAAAACTGCCGGCACACCTCACCCTGGCGATTCCTTTCAGGATAAGTAGCACCAGGGAAGAAAAACTCCAGCATACCCTGGAGCATTTTGCCGGAAAGCAGGAAACCTTTACCATAGAGGCTTCGGGTTTTGACCGGTTTTCTCAAAAAGTGCTGTTTATAAACATCACCGAAAATCCAGTACTTTTTGAGCTCAGGAAACAGCTACATAAATGTCTGGAGCGAGACCTGGGGCTAAAAAGGAATCTAAAGGAGCACCACTTCCATCCACACATCACTTTAGCAACCCGGGACCTCAACAAAGTCAATTTTGAAGAGGCCTGGAAAGCCCTTAAAGACCGTAGGTTCCAGGATTCATTTGCTGCCAAAAGCCTTGTACTCTTTAGGCATACTGGAAGCTTATGGGAAAGCATTGGTGAATTTTCATTTAAGAAAATCCATTAAAAGCCCGGGTGCCTGAAGTTCGGCTGTCTTCCTTTTGACCTCCTGGCGGAAATACAATTCACTTAATCCTTTCCCGGAAAATCCCTGGAAATATTTCTCTTACAAAATATAGTTTTTGTCTAAACATTTAGTTAAAAGATTAAACAATATTATTTTATTCGATATATTTACAGCAGTATTAATAAACTGTAAATTAAAATGTTATGAAAAATTACGCCGTGCCGATCGCTTACAGAAGAATTTCTATAACGGTCCTTTTTATTGTTTTTTTATCTCTTTTTCTGGTATCCTGTGAAAAAGAAGATGTGGAAATTCAAACCGAATCTTACCAGATGAGTGTTTATGACGTACTGGAACAAAATAGTACCAAAAAAGCAGATCCCGCTAAGAAAAAAGCGGCCCCGGCACCAGGGGAGGATGCCATTGCCACCATCGCAATAGAAGGAGGTTTTAATGAATTGGTTGACGCCCTGCTATATGTGGATGAAGAACTAGATGCCGGTTTGGTTAACCTTTTCTTAACCGGTACAGATCAGTATACCGTTTTCGCCCCAACAGATCAGGCCTTTGAAGGTCTTTATACAGCTCTGGGTATTGACAATATACGGGATCTTCCCGCTGACCTTGTCTTACAGGTGCTTTTATACCACGTTACCGAGGGGCGTCGTGCTGCCAACAGTGTAGTACCCCCAAAAAATTACCGTACTATCGAAACTTTACTGGGAGAAAGTTTTAAAGTCAATGCGCAAAAAGAAATTACCGCCATTGGGAACACCGCCAATATCGTCGCCGAAGATGTTTCTGCATCCAATGGGATTATTCATGTGATCGATGGGGTGATCTTGCCGCTAGAGTAAGCTTAGCGATAGTTTTGTTTGAATTGGAAAGGCCGTCTGAAAGATGGCCTTTTGCTATTGTGCTTCCCGACAAAAAATCCTTGGGAATTCGTCTTTATTTTCCTTCTAAAATCATAGTTTTATTCCCATAAAGTTTGCTTACCATGAAAAAGACGCTCTGGATCCTCCTACTAGTGCTCCTGGTTTTAATTAGCCTGGTTTATATCTCTGTATCGAGTAGTGATAAGGAATTTGACACAGTAAATATCAAAGAATTCAATGACCTGGAGCATATAGATTTCAGCAAACATGATTCGGTAGTAGTGGCTGCAAGTAGTTTATATGAGGGAAATATATTAAAAAGCTTTATCCAGGGTGAAAATTACCGTCAGGCCTGGTCCGCGCCGGTGAAGGTTCCGGTTGTATTTCTGGATACCCTTTTTGGCGGGATGAAGATCGTCAAAGAAGGCGGTGGGAGCCAAACCCACTCCCTGCGCCTGGAAGGGCCGGACGGAGTTCTTTATTCCTTGCGCAGTGTAAATAAAGATCCGGCCTCCCACGTCCCGGACTTTGCCCGTAGCCTGGGTCTTGAAAATATCGTCATAGATGCTATTTCGGCCTCCCATCCCTATGGTGCCATTCTCTCGGCTTCCCTATCCGAGGCGGCCGGTGTGCTTCACACCCACCCCTGGCTGGTTTTTGTTCCCAGACAGGATTTTTTAGGTGAAGCCTACAACCAGCAATACGGCAACAGGTTGTTTTTACTGGAATACGAAACCGAAGGAAAAAAGAACTGGACCAAAGTAGAGCAGGTGGTGGAAATACTGGATACCAAAACACTGCAGCAATGGAAGGAGAAATTCGGTGCAGCTATAAGAATTGACGAAAGTGCACTGGTCAGGGCCAGACTATTTGATCTGCTTATCGGGGACTGGGACCGGCATGCCAAGCAATGGGGTTGGGTTATTCAGGAAAAAGCCAACCGCTTTACCGCTTATCCCCTGGCGGGGGACAGGGACAATGCTTTTTTCAATATTGATGGGGTAATTCCTGAAATTATTTCCAATAAAAATATAGAACCTATGGTCAGGCCTTTTGAGCAGGAGATCGATTACCTACCCGGACTGGTTTATCCGCATGATGTATATTTTCTCCGGTACACCCCGGAACATATTTTTAGTCAGGAAGCAAAGCGACTTCAAAAACTTCTCAATGATAAGGTCTTGGATAGTGCCTTTACGGTGTGGCCCGATAATATATATGAGCTGGATGGCAAGGAGATTAAAACCAAGATAAAGGGTCGTCGGGCCCACCTGGTAGAGACCGCCAGGGAATTTCACAGCATTATCTCGGAACGAGAGCTACTTAGCGAACCCCTTAAGGGATCTGAAGACCTGCAAATAAGTCCGCAACTTTTACAGTGTTTTGAGTGTGCCCAACACCTGGAAAACAATTGAGGTATAGGTGGAATTCTTCAAAAAAAATGCCCCCTTTGGAAGATTAATTTTTCCTGTTAAGACCAGGGAATATATTCCTATAAAAAAGGCTGCCTAAAAAATGAAATTAAGCAGCCTTTTTAAGTTTGAAAAGAATTTTAAATTCTTTTAGTCATCTTCATTTTCGTCCTGGTCATCATCATCTTCGTCCTCACCATTGTGATCCTCAGCACTCACAAAGTTACCCTCTAAATCAAATTCGAGTTCTACTCCGTTATTTAGGGTCACCTCATAGCCTTCATCTTCTTTCTCGGCTTCAATGATGGTTTGTTCTGGATAATTTTCAGAGATATAATCCAAGACAATCTGGGGAAGCTCATCAGGATCTAAGTCCTCATCCCTGTCATCATAATCCTCATCCTCATCTTTTCCCTGGCCTAAAAATTCACCATCGGAATTAAAGATAAGTTCTACATCATTGTCCAGTTCCACTTCATAATTACCGTTATTTTCGCGCTCAGCTTCATCGATTCCCACCCCTGGAAAATATTGGGCAATGAAATCCTGGATGTTCTGTGGAAGCTCAGTCGGAGCTATATCTTCATCACCGAAATCATCATCCTCATCCTTATCTATGCCGATGAAAACCCCCTGCATATCAAAGATCAGCTCAGTTTCATCACTAAGGGTTATTTCATAGGTATCATCGTCTTCAATTTCGGCCTTTTTAATCGTGAGATCGGGATAGGTAGTAGATACATAATCCAGGATGGGTTGAGGCAAACTGGAAGTTTGCACATGAGCATCCGCTTTTATTGCTGTGGCATTAAGATCTACTTCAGTACCCACCTCATTGTCGTCATCAGAACTGCAGGAAAAGCCTATAAAGGCAGTCAGCAATGTAATTCCTAAATACTTAATTTTCATCATACTTCTTTTTTAATTATTCTTAAAATATTCTAGAGCCTGGCTTGGGCCGAGACCCCGTAGCAAAATAAAACGTACATCAGCAGAAGTCATTGCAAAGGGATATCATAAATCCTTCTTAAAATTCATTACCCGATAGACCGGAAAGATCAATCGCGTATTCTGCTCTTTCAGATCCGTCAAAACCTCCTTAATGTCTGCCATCATTGACTTCAATCCAGTAACCATCGGGATCCTGGAAATATATTTGTCTTATACCGTCTGGCCTGGTGTTGGAGGTACCTGCTTCTCCTTTCCAGGTTTCAAAATGGATATTCCTGGATTTAAGATGATCCATAAAAGCATCCAGTAGATCCGTTCTCATAGCCATATGTACCCCTTTATATTTCTCAATGACTTCCTGGCTCTCCACAAGGTGTAGCTGTACCCTGTCATTGAGCTGAAACCACTTGATATGATCGCCAAGGCCTCCATTGTGAATTTCTTCCAGACCAAGGATATCTCTATAAAAATCAGCAGATTCTTTTAGATCTCTTACCCGGATGGTGTCGTGGTCCTTTCTCAGGTTGTATTTATTGACTTCTGAAGTGGCAGCGAATAGAAATATCGCCGGTACATTTTGTATGGGCATAACCTCTGTGTTTTTTAGTTCATTAGCACTTTACAAGATAATTGAATTGCCTGTGTTAACTGTAAAACTGAGGTTAAAACTTGTATTTTGGGTGTCAAAAAGTCTTAACTTGCAGGATAAAGCTTAATCATCCTATGGTTTATATCCTTTACCACCCCGATGATGAATCGGAAGTGAAAGAAGAACTGATTACACTCTTAGATGGAAAGGAGTATGAATTAATTGAATATCCCAACCCGGAGTTCAAACCCGAAAATGATAGTGTATTAATCACTTATTTAAGCGATGAATATCTTAGGGAATTCCTTCCCAGGGCGGCAAACCGGGGTTGGCCCGTAGGCATTCTTCCCCACCGGGATAATGTGTATACTTCCAAAGGTCTGGGCATTTCTTCCAAACTGGATGAAGCCGTAGAGGAGATCCTCGAGGCTGAAGAAAGCCATAAATTAGACCTTTTATTTTGTAACGGGAAGCCTGTCTTCCAGGCGGTAAACCTGGGAAATGCTTTTATCTTTTCAGAAGAACATAAAGAGAATAGTTTCTTTTTCGAGGTAAAGACCTTTATTAAAAATATACGCCGGCTCTCTTCCCTCTCCCACCATTCCTATCTTTTAAAAGCTGATGGGGAGAAAATAATTCATACCTCGGCCCTGGGTATCATCGTGGTTGAGCATCCCTTGAGTTCCGTGGTGGCCAGAAGGCTTGTTTCGGAAAGTGCCATGAATGACGGTATGTTCAACGTGCTGATTCTTTCACCCCAAAACCTTTTTGAATTATTACTGTTCCTCTTGCGTAGTTTAATCCCTATCAGGAAAAAACTTGGTAAACTCCCCGCTTTCATCGGCCAGATCAAAATCTCCAACCTGGAAATACAAAACACTTCCAAAATTGAATACACCGTCGACGGACAAACAGATTCTGCCGAAAGTATTTCTCTGGAAGTACAGCCCGAAGCCCTTGTTTTAAAACAGGTCAGCATGTACTGCACCGAAAAAAGAGGGCCTGATGTTAAAAAAAGCTTCAAGATAGACAAGCTGCCCACAGGACAGAAAAGAGAGGAACTTACCAAACGTCCCCTTCCTATTCTGCCCAGGGCCACTGCGGAAGAATTTGAAGATCTTTTCAAGGTATTGCGGGAAAAAGCGATGACGACCTCGCCGTATGTCATTATGATGATCCTCTCCACACTTATCGCGACCTTTGGGCTTTTTGGGAATTCTTCCCCGGTCATTATTGGAGCCATGATCCTTGCTCCCATTATCGCCCCCATCGTCTCTTTTTCCATGGGCATGGTCCGCTATGACACCCAAATGCTCAAAACAGGTTTTATTACCATCCTGATAGGGACTGGGGTTTCGTTATTATTTGCTGCCGGAGTTAGCCTTATTATCCCCCTTAAGGTACTCACCTCCGAGATTGATGCCCGGCTCTCTCCCACCCTTTTGGATATGGGGATCGCTGTAGCTTCCGGGATTGCGGCAGCTTACGCTCATGCCGAAGAAGGGATTGCCAAAAGCCTGGCCGGGGTGGCCATTGCCGTGGCCCTGGTGCCCCCGCTTGCCGTAGCCGGTATTGGTATTGGTTGGTGGGATTGGGAGGTGTTTTCCGGAGCCTTTTTGCTTTACCTTACCAATATGGCAGGAATTATTATGTTTGCTGGAATCACTTTCCTGGTCTTAGGTTTCGCGCCCTTTAAAAGAGCAAAAATGGGGCTTGTTTATACCTTCATCATCATAGCCATGATCCTGATCCCGCTATCGCTTTCCTTTAATCGTATTCAACAGGAAGCCAACATTACCAGGCAGCTGGAAGGAACCACTTTTAATGAGGTGATTCTCCGGGATGTAAAGGTGCGTTTTGGCACACCATTGAAAGTAAGTCTAACCCTGGTAGGTACCGAAAACCTTGAAAAGGAGGATATGGTGGATATTAAAAGGCAAATCGAGGAAAGCATTGCCCAACCTATACAGCTGGAAGTAATATCAGCCCGGCAATTTTAAACCCCGAATCTTTTCGGTATCAAATGTTAAGATTTTTCCAACTGGCTGGTTTTTTTTCCTAAATTATTTTGCAACCCGATATATTTCAATAGATTCGGCGCTGATTATTAAAATAAATAAACATAAAGATTATGCTTAGATTGAAAAGAATTGCAACTTCCCTATTATTTACCGCTGTTATAGGTTCCTTTACAGCTGTGGCCCAAACGCCGCAACCAATGGCACCGCAGCAACAGCAACAAGTGGAAGTTAATGATGAAGAGCTTACTAAGTTTGCCAAAGCCTACCAGGGAATTACCCTTATAAACCAACAAGCCCAGCAAAAAATGGTAAAGGCCGTTGAAGATAGTGGTTTTGAAGTCAAGCGTTTTAATGAAATTCACCAGGCTTCTCTTGACCCTAACAAAGAGGTGGAAGTAAGCAGTGAGGAAGAGGCCAAGCATAAGGCTGTAGTTACAGAGATAGAGAATATGCAAGGTGATTTCCAAAAGGATATGGAAAATGTCATTAAAGAGCAGGGACTAAGCGTTGAGCGTTATGAGCAACTGGCTATGGCTTTGCAACAAGATACCAAGCTCCAACAAAGACTGCAAAAGTTAATGCAGGGACAGGGATAATTTAAATTCTTGTATAAAATTTTTAAGCGGCAGAAGAGATTCCTGCCGCTTTTTTTATTCCTAGGCTTGGTCGCACATGGAAAATTTTCAATAAAACAATCCTCTGTTTAAAAATTTTAAAATAAAATCTATTTTTTTATGCAAACTATTTAAATTTTACGTATATTTGCAGTCAATATAAATAATAGTTACAATGAACAGAGGAACAGTTAAATTCTTTAACGACTCAAAAGGATTCGGTTTTATTACCGAAGAAGAATCAAACAAGGAGTATTTTGTACACGCAAACGGTCTTATTGACGAAATCAGAGAGAATGATGAAGTTGTGTTTGATCTTGAAGAAGGAAGAAAAGGTTTAAATGCGGTAAATGTAAAACAGGCTTAGGCTTTTTTTAAATTACCAGTTTATAAAGATTTTCAGGCCCTGCATTAATTTGCAGGGCTTTTTTTATGGATTTTTTATAATGCTAAGTTTGTTGCATTTCTTTGATATTCCATATTTTAGGAACCTAAGGAAAGTATAATTATTTTGAAATCATCGGTATTCAGGATTATCATGTTTGCGGTCCTCGCAACAGGACTGTTATGCCCCGGTTATGCACAATCTATGAAACAAAAAGATAGCTTAAAATTCAATAATAAAATAGTTCCTGATAATATATGGCGGGAAGCCTATATTGCCCTGGCCCACTACCCGGAGTTAAAAAATACACCTATAGAATTCAAATTCAAGAAAAATATCCAGAAGTCATTTATGCAGGCTCAGCCCAGGATCACCGGGATTTTTAAAAATAAAAAAAAGCGGTCCTATTTCGTGATGATCAGTGAGAAAATAGTCATTGAAAATGAAGTCTTTGATGTGACCAGTGTGCCTTCCGATGTGCTTATTGGATGGCTGGGCCATGAACTGGGACATATTATGGATTACCGGGAACGAAGCGGGCTTAATATGCTCTGGTTTGGGTTGAAATACTTTACCTCTAAAACCTATATTCAGGAAGCTGAAAGAGTGGCAGATACCTACGCGGTGAACCACGGGATGGGAAAATATATCATCGCTACCAAAAATTTTATCCTGAACCACGCCCATCTCTCCGATGTCTATAAAACACGAATAAAGAACCTCTACCTTTCCCAGGAAGAGATCATGATGCTGATCGATGAATTAGAATAAAACGCAATTATGGAAATCGAGATCCTTGGATGCAGAGCTAAGATAAAAGCATCAGCACCAAAATATGAAAATCACAGTGGAATTCTTATTGACGGAAAACTTCTGATTGACCTGGGCCAGGAAGAATTCCTTAACCGAAACCCTGAGGCTATTCTCTTTACCCATTTTCATCCGGATCATGCCTATTTTGTTTTTAAAGAGCAAAGCTTCTGTTCTGACATTCCTCATTACGGTCCTCAACCCCATCCACTGCTTCCGAACCTGCAGCTTATTACTTCGGGAAAAGAACTTTCGGGTTTGAGGATTACCACCGTGCCTGTACTCCACGCCAAAAATCTAAAATCTTTTGGGTACCTTTTGGAAAAGCAAGGAAAACGGGTGTTTATCACCGGCGATGTTGCCTGGATCGAAAAAGCCGAGCTCAGCAAAATAGGTCAGGTCGACCTTGTTATTACCGAGGCGACCTTAATTCAAAAAGGGGGTCGGATAAACCGGAGTGGAGATACCATCTATGGTCATACTGGGATACCTGACCTGGTTCGTATTTTAAGTCCGCTGAGTTCGAAACTGGTTTTCACCCATTACGGGGACTGGTTTTATCGGGACATCGAAGAGGCTAAGGAAAAACTTCATGCCCTGGAACCCCAGGGAACTAAAATAATACCCGCTTTTGATGGTTTTAAAATCAAGGTCTAATTTTCCTTTTCAAAGAATGACCTTAGCATGCGGGCATTTTCCGGGGCACTGGCCCCAAGATCGTTGTTGAAATAGGCATAGACCTCATCGATATCTGAATGTATGATCTTCTTATACCAACTGAGGAGTTCTTCCCGGGAGTAATCATAATCGTACCACTTTTTGCCTTTTCCATGAAACCGGATATAGGCAATCTTTCCTGTCACTATCAACTCTTCCGGGAAAACCGGGCTGGAGATCGCACAAAAGACCAGGTTGTATTTGGAAAGGAGCCGGTAAACCTGATGATCAAACCAGGAGTGATGTCGAAATTCAATGACATTGGTAAAATCCGGATTAAGTAATTTACAAAAGGACTCCAGTTTTTCATCATTGCGATGAAGCCCCGGGGGTAATTGCCACAGGATACAACTTTTCTTATCCCCCAACAGGTAAGCGGCATTATAAAATTTCTCCAGGCTCTGCTCTACATCATGCAGTTTTTTCATGTGGGTAATATACCGGCTGCCCTTCAAGGTGATTTTAAAGGCATCGGGTACCGTTTCTTTCCATTTTATTAGGGTGGAATCCCGGGGAAACCGGTAAAAAGTGCTGTTGATCTCCACAGTATTAAAGATACCCGAATAATATTGCAGCCATTGTTTTTGTGGCAGCTGTTCCGGATAAAATTGTCCTTTCCATCCGCGATAATTCCAGCCTGAACAACCGATATGAACTTTCATTTTTGTTCTTTTTGACATGAAGGGCAAAAATAGGTACTCCTGCCAGAGACCTTGATCATGGCTATTTTCCCTGAGCATTTAGGGCACTGCACCCCTTCTTCGCGTGACCGGCTCAGGTAATGCGAAGGAAATTCCGATCGATCTCCTTCTTTTTTAATAGCGGTATTTAACACCTCTTTTAATGCTTTATAAAGCTTTTTTATTTCCTTTTCCGATAGTCTGGCCAGGCGGGTTTTGGGATGAATCTCCGCCTGGAAAAGCATCTCATCGGCATATACATTACCTATACCCGAAATCAGGTGCTGGTCAGTAATGGCTGATTTCACTCCGCCTTTTTTCTGGCCAAGCAATTTTTTAAATTCCTCCTCATCCAGGTCCAGGGCGTGGTTACCCAAAGAATTTTCTTTTTGAAATTCCGCTTTTCCTTCGACCAGATAAATCTTACCGAGTTTTCTAACGCATACAAAAGCTAGATGAGAGCCATCCTTAAAAGTAATCAGTAAATGGGTGTGCTGGGGAATTTCATCATGGCGGAAGTACTCGAATTTACCGGTCATCCCAAAATGAAACCCAAGACTCTTATGCTTATTAATTTCCAGGAAAAGATATTTCCCCAGTTGGCGGGCTGCCCTGAATTCCTGATGGAGAAGGGCTTTTTTAAAATCGCTGGTTGACCCCTGTAATAATTTAGTGTCGGGAAATCCCAGTTCAACGATTTCCTTATGCAGCACAGTTTCTTCCAAAAAACTTTTAAAATTGGCTATTTCAGGTAATTCAGGCATATCAAAAGGATTTAAATTATAAGCTGTTTATTTATGAAAAATTTCCATTGTTTTCATTTACAAAACGCTCCCATTGGGCAAATTTTTCTTCATTCATAACCTTTTCCATTTTCACCTGGCCTCCTTTTTTCTTATTTGCTGCATTCCATTCAGGGAACATTTCAGGATGCACCTTGCTAACCTTCACTCCTTTTAGAGCCTTGGAACGCGCTACCCGGTAATTTTTATTGGCATCTTTGAGAAATTCATCAAGGGCATCTGCAAGTTTTTCTTCGGGAATATCCGATTGAGTGCCCAGGTACCAGTGATGATGGAATTCCCCGTCAATACGAACGGCCGCCAGGGTGAATTCGGGAATTTTAATATCGAATTTGTTTTCCAGTTCCTGCACCCCGTCATTCATCTTATTAACCGATAACTGGGAGCCTACCACGTTGAGGAAGAATTTGGTTCTACCGGTAATCCTGATCTCATGACGGGAAACATCTGTGAATTTTATGGTATCCCCGATAAGATAGCGCCAGGCACCTGAAACAGTACTGATCAGTAGCACATAATCCTCATCCTCCTGGACCTCGGCCAGGGAGATCACAGGAGCCCCCTCCACCAGGGATCCGTCCTGGTTGATATATTCGGGCTTGAAAGGAACAAATTCAAAATAGATCCCATTATCCAGAATAAGCTTCATGGCATGGGTCTGAGGTCGCTCCTGGATGGCCAGAAAGCCTTCTGAAGCAAGGTAAGTATCGATCACTGTGATGGGATGAGCTAAAAGCGCATTAAAGCTTTTCTCATAGGGCTCAAAAGCTACTCCCCCGGAAGCATACACCTGGAGATTAGGCCATATATCATGGATAGTTTCCAGCTTGTTGTATTCGATGACCTTTTTCATCATCAGCTCCAGCCAGGAGGGAATTCCGCTGAGGGCCCCGATATCCCAGTGCTTAGCATTTTCTGCAATACGCTGTACCCGTTCATCCCACTGTTCAATACTGGCGATATCCTCTCCTGGTTTATAATACCCCCTGAACCAGAAAGGTATATTACTGGCACTGATACCACTTATTTCTCCTTCCTGGTGATCTCCTTCTTTCTGAAGGTCTGTAGAACTTCCCAGCATCATAATTTCCTTCTCGAAGAAATCGGGAGGCAGGTCAAAATTACTTAGGGCACTTACCTGTTTTATCCCGGCTTTCCTGATGGATTCCACCATCTCTGTGGTAACCGGAATTCTTTTACTGGACTTCCCGGTGGTCCCTGAGCTTAAAGCAAAATAGGGAGGTCTTCCAGGCCATGTGATATTTTCCGACCCCTGGTGTATTTTGTGCCACCACTCTTTTTCAAGTTTATGATAATCGAAAAAGGGGACATTTTCAGCGAATGTCTTTTTAATATCGTCAGAATCCAAAATAGCCTGGAAATTGTAATGTTTCCCGAATTCTGTATTCTTTGCCGTTTTCAATAATTTCTGAAGCACGTCCCTTTGCGCTTTTTCAGCATCAGGTTCTGGAACTAGATTATCCCTCAGATCAATAAGACTCTTAATTATAGAACCTACTATGGCCATATTGCATTAATTTACATTTGGTTAATTCTCCAAATTTCAAGATAGAAAAAAGCAAAATCAAGATTCAAAATGTTGTGGCAATTATCAATAATTTAACCTTTAATGCTGATTGAACTTCCCCCTATGCCTTTATATTTTCTGCACATTTTTCCGCGCATTTCTCCCCATCGATGGCCGCAGAGATTATTCCCCCAGCATAACCTGCCCCCTCACCACAGGGATACAAGCCTTTTATCTGTAAATGCTCGAAGGTGTAAGGATCCCTGGGAATCCTCACCGGGGATGAAGTACGCGACTCGGGGGCATGCACCACAGCCTCATTAGTCAAAAAACCCTTCATACTCTTATCGAATTCCCTGAATCCTGCCTGCAGGATTTTATGGATAAAATCCGGGAACACGGTTTCTAATGCTACGGAAGTCACTCCCGGCCTGTAAGAGGTCACCGGTAAATCCTGCGATAATTTACCCGTGGTAAAATCCCATAATCTTTGTGCTGGAACACGCTGGGTTTTCCCGGCTTCCACCCAGGCTTTTTGTTCAATCTTTCTCTGGAATTCCATAGCGGCCAGTGGATTCCTGAAGTAACCTGGAAAGTCCGAAGGTCTTAACTCAACGACAATTCCGGAATTGGCGGTAGGCTGATCCCTCTTGCTTGGTGACCAACCGTTAGTGACCACTTCCCCTGGTGCAGTCGCGCAAGGTGCAATAATTCCTCCCGGGCACATACAAAAGGAATACATCCCCCGGCCATTGACCTGTTTTACGATGCTGTAAGGGGAGGGTGGCAAAAATTCCCCTCTGGTTTCACATTTATACTGGATTTTATCGATTAGTTCCTGTGGATGTTCCACCCTTACCCCCAGGGCAAATGGTTTCAATTCTATGTTGATGTTTTTCGAATGAAGGAGCTCAAAAACATCCCTGGCAGAATGTCCGGTTGCCAGGATCAATTTTCTTGCTTTAATGCTTTCTCCACAAAGGGTTTTAATCCCAGTCACTTCATTATTGACAATAAGGATGTCGGTGAGTCTTTTATTGAAAAGCACCTCCCCGCCACAGGAAATGATTTTTTCCCTTATCCGGGCTATTATAGCAGGAAGTTTATTGGTTCCGATATGCGGATGAGCCTCGACCATAATCTCGGGAGTTGCTCCGAAGGCGACAAGCAGTTTCAGGATGCGATCCACGTCCCCCCGTTTTTTGGAACGCGTATATAATTTCCCGTCGCTATAAGTACCTGCTCCTCCTTCTCCAAAGCAATAATTTGAATCCTCATTGACAATATGGTCAATATTGAGTGTTTTCAGGTCCCTTCTTCTGCTTCTCACGTCTTTTCCCCGCTCGACAATCACAGGCTTAAGACCGGCCTCAATACATTTTAAACCAGCGAATAATCCGGCAGGACCGGCGCCAACAATGACTACCTCTTCCTTATCCCTTACATCTGGATAATCCGGTAATTCTACCTTCTCTTCCCTGTAATCTTCCCCGACAAAGACCTCCAGTTTCAAATTGACCTTAATGGCTCTCTGGCGTGCATCTATGGAACGTTTTAAGGTATGAATGTAGGAAAGCCTATCCAATGGGATTCCCATCTTATTAGCAACCACTTTCCCTAACACTTCTTTTTGGCCTGCCTGCTCAGGACTTACCTGGAGTTCGATTTGATATCTCATGCTTTATAATCTCCTGTAAAATTACACTTTAAAGCATTACCAAACAGGTCTGCGTAAAAGGCTATAAAGCAAGGGGAAAAATTGATCAAAATAGCATAGGCTATGGTAGAAATAGCTAATTTAGCCCCTTTAAACCCGGTTAAAGATAAAAAGACTGAAGCCTCAAACCTCTCAAAAAGCATTGATTGACCTGGCTCATGCCAAAATGCATTTCGGCAAATACAAAGGTTTTTACCTGAGTGATATTCCGGAATATTATCTGGTTTGGTACAGACAAAAAGGTTTTCCACAGGGAAAAACAGGAGAACAGATGCAACAGGTTTATGAATTAAAGCTAAATGGGATGGAAGGAATTCTAAGACAAATAAGAAAAAGCTATCCCAGAGGAAGATAAATTCCCGCCTGGAAGACCCTAAATATTAGGTTTAAAATTCCACGCTTTTTCTATTCTTCTTTGTATTTTAGCGCCCTGAATAAAACAACGCAACAAACACTTCACAAAATGGCCGAAACCAAGTATATTTTTGTCACTGGCGGCGTTTCTTCTTCATTGGGAAAAGGGATTATCGCAGCTTCACTGGCTAAATTACTGCAAGCGCGTGGATTTAAAACCACTATTCAGAAACTCGATCCCTACATCAATGTGGATCCGGGAACTCTTAATCCCTACGAACATGGGGAATGTTATGTTACAGAAGATGGAGCGGAAACCGATCTCGATCTAGGTCATTATGAACGTTTTTTGAATGTCAATACTTCCCAGGCCAATAATGTAACCACAGGAAGAATTTACCAAAGTGTTATCGAAAAAGAACGCCGTGGGGAATTTCTTGGAAAAACAGTACAGGTAGTACCGCATATTACCAATGAGATTAAAGAACGCATTCAATTACTGGGAAATAACGGCGATTACGATATCGTCATCACTGAAATAGGTGGTACCGTTGGTGATATTGAGTCTTTGCCTTATATCGAAGCGGTAAGACAGTTAAAATGGGAGCTTGGCGATGAAAATGCCCTGGTTATTCATCTGACCCTGGTCCCTTACCTGGCCGCAGCGGGAGAACTTAAAACAAAGCCCACCCAACACAGCGTGAAAACGCTCATGGAAAGCGGAATAAAAGCAGATATTTTGGTGTGTCGTACAGAACATGAACTCTCTGATGACATTCGTCGCAAATTGGCTATTTTCTGTAATGTGCGGCAGGAAGCTGTTATTCAGAGCATCGATGCCGATACCATATATGATGTCCCCAATATGATGTTAAAGGAGGGACTCGATACAGTCACCCTTAAAAAATTAGGACTCCCCGATGATACAACGCCTCAATTAGAACGTTGGAATGAATTTCTTAAACGTCATAAAAACCCAAAGGCAGAAGTAAATATAGGGCTCATCGGGAAATATGTAGAACTTCAGGATTCTTATAAATCCATTCTCGAAGCTTTTATCCATGCCGGAGCAGAAAATGAAGTGAAGGTCAATGTGGAAAGTATCCATTCAGAATTTATCAATGAAAATACCATTCATCATAAAATTGCTCATTTAGATGGTGTATTGGTAGCGCCGGGCTTTGGAGAACGCGGAATAGAAGGTAAAATAGACGCGGTGCGTTTTGCCCGGGAAAATAAAATTCCTTTTCTGGGAATCTGCCTGGGTATGCAAATGGCTGTCATTGAATTTGCTCGCAATGTCTTAAAATTAAAAGGCGCCAATTCTACTGAAATGGATCCTGAAACACAGCATCCGGTCATAGACATTATGGAAGAGCAGAAGGATCTGACCCATAAAGGAGGTACCATGCGCCTTGGGGCATGGGATTGTCATCTCACTGATGGTTCTCTGATCTTTCGAATCTATGGCAAAGCGGACATTAAGGAAAGACACAGGCATCGTTTCGAATATAATAATAAATACAAAGAACACCTGGAAAAGGCCGGAATGCTAAGTACCGGTATTAACCCAGACACCGGACTGGTGGAGGTGGTTGAACTAGAAGATCACCCCTGGTTTATAGGGGTGCAGTATCACCCGGAATATAAGAGCACTGTGGCAAGCCCACACCCTTTATTTGTGGATTTTATAAAAGCAGCTCACACCTATTCTAAAAAGAAAAATTCTGCCAGCCTGGCACCTAATCAATAAATGGTCAGTTTTTTGACCTAAGGCAAGTTACAGTTAAAGAAAAACATGGAAGAAAAAAAGTTTGACGTTCAATCCTTAATCGGATTTTTACTCATTGGTGGTATTTTACTGTGGATGTTGTACAACAACACCCCTACCGAAGAAGAATTAGAAGCCGAACAAAATACCGAACAGGTTGAGATCCCCGGGAATACCGATGCCAATAAACCTGAGACCCAAACCCAACCCGCAGAAATTCAGGACTCTACTGCTATGGCCCAGGCCAGGGAACAGTTGGGAGCTTTCGGATATTCGGCAGGTTTAGCCTCCGCCAGTGATCAAAGTACTACCTTCGCTAACGATGTCCTGGAGTTAAAGATAGACAACAAAGGAGGAAGTATATCCCAGGCCCGAATCCTCGATTTCAAAACCTATGATTCCATCCCGGTATACCTGATAAAAGATGGTAATGCCTCCTTCAATCTTAATTTTACCACTACAGATGGCAGGGTGCTGGACACTCAGAATCTTTATTTTGAACCTGAGGTAAGCCAAAATGGAGACAATAAAGTCCTTTCTATGAAACTTAAGGTTTCAGAGGACGAATACCTGGAATATCGTTATGTACTGAAACCCGGGGAATATATGCTGGATTTCAGCATAAGATCCCAGGGACTCAATCGCGTCTTTAATCCTAACCAGGAGATCGCCCTGGACTGGAAACTAAAAGGCTATCGACATGCCAAGAGTATATCTTACGAAAACCGGTATACCGAATTGATCTATGAGTATGATGATGGGGACGATGATTATCTGGGACAGGGAGATTTCACCGATGATCAGGAAGAAAATATCACTTATGTAGCCTTCAAACAACATTTCTTCACTTCTATCCTGCTTACCGACACCCCATTTAAGCGCGGGAATTTCACCTCGGAAAACCTGGTACAGGATGAGGAAGTAGATACCGTATTTACCAAGGCCTTTACCGCCAGTATGCCTCTTGAACTTAACGGGGGAGAGCTTAATTATAATATGAACTGGTATTACGGGCCATCCGATTATAAGATCCTAAATAACTACGATCGCAATCTTGATGAAATCGTACCTCTGGGATGGGGAATTTTTGGCTGGATAAACCAGTATATTTTCATCCCGTTTTTCAGCTTTCTAAGCGGGGTATTGCCAAGTTACGGAATTGCGATTATCGTAATGACCATTGTGGTGAGGATAGTACTTTCTCCGGTGACTTATAAATCATACCTATCTCAGGCAAAGATGAAGGTATTACGACCAGAGATCAACGAGCTTAATGAGAAGTACAAGGATAATCCGATGAAAAAGCAGCAGGAAACCATGAAGCTGTACAGCAAGGCCGGGGCCAGTCCCATGAGTGGTTGTTTGCCAGCATTGATGCAGATCCCGGTTTTCTATGCCTTGTTCCAGTTTTTCCCCAGCGCATTTCAACTTAGGCATAAAGGGTTCCTCTGGGCTGATGATCTTTCCAGTTATGACACCATAGCTCAGTTGCCTTTTACCATTCCGTTTTATGGGGATCACGTTAGTTTATTTCCAATTCTGGCCTCCATCGCGATCTTCATCTATATGATGATGACCACCGGTCAGAGTATGGCGCAAACCCAGCAGCCTGGAATGCCTAATATGAAGTTCATTATGTATCTGTCTCCGTTGCTGATGTTGTTCTTTTTTAATAACTATGCCAGTGGCCTTTCGCTATACTACTTCACCTCTAACTTAATTACCATTGGAATTATGTTGGTGATCAAATACGTGATCATAGATGAAGATAAGATCCATGCCAAGATTCAGGAGAACAAAAAGAAGCCTAAAAAGCAAAACAGGTTTACCAGAAAAATGCAGGAGATGATGGAGCAGGCTGAACAACAACAAAAACAAAAAGGGAAAAAGTAATTAAGAATTTTTCCTCTTAAAAATACAAGCCCCTGCCAATGGCAGGGGCTTTTCATTTTAAAAAAAGATAGCAATTCCAGTTATGGTAGGATGACAGTATCCAGAACATGAATAACACCATTATTTGCCTGGACATCGGCAGTTACTACAGTGGAAATCCTATCCCTGGCGTCGGTAAGGGTAACGGCATCCCCAAGGTTCACTGTAAAGGATTCCCCGTTTAAGGTCTCTACCACCATCCCGTCAGTAAGATCTCCAGAGCGCACATTGCTTTCTGTCACCACATGATAGGTCAATACCGCGGATAAGGTTTCCGTTGGTATATCTTCTAAACTATCCATTTCCAATTCATCCAACAGGGCCACAAAGGCATCATTGGTAGGGGCAAAAACGGTGAAGGGTGCCGGGGCCTCGGTCATATTCAAAGTCTCGACAAAAGTGAATTCTTCCTCCCGGGTAAGAGCCTGAACAAGAATTTCAAACTTAGGATCGGCTGTTGCGAAATCGACCACATCGGGCAAACCAATCACGGCATTGACAGCATGAATAACACCATTATCTACTTCAATATCGGCATTGGTCACCTCAGCCATTCCGTTGATCACTACCCCATCCTCGGTATTGATGTACATACTCAGGGCTTCTTCCGAAGCCATCCCGGTGGCCATACTGCTTATATAACCAGTAGAAAGATCAGAGGAGGTTATTACTCCAGCCTGTACATGGTTTAGAAGGACCTCTCTTAACAGGTCCTCGGGTACCTCATCCAGACTTTCAAAACCATTGGCTGATAAAAAAGCATTAAAGGCAGCATTATTAGGTGCAAAAACCGTGTAATTGTCAGACCCGCTCAGGGTTGCGGTCAGACCTGCAACATCCAAGGCAGCAGCAAGAGAGGAATAACTATCGTTACCCGCTACAAAATCGGCAATACTGTTGGAGGGGGCGATAATATCTCCTGCCTCATCATCATCACTGCACGATACAAACCCCGTCACCAAAAAGGCGATAAGAGCAAATTTTGAAATTTTTGAAATAAAAGTCATCTTTTTATGTTTAAGTTTAATTTATAAGGTAAAAGTACGGCAGAACAGAACATTGTCTTGTTTAATATTTGTTAATTATGTTTAAACACAAGTTAAAGTATTTATTATTAGTGATTTTCCTTCAGGGCTATGCCCAGGAGAAGATAAATCAGACCGATCAACAGGGTCGACGCCACGGCCTCTGGAAGGTCAATTTTGAAGGGACTGATCAGCTAAAATTTAAGGGAACTTTTGAGCACGGAAAAGAAACCGGAAAATTTAAGTTCTACAAAAAAGGAATTCAGAACCATCCCACGGCAATTATGGAATTCCAAAATGGCTCCACAGCTCAAGCTACCTATTATACCCAGGAGGGAAAACCGATAAGCAAGGGCCGCCTAATTAACAGGAAAAGAGCGGGAACCTGGGTGTATTTCCACAATAGATCAGAGGATACCATGATGGTGGAAACCTATGCTGAAGGCCGGTTGAATGGTCTCCAGATTACGTATTTCCCTAATGGGGTCATCGCCGAAAAGACCGAATATAAAAACGGGAAAAAGCATGGTGAAAGTTTGATCTATGGCAAAAATGGACAGCCCCTTCAGCATTTAAATTATGAAAATGGCGAGCTCCACGGTAAGGCAATCTACTACAATGCAACCGGGGACACCCTTATTAAAGGCCAATACAAGAAAGATCAAAAAACGGGGAATTGGCGCTATTTTAAAGAGGGAAATTTCGAAGACGAAAAAACCCATTGATCTCAAAAAATCCTATATTTATACAACTAAACTCAAAATGTTATGAAAAAATTAATTGCTTTATTAAGTGTTTTTATCCTGATAACTGCCTGTA
The DNA here is from genome assembly GCF_054121475.1 of Salegentibacter profundi. NCBI lineage: Bacteria > Pseudomonadati > Bacteroidota > Flavobacteriia > Flavobacteriales > Flavobacteriaceae > Salegentibacter > Salegentibacter profundi. Next base: position 86,627 of record NZ_JBSYGG010000004.1, read on the forward strand.
GCAGTGATGATGACAACAACAATGGAGAGGACCCGATCCTGGGCACCTGGTATGTGATAGAATTGGAGAACTCTTTTAGCGACGATGAATTAAGTGAATGTAATCTTAATTCCAATATCACTTTCCATGCAGACCAAACAGCAGACTCTGAATTCTACGAGAATGTAGATGGGGAATGTGTCATGGAGGCTGATACGGCAGGATGGGAAAGAAATTCCGACGGCCAGTACACTTTCGAGTTACCATTCTTTGGAAGACAAACAGGAGATGTGGAATTTATAGGAAGTACCCAGTTCAAATTCTCTGTACCTTCCATGCCGGGAGTGAGCCTTACCTTTGAAAAATAATTCTGCAATATTGATCTTAAAGGGTGGTACAGACCACCCTTTTTTTTTGATCATACAATTGGAAAGCTTTATTCTTACCCTATTCTTTATAGCTAATATTTCGTAATTTTGCAGCCTGCTTTCCGACTTTTTCTTCGGAAAGAAACCAAAACGAGTTTAATGAAAAAGAAAGTTGTAGTCGGATTATCCGGAGGAGTGGATTCCAGTGTTGCCGCATACCTTTTGCAACAGCAGGGCTATGAGGTAATCGGGCTTTTTATGAAGAACTGGCACGATGATACGGTCACCATTTCCGATGAGTGCCCCTGGCTGGACGACAGCAACGATGCGATGATGGTCGCTGAGAAACTGGGGCTCCCTTTCCAAACAGTTGATCTTAGCCAGGAGTATAAAGAGCGTATCGTTGATTATATGTTTAACGAATACGAAAAAGGACGTACTCCCAATCCCGATGTACTTTGTAACCGAGAGATTAAGTTTGACGTCTTTATGAAAATTGCCCTCTCCCTGGGTGCCGATTATGTGGCTACCGGACATTACTGTCGTAAAGGAGAAATAAAAAAAGAGGGGAATACCATCTATCAATTACTCTCAGGTAGGGACGCTAATAAAGACCAGTCTTATTTTCTTTGCCAGCTTACCCAGGAGCAACTTTCCAAAACGCTTTTCCCGATCGGGGAGTTACAGAAATCTGAAGTGCGAAAGATTGCTGCAGATCAGGACCTGATAACCGCCAATAAAAAGGATTCGCAGGGTCTGTGTTTTATAGGAAAAGTTCGCCTTCCGGAATTCTTACAACAGAAGCTTCAGCCCAAAGAGGGGGTAATCGTGGAAATAGAGGCGGATAAGGAGTTATATAACATTGACACTCCGGAATTTTCCAACAAACAGGAAGAGTTAGATTTCCTTTCCCGAAAGTATGAATATACCTCCAGTGATGGAAAGGTCGTTGGTAAACACCAGGGTGCTCACTATTTCACCAAAGGTCAGCGAAAAGGTCTTGCCGTAGGCGGGACTCCGGAACCTCTCTTTGTGATAGACACTGATGTTGACAACAACGTGATCTATACCGGGCAGGGCAAAAATCATCCCGGGATATACAGGAAAGCCTTATTTATAAACAATGATGAGATTCATTGGGTGCGGAAGGATCTTACTCTAAATCCCGATCAAAGCCTGCAGGTCATGGCAAGAATACGTTACCGTCAGCCCCTGCAGCAAGCAAGGCTTTATCAGACCGAAAACGGAATGTATGTAGTTTTCCAGGAGCCCCAGGCTTCCATTACGGAAGGTCAATTTGTGGCCTGGTATAATGAGGATGAATTATTAGGTTCCGGGGTTATTTCTTAAATTCGGGGAAAATTAAGCAATGCCTGAAAACAAAATTACCTCGCTTTTCAATATTAAATACCCGCTTATTCAGGCGGGAATGATTTGGGCTAGCGGCTGGCGTCTTGCCAGCGCTGTAAGCAATGCAGGAGGTCTTGGTATCATTGGCTCGGGATCCATGTATCCCGAAGTGTTAAGGGAACACATTGAGAAATGTAAAAAAGCCACCGATAAACCTTTTGCAGTCAATGTCCCTATGCTCTATCCCGACATCGAAAAACTCATGGAGATTATCGTTGAAGGAGGTGTAGAAATTGTCTTTACTTCTGCCGGTAACCCGAAAGTTTGGACTAAACATTTACAGGAAAATAACATTAAGGTGGTTCATGTGGTGAGTAGCGTTAAATTCGCCCTGAAATCGGAAGAGGCTGGTGTGGACGCTGTAGTTGCCGAAGGTTTTGAAGCTGGAGGGCATAACGGTCGGGATGAGACTACTACCTTTACACTGATCCCCATGGTAAAGGAAAAATTAAAGATCCCCATTATCGCCGCGGGTGGTATCGGTACGGGAAGGGGAATGTTGGCAGCCATGGTTCTTGGTGCTGACGCCGTGCAGGTTGGAAGTCGTTTTGTGGCCTCCCATGAAGCTTCTTCCCATCCCAACTTTAAGGACATGGTGGTAAAAGCTGGTGAAGGCGATACCATTTTAACCCTCAAGGAACTTGCACCTGTAAGACTGCTGAAGAACAAATTCTATCAGGACATCGAACGAATGTACCGAAGTTCCCCCAGCAAAGAAGATCTAATCAGCTTGCTGGGCAGAGCCAGGGCAAAAAAAGGAATGTTTGAAGGTGACCTGGAAGAAGGGGAATTGGAAATAGGCCAGGTAGCTGGACTTATACATGAGATACAACCTGCGGCGGAGATTGTAAGGACCATGATTGAAGAATTTGAATCAGCCAAAGCGCAGGTTGCACAGCTTTAATCCCGGTAAGCTTTTAGTTTATTCAATTCTTCTTTTACCAAAATTCTCCAATGGGCTTCCGCCTTTTTATTGGTGCTGTGGTTGGTTTGGGTATCAAAGAGCTCCTGCATCCTTTGCCGGTCTTTTTCGATTCTTTCATATAGCCGATTCAAATCCCGTCTGATATTTCTCCCAATTGCATACTCCTCTATGGCTTTGCGTAGTTTGCGGGCGTGGAGCTCCGATATGTCAAAATGAAGCTGCTCATGCCCCAGAAGATCTTCCTTCTTTTCATTAGCTTTTACCCAGGAAAGCCCAGGAAAAAAATTAGTAACCACCTCATATTCCAAAACGGGCTGCCCCTGATTGGTGCTATAACTCCAGGAAAAAGAAATTCCGGAATTGGTATTGGCCTGGTAGGCCAGAGCTTGCTCTGGAATACCTTTAAAATCCGTCCAGACAAGTTTTCGCCCTTCTTCCCATTGAATCTTTTCCATCTCTTGTGAAGATGAATTAACAAAGATCAGCATAAAAAAAAGGAAGCATATGGCCCTCATAACTAGGGATGATAAAACGAAATGATCTTTTCAATTTCCGGGTGGAGACTTTGTAAAACCGGACAAGTTCTGGCAGTATGTTCCAGTATCTTAGTTTGTTTTTCAGTATAAATTGCTGGAAAATAAAGATCCACCGCTATCTTAGCGATGCGTCTTGGGTTTTCAGCCATGGTCTTTGTGACCTCTGCCCTGGTTCCTTCAAGATCGATCTCCATGGCTTCAGCCTTAATACCCATCACAGTGATCATACAGGTGGCAAGGGCAGTAGCTACGGTATCGGTAGGAGAAAAGGCTTCTCCTTTCCCATGATTATCCACCGGAGCATCAGTAATGATCCTGGACCCGCTTTGTAAATGTTCCGCCTGAGTTCTAAGCTTGCCCTTATAAACTACTTTTGAAGTCATTATTCTACTGTACTTAGGGTTAGGTCTTCATTTAACCTCATAATATAAACAGCCTGATTGTGATATCCTCCTCTAGCACCTTTGGTATAATAGAACTTATTTTCATTGTATTCGGTATAGCCCTGGTGATCTACGAAAGAGGCATACAAATTTTCAGCCGATGCCAGTCTAAGTAGAATATCCAGGGTAAGGTCATAGCCTCTGACAGCATATTGGTTTGGTTCTACCCCATATTTCTCGGTATATTCTTCAATAAATTCCTTGGAGACCTCCCTGTTGTATTCTCTGTCTACCGAAGGATAATGAAATTTCAATCGCGCCAGGTGGTTGTTGGAAACATTGAAATTATCGTAGGTACTATTCTTATCTGTGGTTAACAAGGTTATTTCCCTGTCTCTGGCCAGGCGATTTAAAGCTGAAGTGGCACTGCTTACAACGCCTACACTGGCAGATTCAAGAATCACCCAATTCTCCCGACCTTTTACCAGAGATTCATCCAGGTTCTCAGCAGTTATATTTCCATTTGAAGGCGTTATGACCCGCGCTGTGGGAAAAATACTTCTCAATCGTTCTTTAATCTGATAGGCCTGTCCATCAGCGATGATTACAATATTTCGGTTTTCGGCATTCTCTTTTAGATATTCCAGCATGGCATCGCGAAGCATATCATCGGTAGGCCTGCTTTGAAACAGGTTATCAAATGGTCTCATGGCCCGGTTGGATAATGGATTTATCACCGGTATCCCTCTGGATTCCAATCTGGCAGCTGCAGCCTCAGTAGTACTTTGCAATAAGGGTCCGATAACTGCATCAACATTATCAAAGTTATTGGTATTTATAATACTGACTACTTCTCCAGCATTCTGACGGGTATCATAGGTGCGCAGCCTGGAGGAGATTCCGAGTTCCTTTGCCTCTTCCACAGCCATTAAAGCGCCACCATAAAAATCCAGGGAAAGCCGAAGAATTCTTTCGTTCTCAATAGCCCTTTTAAAATCATGGATAGAATCTGACTCTATCTTTTGCAGATTAAACGGCAACATCAGGGAAATTTCTTTGGTCTTATAGTTACGAATCTCCTCTTCCAGGTCAAGTTTTTCAGAGGCCAGATCCTCTTCTTCAAGGCGATCCGGATCATTTAAGGATTCGGTTTCAGATGCGGCAAGATTTCCAAAACCCTGGCCTTTATTGGGCACTTTTAAAACCATCCCTGTTTTAAGTCCGTCCTCCAAGGCGGGATTCAAAGCGATCAGGGAATCCTGTTCCACCTCAAATCGCTTAGAAAGGCTATAAAGGGTTTCTTTAGGCTGAACTTCGTAAAATTCAAAATTATCGTCGGTAAGGATCACTGGTTGATCCAGCACCTTGGTTCCCACTCGTAGCATAATTCCCGGTTGCAATACCTCGACTTTGGGGTTTAGGGCTTCAAGTTCTTTAACCGTAAGGCCGTATTTACGAGCAATGCCATACTTGGTTTCCTTTGGGAGGACCACATGTTCACGCGTTTTGGTAACCTGGTTTTGAATTTCTGAACGGGTCCTGCTTTGAGAAACCGCCTGGGAAATTTGTTTTTTTCCTGCCACCGGAATTTGTATCTCCTCCCCCGAACGTAATTCCGAGGAATATAAATGGGGATTATAGCGCTTGATCTGGTCTATAGTTACCTCATATTTTTTAGACAGGCTATAAAGGGTTTCCTTTCTTGCTACCTTATGGGTTTTAAATTCCACATCCTCTGAGGCCTCTGGAGAAGTCTTAGTCTCGCTTATTGGTATGACCAGCTTGGATGAAACCCCTATTCCGTTCCTGGCATCCGGATTGTATTTATATATGGCTTCCTCACTAATATTATAGGATTTCGCTATGCTATAAACTGTCTCCCCGGGCTTTACAGAGTGATATTTATACTCCTGACTATAAACAGAAGAAGTACACAACTGAAAAGCAAAGAACAAAACAAAAAGGTATTTCATATCCATTATTTTAATCTGAATCAAAGTCTATTCCCATTCAATAGTCGCTGGAGGTTTAGAACTTATATCATACACTACTCTATTAACGCCTTTAACCCGATTTATTATAGAATTAGACGTTTTTTGTAAAAACTCATAAGGAAGATTGACCCAATCGGCAGTCATGCCATCGGTAGATTCCACCGCTCTAAGGGCAACCACTTTCTCATAGGTTCGTTCATCGCCCATAACTCCTACCGAACTCACAGGCAACAACATCGCACCTGCTTGCCACACTTTATCATAAAGCATCCAGTCTCTTAATCCCTGAATGAAAATATGGTCTACCTCCTGCAAGATACGTACCTTTTCTGCAGTAATATCTCCAAGAATCCTTATGGCCAGGCCTGGACCGGGAAAGGGATGTCTACCAAGTAATTCCTTATCGATTCCAAGCTCTGCTCCCACTCGCCTTACCTCATCTTTAAAAAGCATTTTAAGAGGCTCCACGATCTTGAGTTTCATAAAATCCGGCAGACCTCCCACATTGTGATGAGACTTTATAGTTGCAGACGGACCTCCGCTTACCGAAATCGATTCAATGACATCGGGGTAAATAGTACCTTGTGCCAGGTAGGTCACATCCTTTATTTCATGGGCTTCATCATCAAATACTTCGATAAAAGTATTCCCAATGGCCTTTCGTTTGGCTTCAGGGTCACTAATCCCTTCCAGAGCCTTCAGAAATCGTGCCGAAGCATCAACTCCTTTTACATTGAGCCCCATATCCTTATATTGGTGGAGTACGCTTTCAAATTCATTCTTGCGAAGCAGACCATTATTGACGAAGATGCAATAAAGGTTTTTTCCTATGGCTTTATGCAAAAGCACTGCAGCTACACTGGAGTCCACTCCCCCACTAAGACCAAGTACAACTTTATCGTCTCCGATTTTATCTTTTAATTCAGAAACCGTCAGATCCACAAATTTTCCAGGAGTCCATGTCTGGGCTACTCCAGCGATTCTCACAAGAAAATTCTCCAGGAGTTGTTTGCCATCGGTAGAGTGGTATACCTCCGGATGAAACTGGATCGCGAAAGTTTCCTCACCTTCAATACGGTACGCGGCATTCAGTACATCAGTAGTACTGGCCAGGCGAATGCTGTTTTGGGGTAACGCTTTAATGGTATCACTATGGCTCATCCATACTTGTGAATTTTCCATGATATCCTCAAACAAGGGTTCAGCATCTTTAATCACAGAAAGATTAGCACGGCCATATTCCCGGGTCTCGGAAGGTTCCACTTTTCCGCCATTAAACTGGGCCAGATACTGGGCTCCATAACACACGGCCAGCATTGGTTTCTTTCCGCGAATTTGGGAGAGATCCGGATGCGGGGCATTTTCTGCTCTTACAGAGAAAGGGCTGCCAGAAAGGATAACCGCTTTAAATTCTGATAAATCTTTTGGGATTTTGTTGTAAGGATGAATTTCGCAGTAAATATTTAGTTCTCTAACGCGCCTTGCAATAAGCTGCGTATACTGCGAACCGAAGTCTAAAATAAGTACGTTTTGTTGCATAGGCAAAAGTAATAATTTGAGGCAAAAATAAAATAACCAGCGACTTTATTTTCTATCTTTATTCAAAACATCTTTTTCAGCTAAATAAAAGATAGATACACAGTAATTTTGCTTTGGCCATAGTAATAGCCTCTCGGTTTTCAGTAGGTCCTATGGAGCCGGGCTACTCCCACTGGAGTCATATCAGAAACAACCTGCTAAAGCGAAAATTACACCTCAGATCTTATTATATGGGAAGGTAGTTTTTGCCGAATGAACCCAAACCTGGAACAGGCCTGGGAAAAACTGAATAAAGACAAGAAAAGCTTACGCTTGGATGATCAACTCAGATAATTGGGTTTAGTCTCCCGAACTACTGCTTATAATATCCCGGTAAATCTGCCAGGTCCCATCGGTATTCTTCCACAAGGTCATAAAGTGTCCATGGTCCGCTTCCTGCCCCTGAGGAGTGAAAATTTTATACCTGCCCGTTTCCGTGGCATAGTCTCCATAATGAAAAATCTCATGGCTTTCAATCTCCAGCTGCATATGGTTTTCCGTCATTGGCTGGTGTGCCTGGGCAATTGCTTTTCTACCTTCAAAAGGCGCGGTGCCTGTGAGTTTCATCATGGCATCTTTAGCAAAAAAAGAAGCGAATTTCTCGTGGTCTCCTCCATTGATGGCCTCAACCATCATATGCGTTTTTTGATCAATGACCTCCTCGACCTCGGAAGAAGTTGCCCCTGGGCTTTGTGAGTGGCCTTTAAAGCCTAAAATCAGGAATAGCATGGACAACATAATTAAATTTTTCATAGAAGTGATTTTAAGGTTTTTTACATCCCGTTAGACACTGTAAAATACAGTCAGATCCACTTGAGTGGACCTGACTAAATATACAAAAAAACGGCTAAAAAACTGTATTATAGCTTTTTAACCGTTTATCAATAGAATAATTTATGGGCTGACCTATTTCAGGGTGTCCAGGATCATATCAATATCTTTTTCAGTCGTATCGGGATTTATGAAACAAAAGCGCACCACGGTTTCTCCGTTCCAGGTAGTAGGTGTTACCAGGGCAAAGCCTTCCCTGTGATTCTTATAAGTCCAATCCCGGTACATTTCAGGGGTCCAGCCTTTCCTTTTAAATAAGACCACCGAAAGGCTTGAGGGCCGTACCAGTTCAAAATCCTGATCTTCCTTCACTTTCTCTTCTGCGATCTTGGCCAGTTCGATACCTCTTTCTATGGCCTTACGATATTTATTGGTCCCATGCATAGCCAGGGAGAACCAAAGAGGCATCCCCCTTACTCTCCTGGTGAGTTGGATTTGATAATCCGCAGGATTGAAGCCCTGGGCTCCCTCATCCTTAAATATTTCCAGATAGGCCCCCTTCTGGGAATGAGCATTTTTTGCCAATTCCATATCCTTATAAATCACCGCACCACAATCATAGGGTGAAAAAAGCCATTTATGAGGATCAATGGTAATACTGTCAGCTCGTTCAATGCCTTTAAATAAATGTCTTACCGATAAAGCAGCCAATGCGCCACCACCATAGGCACAGTCCACGTGCAGCCATATATTTTCTTTTTCGCATACCTGGGCAATGGTTTCCAGATCATCTATAATACCGGCATTGGTCGTACCTCCGGTCGCCACCACTGCAAAGAGGCGTTTGCGATCTTCCTTACTAAGAGCATCCACGGCCTCCTGAAGTTCAGGCCCGGTAAGATGCTCATCCTCACAATCGGCTAATATCACCTCAGCATCCATTACCTTTGCCATAGCCTTAATGGAACTATGGGCACCACTTGAGGTGATAAGCAGGGCCTTAAGTCCTTCATTTTCTGAATCCCTGCTGCGCCATTCTTCCCGGGCTGTGACCAGAGCCGATAAGTTTGCAGCAGTACCCCCACTGGTGAAGACGCCAAAGGATTCATCGGGAAGGCCAGTGAGCGAGACCAACCATTTCATGGCCTGGTTCTCACAGAAAATTCCTCCTGCACCTTCCATCCAGTAAGCCCCGTGAATACTAGAGGCGGATGTCACTAAATCGAACATGATGGCCGCTCTTGTAGGTGCCGCCGGCACGAAAGCCAGGTGTCTCGGGTGATCAATAGGGACAGTGGCTTTGACCAGCACATCCCTGAATAGCTGGAAAGCGGTTTCCCCACCAATCCCTTCTGGAGTGATGGTTTGCCCAACAATCCGGAATAAATCTTCTTCTTTTTTAGGGGCCCCCATTTCAGGGGTCACGTTAGAGATACGATCTATGGTATATTTCATGACATCCAGGGTCATCTCTACCAGATCCATATCTATGGTATGCATTCTGTTATTTTCCAAAAGTCAATATTTTAAATTCAGCCTCTAAAGGGTTTAGTTCTTTTAATAAGGTTAAAATCAGTTCTTCTCCATATTGCACATAGAGTTCAGAGAAATTGGTTTGCCTTTCCTGCAGGCTTTCATTTGGAAACAAATCATTCTGTAATTCTGCAATGCGGTGCACATGATCTTCCAGCTTGCGTTTCTGAGCTTTGAGAAGCCGTTTTTCCAAATGATCAAGCCCTTTTAGCTGTTTTACCTCCTGGGCTTTCACCGCGCCGAGGAAGGATTTATCAGTCTGCTCAGCAAGTTCATATAGATCCTTAAATTGTTTTACTAAATGTGCTTTCTGGGGAGAAAAATCGATATCTATATTGGAGATCTGTCTTACTTTTCTGTTGATAAGTTCGTGCGGTTTTAAAAATAGTTCCCGAACCGATATATTTAGCTTTTCTCGTTTTTCATTGATCTTTTCATTTTGGATCAAGGCGGAATTTCGCAGCAAAAGGACAGGAAAGCAAACTTTTTCCGCATCAAAATAATCCTTTAACTCCAGCCAGTAAGCCAGTTCTCCCCCACCACCTATATAACAAAGATTGGGAAGGATCACTTCCTGATAAAGCGGTCTAAGCATTACATTAGGACTAAAGCGTTCCGGATGCTGCTTCAATTCCTTTAGGATCTCTTCTTTGGTCCACGTTATTTCAGTTTCATGGACAAAATACCGGCCTTCCTTCTCGATAATCCGTTCCCGGTATTGGTTATGAAGGTAAAAAAGGTTGATTTCTCTGGGGTTTACCTGGACATTATAATCCAGCTCATCCAGCTTTTCCGTAGCAGGAACGGTAGTTTTGAAAGCAAGTTTCTCGGTAAGTTCTCTTTGAGCATATGGAATAAAAAGTTCCTTTAATTCCTTATGCTGTCCATCCAGAATCACCAGCCCCTGTTCCTTGAATAGCTCATTGGCAATATATCTTGTAGCCTCCGTAAGGTTTTCGTGCTGCAGATAGGCCGTTTGGAATAAGTTTTTGAGGAACTCGGCATTAGTTCCCCCACCAATTTCTGCTGAAAAAAGCCGATAGACTTCATCCAGGCCGGTGGTAGCAAGATTTCCTACGGCATCCCTTCCTGCGCTTTCTTCAGGTTTCGCCCACTTGAATTTTTTCCCGTGAAGGTTGAAAAAAGCGATCTCTTCAAAATCATGATCTTCGGTAGCCATCCAGTAAACGGGGACAAAATCATACTCCGGATATTTTTCCTTTAAACTTTTTGTGAGGTTAATCGTAGAAACGATCTTATATAAAAAATAGAGGGGACCCGTAAATAGATTCAACTGGTGTCCTGTGACCACTGTGAAGGTAGTTCTTTGAGCCAATAAGTCGATATTGCCGGCTGTAGCCGATGAAATTGTGGTATTGGCGTACTGCTTTTTCAGGCTTTGCACCAGGATCTCCCTGTTTTCAACTGAAAATGAAGCCTTCTCTTCGATTTGGGCTTTAAAATTTTCAATTTCAGGAAACCTGTTATAAAATGGCCTGAGGCTTTCCTTCTGGGCCAGGTAATCTAAAATAAGATCAGAAAAATAATTTGTTTCTTTATACGGGATACACTCGGTTGGCATTAGCAATTCTTTGGTGATGTAAAGATACCCAGATTAGGTATTTTTTTGCCAGTTTTTTAGTTAATTTGGCTTCAAATACGATCTTTACTACGGTTTGTAATCCTCAAAATTAATAAATGAAAACAATTCTACTTCCTTTCCTTCTGCTATTTTTCGTCTTACAGGGTTTTGCCCAACTACAAAGTCCTGAGGATTTCCTCGGATATCAGCTCGGCACAGCATTCAGCAATCATCACGATGTGGTGAAATATTTTGAACATGTCGCTGAAAATTCTCCAAGGGTAAGCTATCACAATTACGGGCAGACCTATGAACGCAGGCCCCTTACCTATGCTATTGTTTCCTCTGAGGAAAACATCAGAAACCTCGAACAGATAAGGACCAGCCACCTGGCCAATACCCAAGGGGTTGGCCAGGCAGAAATAGCCATTGTTTGGCTTAGCTATAATGTGCACGGCAATGAAGCCTCCAGTACAGAAGCTTCCATGAAAACCCTCTACGCATTGATCACAGAAAAAAGTGATTACCTGGAGAACACGGTGGTCATCATAGACCCCACGGTAAATCCCGATGGTCGGGATCGCTATGTCAACTGGTATAACCAGGTCAAGGCAACACCATACAATACTTCTCAGGCTGCCATTGAACATAACGAGCCATGGCCGGGGGGAAGGCCCAACCATTATCTTTTTGATTTAAACCGTGACTGGGCCTGGGCTACCCAAATTGAAACCCGGGAAAGGTTAAAGGTTTATAATCAATGGTTACCTCATATCCACGTCGATTTCCATGAGCAGGGAATGAACGAACCCTATTACTTCGCACCCGCTGCCAAGCCCTTTCATGAAATAATCACGCCGTTTCAGCGTGAATTTCAGACCGAGATCGGTAAAAACCATGCCCAGTATTTTGATCAAAACGCTTGGTTATATTTTACCAAGGAGCGTTTTGACCTTCTATATCCAAGTTATGGGGATACCTACCCCACTTATATGGGAGCTATAGGGATGACCTATGAACAGGCCGGCCATGTAGGCCTTGGAGTTCGCACCGATGAGGGTTACAAGCTAACCTTAAAAGACAGGGTAGCCCATCATCACACCACCGGGTTGTCTACCGTTGAGATCGCCTCCAAAAATGCCAAACGACTTAATAGGGAATTTAGAAACTTTTTTGACAACAGCCAGCTCAAAACCAAATCCTATGTATTAAAAGGAAATGCGGATAAAATCGAAGCTTTAAAAGACCTTCTGGATAAGCACCAGATCCAGTACGGTCAACCAAATGCAGATCGCATCCCTGGTTTTGTCTATGGGAAGGCTAAATCCGAAAACTTTATTGCTGATCAAAACAGCCTGGTAGTAAAGACTAACCAGCTAAAAGGAAAGATGGTGGACGTTTTATTTGAACCTTCAACCACACTGGTGGATTCGTTAACCTATGATATAACCGCCTGGAGCCTTCCTTACGCCTATGGCCTGGAGGCTGTTGCCAGTCAAAGAGAGGTATCCTCTCATCCTTACCCTGATAGCCCTGAGACCAAAAACACCCCATCACCCGCTGCTGCAGGTTATATCACCAAATGGAATTCCATGCAGGATGCACAGTTTCTAGCAGCTTTACTTAAAGAAGATATAAAGGTGAGGTTCAGTGAGAAACCATTTGAGAATGGTGGAAAAAAGTTTGACAGGGGAAGTCTTTTGATCACCAGAAGTGACAACAGAAAACAGGAAGATTTTGATAATAAGCTTATCAGGCTGGCCAATGAACACCAAAGAGAACTGCTTGCTGCTGAAACCAGTTTTGCCACAAGCGGACCTGATTTCGGTTCTCCAGGGATCAAGATCATCAATGCTCCTAAAATTGCCGTTTTACAAGGTAAGGGAACCTCCTCACTTAATTACGGTGAAATTTGGTATTTCTTCGAGCAGGAACTGCAGTATCCGATCACCTCCATCGGAACCGATTATTTCTCAGGGGTAAACCTGGCCCAGTTTGATGTGCTGGTGATGCCGGAAGGGAATTACCAGGATATCCTTAACAATGGTGAACTGGAAAACCTGCTATCCTGGATCCAAGGCGGAGGAAAAGTAATCGCCATTGGCAGGGCCGTAAGCGATTTTGCCGGCAACAAATCCCTGAGCCTGAAAGAAAACATAAGCCCAAAGGATACCGTGTCTCCGAATCTCATTCCATACGCTCAACGGGAACGCGAAAGCGCTAAAGATCTCATCACCGGGAGTATCCTCAAGACCGAAATAGATAAAACCCATCCCATGGCCTTTGGGTATGGCGATACCTATTTCAGCCTGAAACTCAGTAATCGGAGTTTTTCAATATTAAACGAAGGGTACAATGTAGGTTATCTGGAAGAACCGGAGATCATTGCCGGTTTTGCCGGCAGCCAGGCCGTCAAAAATCTTGAGAATTCGTTGATATTCGGAGAAGAACGCCTGGGAAAAGGAAGTATTGTTTATATGGTGGATAATCCTCTTTTCAGAGGTTTCTGGCAAAATGGCAAACTCTTTTTTGTGAACTCCATTTTCTTTGTGAACAATAGTGAACTCAAGTGATGAGTTTGTTTTTTAAAAAAGTGTATTTTAACCCGGCTCCTTCCGGGTTTTTTATTTTTTCTTCTAAGGCCACCACACAAAATTTCTATTTTGGATAGAAAAATAAACCTTAATTTTGGTAAGCTCAAACAGCATACACTATGAAATTCCTAAGACTGCTATTTCTTACTTCTTTCTTATTTATTTCCGGTAAGTCTTTTACTCAGGATAAAGGCCCGGATTTCAACGTAGATTTTCAAACTTTCACCCTGGAAAACGGGCTTAATGTCATTTTCCATGTGGATAAATCAGATCCTGTGGTGGCGGTAGCCTTAACAGCTCACGTTGGCTCGGCCAGGGAAAAAGAAGGTCGCACCGGATTTGCACATCTTTTTGAACATCTTTTATTTCTGGAGTCTGAAAACCTTGGGAAAGGGGGACTTGATAAGATGAGTGCTCGTATCGGGGGCTCTGGAGCCAACGGTTCCACTAGCCGGGACCGAACAAACTATTTTCAAACCGTTCCTAATGACGCCTTGGAGAAAATGATCTGGGCGGAGGCCGATAAACTTGGATTCTTTATTAATACCGTGACCGAACCTGTATTGGCCAAGGAAAAAGAGGTCGTAAAAAACGAGAAACGCCAAAGAGTAGACAACAGTCCTTACGGGCACACCTTTGCTGTGATCGATAAGAATTTATACCCAGAAGATCATCCCTATAACTGGCAGGTCATCGGTTCCCTTGAAGACTTGCAAAACGCTACCCTTGAAGATGTAAAAGAGTTTTACAATAAATGGTATGTTCCCAATAATGTGACCTTAACTATAGCTGGTGATTTCGATACCCAGCAGGCCAAGGAATGGGTTCATAAGTATTTCGATGAGATTCCCGCCGGGGAAGAGATCGAAAGACAGGAGAAGCAACCTGTTAAGCTCAAAGAAATCAAAAGCCTGTATTATGAGGACAATTTTGCACACTTACCCGAGCTTACCATAGCATGGCCTGGGGTTTATTCCTATCATGAAGATTCTTATGCCCTGGAGGTCTTGGCCGATTACCTGTCCCGGGGAAAAAATGCTCCCCTGTATAAAACGCTGGTGGAAGAAAAGCAACTAACCGACCAGGTACAAATGTTTAATTACACCTCAGAACTTGCCGGACAAATAATGCTCCAGGTAAGAGCCTACCAAGGCAAGGATCTGGATTCTGTCCACCAGGCCATAGAAGAAACTTTTACTGAATTCGCAAAAAACGGTATCTCAGAAAAAGATCTAAAACGCATCAAGGCAGGACAGGAAACCAGGTTTTACAACAGTCTCTCGAGTGTCCTGGGCAAAGGTTTCCAATTGGCACAATACCAGATTTTCGCTAACGATCCCAATTACATTAACAGAGATGTCGAAAAAATCCTGGCCGTCACCACTGATGATGTTCAAAGGGTATTTGAGAAGTATCTCTACAATAAAAATTATGTAGCTACCTCTTTTATTCCTAAAAACCAGAAAGACCTGGCTCTGGAAGGGGCCACTATGGCAGATATCACCGAGGAAGAAATAAAGGAGGACCCGGAGATTATGGTCGATCCAAATGCAGAGACTACCTACGAAAAGACCCCCTCGAGTTTTAATAGAAGTTTGGAACCTCCATACAGTGCTGCTCCGGAGTTAAATGTCCCGGAAATATGGAAAAGCAGGATGCCATCAGGGCTGGAGATCCTGGGGATAACCAATTCGGAAGTGCCCCTTGTTAAATTCAGCCTGGAAATTACTGGTGGATTAATGCTTGAAGAGCATGAAAAAACAGGGGTTTCGAACCTTCTGGCTAATTTAATGACTAAGGGGACTAAAAACAAGAACCCAGAGGAACTGGAGGAAGCCATAGAACTACTGGGAGCCGACATTCGGGTAAGAGCAGGAGAAGAAAAGATAAGCCTTAGCGGGAGTACCCTGGCAAGAAATTTTTCGGAAACCATGCAACTGGTGGAGGAAATCCTTCTGGAACCCCGCTGGGATCAAGCGGAGTTTAACCTGGTAAAACAACAGGCCCTGAGCCAGATTAAACAACAGGATGCTAACCCTAACGCCATTGCCAACCGGGAATTTAAAAAACTCATCTATGGCGAAGATCATATTTTATCCAACCCGGTGATCGGAACGGATCAGAGCCTCGAAAAGATCAGCCTTCAGGACCTCAAAAATTATTACCGGCAACATTTATCTCCTGTTGTGTCTACATTTCATATTGTAGGAGACATAAAAAAAGAAGAAGCCCTGGAAGCCGTAAAAAGTATTTCGGCCAACTGGCCACCTCAGCAGGTTAGAATACCTGAGCTTCCAAAGACTCAAAGACCGGAAGAGGCTAAGATCTACTTCTATGATGTCCCCGGTGCCAAACAATCGGTATTGCGATTTGGAGCCCCGGCCCTATCTGCAACCGATGAGGATTTTTACCCGGCCCAGGTGATGAATTACAGGCTTGGGGGTGGTGGTTTTGCCTCACAGCTCACTCAGCAGCTTCGGGAAGGAAAAGGCTACACCTATAATATCCGTTCGGGATTCTACGGCGAAAAAAATACCGGTCCTTTCATGATCAGCAGTGGGGTTAGAACCAATATCACCTTCGATGCCGTTAAACTCATCAAGGAAATTCTGGAAAATTATCCGCTGAATTATGATCAGCAGGACCTGGAAATCACTAAGGGTTTTATGATCAAAAGCGCGGCCAGAAAATTTGAGACCTTAGATTCCAAACTAGGAATGCTAAGCGAAATCAGCAACTATAAGCTGGATGAAAATTATATCCAACAAAGGGAAGAACTGGTCAACAATATCTCAGTACTTGAAATCCAGGAACTGGCGGAAAAATATATCAATCCGGAAAAAATGTACTTTTTAATCGTAGGTGATGCCCAAACCCAGTTAGAAAAGCTGGAAGCCCTTGGCCTGGGAGAAGTTGTATTATTAAATAAAAAGGCCCAACAATGATATTACCGTCAATTTTACTGGTCTTAGGATTATTGGTGCTCATTTTCGGTGCAAATTACCTGGTGGAAGGAGCCTCTGCCCTGGCCAGGAAATTTAAAGTCTCTGATCTGGCCATAGGACTGACCATAGTTGCCTTCGGAACTTCGGCCCCGGAATTGGTGGTCAACAGTATTGCCTCCATGGAAGGGCACCAGGATATCGTTTTTGGGAATGTCATAGGCAGTAATAACTTTAACCTGTTCATTATTCTGGGGCTCACAGGACTTATCACCCCCCTGGCAGTACAATCCAGTACTGCGTGGAAAGAGATTCCCATTTCATTGGTTGCCGTTATAATTTTGTTCATGATGGTCAATGACGGGGCACTGCTATCCGGTGCTGAAAATATCCTGGGGAGGTGGGAAGGTATTATTTTACTTTTCGGGTTTTTGGGTTTTTTATATTACGTCTATAAACAACTTACCTTAGAAAAAAGCATAGGAACTAGTCCTGAGAAAAAGTTATCGAATCTCAAGATGAGTCTGTTTATCATCGGGGGTCTGGCTGGGTTGGTCCTTGGGGGACAACTGGTGGTAAACAATGCCATTGAGATAGCAGAAAACTTAGGAATTAGTGAAAAAGTTATCGGTCTTACCGTTATTGCTGCCGGAACTTCCCTACCTGAACTGGCTACTTCTATGGTGGCGGCAATAAAGAAAAATGCTGATATCGCCGTGGGAAATATCATCGGTTCAAATATTTTTAATTTCCTGCTTATCCTGGGCACGGCTTCTTTGATTAGTCCCGCCAGTTATAACCTTTCCTTTAATACCGATCTCTACATTCTTGCAGGAGGGACACTTTTTCTGATGCTGGCCATGTTTACCGGTAAACGAAAAATGTTAGACCGGTGGGAGGCCGGTGTCTTGTTTGTATTTTATTTAGCCTATACCATTTACCTGGTGGCTCGGGAATTATAAGAATTTTAACGAAAGAGAATAAAATTCAGTTTAATTTTATACTGATGAAAAAGCTATTACTCATTATTGGTATGGCCCTGTTACAGGCTTGTAACAATGAAGCCCAGGAACAAAAGACCCAGTTGAAGCTCGATGAGCTACGTGCCCAGGTCGATGTCCTAAGGGTTCAAAATGATTCTTTACAAAAAGAATTATTGGTGTTGAAAAATCGCAACCCGAAAGTTTTTTCAAAAGCTTTTGATACCATTTCCAATCCTGAAACCTTTGTCAAGGATGCTTTAAAAAGTAATCCTGAACTAATTCCGGAAGCAGGTGTCCTTGGAGGCAAAATGCATTTTGTCAATACTGAAATTCTTAATGATCGGTTTATCTGGGCTGAATTTGAAGACGGACATATTAACGGACAGGCCATTTATCAGTACCGACTTTCAAAAGAAGGAAAACCTCAGTTCAGACTAATTTCCAAAATCCCTCAATAAAAAAAGTTAGTTTGACCAAAAAGATATCTTACTTTGTAACTGCAGCTATTATCCTGGGGCTTATCATCGCCTACTTTACCTATCCTCCATTTGGAGATTTTATCAACCAAACCTGGGACATCCTATTAAGCAAGGATGAAGAAAGGATCCGAGATCACTTTAAAGGATTTGGTTTTTGGGGACCTGCAGCCATAGTCATTTTAATGATTCTCCAGATCTTCTTGGTCATTTTCCCCAGTTGGTTACCGATGATCGTGGCGGTACTGGCTTATGGTTTTATCGGCGGGGTACTTATTTCCATAGTTGGGGTCTTTTTAGCCTCCAGCCTGGGTTACGCCATAGGAAAACTATTGGGGGAAGGCAATTTGGCTAAAATCCTTGGAAAAGATAAAAATAGGAAAGTAAATGACATGGTGGAGGATTATGGTTTCTGGGCGATAGCCCTATTTAGGGTTTCTCCTTTTCTTTCCAACGATGCCATAAGTATTATCGCTGGTATGCTCACCATGGGATATCGAAAGTTCATCCTGGCAACCCTTACCGGGATCACTCCCCTTGCTATTTCCATAGGTTACTTTGCCGAAGATCCTGACACTTTGAAAAATGGTCTCTACTGGATAGGTGGTGCTGGATTTGTGCTATACGGACTCTATATCTATATCGACCGGCGAAAACAAGGCAAAAAGTAAATGATAAGCTCGTTTATGATCCTGGCGCTGTTGCCAGCATAAAGAATGTTGTTGTAGGTAAGAAGGATATATTGCTTTCCCAGTTTGGAAATTTAACCTACCTTATTAATGATGAAAGCTGCCCTGAAAATAGTTGTTTTGCTGATCCTTCTTCCGCCAGTGATCTATCTCTTTGCTGCCATTACAGGAATGCTTATTCCGGTAAATTCGGATTTTCAGCCCTCAGAAAACGGGGTTACCATCTATCTCCAGACCTCAAGGCTACACACCGATATCGTGGTTCCCTTACATCATGAATTAAAGGACTGGCAGGATAATATTTCACTCGGACATAGCCTCTCGGATGCCCCCGAAACAAGATTTATCGCTTTTGGTTGGGGTGACCTTGAGTTTTACCGCAATACCCCCCAATGGAAGGACCTGAGCTTAAAGACCGGTTTTCGGGCTTTGTTTTTAAAGACTCCTGCAGCCCTGCACCTGGAATTTTTGAAAAATCCTCCTTCTTCCGAAAAAACGATCAGCTTAAAGATAAGCCGCAATCAATACCTCAAGCTCACCGAATTTCTCGAAAAAAGCTTTGAGACTGACAGAAAAGGAAAGGTGCACCTAATTAACGGGTTGCATTATAGCTCACGAGATGCATTCTATAAGGCCAGGGGTTCGCTGAGTCTTTTTAAAACCTGTAACACCTGGTCAAATAATGCCCTGAAGGCATCGGGATTAAAGGCTTGTCTATGGACGCCTTTTACAGAAGGAATCCTTTATACTTATAGATAAAGCTCGTAAATTTCAGTGTTTATCAGTGGCGATATTTTGTAATTTTATATAGGACCTGTAGCGCGTGAAAAAGATTATAAAAGCTAAACATACCTCCTTTATAATTTCCGGAAGCATTCTGGGGGTGTCTGTATTAGCCTATTTTGCCCTACCCTCGTTTGGACAGTTCATAGACACTACTGTAAATATCCTGATCAATGGTAATGAAGAGTATACCAAAGAATATTTCAAAGATTTTGGAATCTGGGGACCATTGGCCATAATAGTATTTATCATTTTGCAGATGTTCCTAATTGTTTTCCCTTCCTGGCTTCCTATTATCATAGCGGTGAGAGCCTATGGATTTTGGTGGGGGATTCTCATCGCCCTCACAGGAGTGGTTCTGGCTTCCTGCATAGGTTATTATATCGGCAAAAGCTTCAAAGGAGCTTTTCTTACCAAAGTCATCGGAAAAAAGAGGATGGAAAAAATGGATTTCTGGATCACCAATTATTCTTTCGGATCGGTGGTCCTTTTTCGAATCTCACCTTTTCTTTCCAATGATGCTATAAGTTTTATTGCAGGTATGCTTCAGATGAAGTTCAAAAAATTCATGCTTGCGACCCTCACTGGAATGGTCCCCCTGTCCATCGCTATAGGAATTTTTTCTGATGACATTTCCGAGCTGAAAAGTGGACTATACTGGGTAGGAGGGCTCGGACTGATCGCCTATGTCATCTACATCTATATCGATTATACCAAAAGAAGAAGTAAAAAAGTCTGACTTTCGGGCCAAATTAAGTCTGGCCTCTATCTTAACGTATTTTATATTTTTTTTATAACCACCTGGAATAAAGGTTTGTATTGAAATACTTACCTTAAAGCTATGAATCTAAACCCTGGTACTATGTGGTCAGAAAAAGAGGTAAGCCCCAGGATGGATAAATTTTATCACCGTCTCGAAAATTCCCAGGATCTCGATCCTTTAATGGACAGGATCGGGGACTCCAAATACGTCCTGCTGGGCGAGGCCAGTCATGGCACCCATGAATACTATACATGGCGCGCACGATTATCCAAAAGATTGATTAAAGAGAAAGGCTTTTCCTTTATCGCGGTGGAGGGTGACTGGCCCGATTGTTATCATATTAATTCCTGGATTAAAAACTATGAGCAATCCCCGAGGGATATCTTAGAGGTGCTGAGGCAATTCCGACGCTGGCCCACATGGATGTGGGCTAACTGGGAGGTCGCTGCTTTTGCCACCTGGTTACGGGACCATAATGAGGGCCTGGCCTTAAAAGAAAAAACAGGCTTCTATGGCCTGGATGTGTATAGCCTGTGGGAATCCATGGAGGCCATTATGGGTTATCTGGAAAAAGAGGATCCGGAAACAGCCAGGCTGGCCCGTGAGGCCGTGCAGTGCTTTGAACCTTTTAAAGCCAGGGATTCTTATGCCTCGGTCTTCTCCTCTTCCCATTCGGACTGCAAAAGAGAAGTAGTGGACCTTTTGAAAGAAGTCAGAAAAAAAGCCCACAGTTATGACCGGCAGGAAGAAGCGGGATTAAATGCAGAGTTGAATGCTCTTGTCATGGCTAATGCTGAAAAATATTATAAAGCCATGGCAGGCTTTGGGGAGGATTCCTGGAATATCCGGGATAGGCATATGGCCGAAACCCTGGACCGGCTTATGAAACATCATGGTAAAGATGCCAAGGTTATCGTATGGGAACACAACACCCATATCGGAGATGCCCGGGCAACTGATATGGCTGCCGATGGTCTGATCAACCTGGGGCAACTGGTAAGAGAACGATACCGGGAAGACCAGGTGTGCCTGGTAGGATTTGGATCGTATAAAGGATCAGTAATAGCCGGAAAAAGATGGGGTGCACCCATGGAGCGTATGAAGGTTCCTAAGGCCATCCGGGGAAGCGTGGAATTCCTTCTGCACCAGGAAAGTCCCCAGAATAAGCTTATTATTTTCGATGAAGATCAATCTTTAAAGGAACAATTCACACAAGAAATGGGGCACCGGGCGATAGGAGTGGTTTATCATCCCGATCATGAAAGGGGGAACTATGTGCCTTCCCGGCTTTCTGACCGCTATGATGCTTTTTTATTTATCGACAGAACTAGGGCCCTGCATCCTTTAAAGTTGCATCCCAATCCTGAACTAACTCCTGAAACATATCCCTTTGGGATTTAAAGAATTTTCAATTAAAAAAATAAAATACTATGAGAACTTTAGATGAAATCACAGAAATCCTGGGCCAGGAGGCCTCCTACTATCTGGAACACGTGAGTAAAAAAATTTCCAAAGACCGGCTCACCGTTCCCGGACCCAGAACCATTGAGAATTTTATAGAAAGTGACCGAAATCCCCAGGTTCTCAAAAGCCTTTCTCAGTTATACAATCACGGCAACCTGGCAGGAACGGGTTACTTGAATATTCTCCCCATCGATCAGGGGATTGAACATTCTGCAGCTTTTTCCTTTTACAAGAACCAGGATTATTTCGATCCAGAAAACATCATAAAACTAGCCATGGAAGCAGGTTGCAACGGGGTAGCCACAACATTTGGGGCCCTGGGATTACATGCCCGAAAGTATGCCCATAAAATTCCTTTTGTGGTGAAATTAAATCATAATGAACTACTGACCTATCCCAATAAATATGACCAGATCTCCTATGGAACGGTAAAGGAAGCCTGGAACCTCGGAGCTACTGCCGTGGGGGCTACCATTTATTTCGGTTCCGAAGAAAGCAATAGGCAAATTCAGGAAATCGCCGCGGCTTTTGAGCAGGCGCATCAGCTGGGAATGGCCACCATTCTTTGGTGCTACACCAGAAACAATGCATTCAAAACAAAAAAAGAGGATTTCCATACCGCTGCCGATCTTACCGGCCAGGCTAATCATCTCGGGGTAACCATTAAGGCTGATATTATCAAACAAAAGTTACCGGAGACCGATCGGGGCTTTAAAAACATCGATTTTGGAAAATATGATGAGGCGATGTATGAAGAGCTCACCACAGACCATCCGATAGATCGCTGCAGGCTCCAGGTGGCCAATTGTTATATGGGCAAGATCGGATTGATTAATTCCGGGGGGGGTTCCAAGGGTGAATCAGATATCAAGGAAGCAGTACGCACGGCCATTGTCAATAAACGCGCGGGGGGATCAGGTCTTATTATGGGCCGAAAAGCCTTCCAACGTCCCATGGCTGAAGGGGTAGATATCTTAAGAAGAGTACAGGATGTATACCTGGAACCCCAGGTAACCATTGCCTGATAACTCTCATGGGCGAGTCCAGCAAGCAGCAGTGAATATAAACCAAACTGCTCTAATCCTAAGAGCCTGCTCCATCAGATGCAGGCTTTTCCTTTAAATTATATTTTCGGACTTGTTAAACCGATCTGACTTTGATTTCCCTTCTGCCAGGTATTTTAGCTTCCACATTGACCGGTTCCCCGTAGAGATCAAAATCTGCGGCATCATTGATCTTAACCTGGTAGAATTCGCCGGTCTTTAAATAGATGGAAGTGGCGTCAATCAGCACCTCATTATCCACATCAGGAGAGTCGAATTCGGTACGACCTATAAAGTAGTTTCCTTCCTTTCGGTCAATTACCACCTTAAAGGTCTGCCCTATTTTCTGCTGGTTCAATTCCCAGGAGATCTGGCTTTGAATTTCCATAATCTCATTGGCTCGCTGCTGTTTTATCTCCTGAGGCACATCGTCCTGGAGGTTATAAGCATGGGTGTTTTCTTCGTGTGAATAGGTAAAACAGCCCAATCGCTCAAAACGCATCTCCTTAACCCATTGCTTGAGTTCCTGAAAATGAGCCTCTGTTTCTCCGGGATATCCCACAATTAGCGTAGTCCTGATAGCCATCTCCGGCACGATCCTTCTGAAATCCTTCAACAGGTTTGTGGTCTTTTCATGTGTGGTTCCGCGACGCATGGATTTCAGTAAATCTGTAGAAATATGCTGCAAAGGAATATCCAGGTAATTACATACCTTGGGTTCGCGTTTTATCACCTCCAGCACATCCATAGGAAAGCCGGTAGGAAAAGCATAATGCAACCTGATCCACTCGATCCCTTCTACCTTTACCAGGTTTTCCAATAATTCGGCTAAATTTCGTTTTTTATACAGATCAAGGCCATAATAGGTAAGGTCCTGCGCGATAAGGATAAGTTCCTTCACCCCATTTTTTGCCAGGTTTTTAGCCTCTTTCACCAGGTCTTCAATGGGCGTGGATTTATGGCCGCCTCGCATAAGGGGAATGGCGCAGAATGAACAAGGCCTGTCACAACCTTCAGCGATTTTAAGGTAAGCATAGTTCCTTGGGGTTGTGGTAAGGCGTTCGCCCAAAAGCTCATGTTTATAATCTGCTTCCAGTGCTTTAAGCAAACCAGGAAGTTCAGTAGTCCCAAAATACTGGTCCACATCGGGAATCTCTTTTTGAAGATCGGGTTTATAGCGCTCACTAAGGCATCCCGTCACAAAAACTTTATCAACCTCCCCTTCTTCCTTTTGTTTTACATATTCCAGGATGGTATTTACCGATTCTTCCTTGGCATTATCAATAAAGCCACAGGTGTTGATGACCACGATATTCCCATCCTGCTGGTGAACCACATCTTTTTTATTGGCCCGTAACTGTCCCATTAACACCTCGCTATCGTAAACGTTCTTACTACAGCCCAGGGTTACCACATTGATCCTGTTCTTTTTAATCGTCTTGGTCCTCATAGAATTCTGTTTTTCCTGCCTTGCTCAAAGCGGGTGCAAAGATACGATCTAAAATGAGAACTTCCACCTGATTCGTAAAAATGGAGGCATTCACCATAAATGAACGGAATTTGGTATCTTCAAAACTTAAAATATGAAGTCATGAAAAAGCCTTTGGTTGCCCTGTTTTTACTCCTTTTCATCAGCCAGCATATATTTTCTCAACAGCGCCTGCGCGAGCTGGGTATTGAGATTGGGGTGCTGCCCACCGGTGCCTTAAATGCCATCACAGATGTCAAAGGCGTCAAAGTCGGTCATAAGAGTTTGATTAAAGGAGATTCGGTGCGTACCGGGGTGACCGCTATCCTGCCCCACGGAGGAAATATTTTTCAGCAAAAAGTCCCGGCAGCGATCTATATCGGGAATGGCTTTGGAAAACTTGCCGGCAGCAGCCAGGTGCAGGAACTTGGTAACCTTGAAACTCCGGTGATCCTTACCAATACCCTTAATGTGGGCACTGCAATGGATGCGGTTATACAATACAGCCTGGAGCAGCAGGGCAATGAAAATATCCGTTCGGTCAATGCGGTGGTGGGAGAAACCAACGACGGATTTCTCAACGATATACGAGGCCAGCATATTCGTACCGAGGATGTACGCTACGCCATAGAAAAGGCTACCACTACCAATACCGAAGAAGGCAGTCTGGGGGCCGGAACGGGGACCGTAGCCTTTGGCCTGAAAGGCGGAATCGGAACGGCCTCCCGAAAACTCCCGGAAAGCATGGGCGGATACACTTTGGGTGTGTTGGTACAAAGTAATTTTGGCGGGGTCCTGCAGATCGCAGGAGCGCCTGTGGGAAAAACACTACAGAAATTCAGTTTTAGTGATAAGCTGATGAGCAATACGGATGGCTCATGCATGATCGTGGTGGCCACTGATGCCCCATTGGGAAGCCGCAACCTGGAACGCCTTGCAAAACGTGCTTTCCTGGGCATAGCCAAAACCGGGGGAATTGTCTCCAATGGCAGTGGTGATTATGTGATCGCTTTTTCCACCTCTGAAAAAGTACGGGTTCCTTATAAGGTGGAAAACGACACCCAAAGTATGGAAGTAGTCCCTAACGATTTGATGTCCCCATTGTTTATGGCCGCTATCGAAGCTACGGAAGAGGCTATTTTAAATTCTCTTTTTATGGCCCAAAGCACCAAAGGCCATCGAGGCAGTATTCAGGCTATTCCAATGGAGAAGGTTTTACCGGTATTAAGGGAATATAGGGTGATAAAGGATTAATTTGATCTTTAAGGCCTGGTCCGCTCTATAAAAACCTGTTGTAACTTCCGGGTTATATCCTCTTTTTTAGTGGTAAAGACCTCCTTGTCCTTATAGAAGATTGAATGTACTTTCATGATCTGGGTGGTCGTACCAGTTACAAAAACCTCCTCTACCTCTACCAGTTCATCCAGGTGTACTTTAGCTTCTTTCACCTTCAGTCCAAGGTCCTGGGCAAGATCCAGCACTACATCCCGGGTAACTCCTGAAAGGATGTCCGGTCCCTTAGGGTGGGTAAAAAGACTGCCTTGTTTCACAAAGAAAATACTGGTATGGGAGCCTTCGGTAAACCAACCATTTCGTATTAGCAAGGTCTCATCGAAACCTGTGGTGATCGCTTCTTCATTGGCCATAACATTGGCCAGCAGGGAAATGGATTTGATATCACAACGATGCCATCGACGGTCTTTGGTCACACTTACCTTCCAGCTTTTTTTATCGAAACCCTCCAGGGTTACCGGGAAGGCATACAACAAAACTGTCGGTCTGGCTTTCTCCGGATAATAATGGGTTCTGGGAGCTACCCCCCGGGTGACCTGCATATATACCGCACAATCCTGTGTGGAAAGTTCGGCCCGGGTTATAGCTTTATAGATTATCTTCTCCAGGCTAAAAGCATCGAACTCCAGGCTAATCTGATCCAGGCAATATTGCAGCCGTTGCAGGTGTTCCCTGAGTTTAAAGCCTTTACCCTTATAGAACGGGCTCACCTCATAGATTCCATCGCCAAGCATAAAACCCCGGTCAAAGACAGAGACCTGAGCCTTATCAGGACTAAGCCAGCTACCGTTGAGATACACTTCATTGGGATAGGATTTTTTAGGTTTCACAGAAAAAGTTTTTAATGGGTGAGGTAAAAATCGGAAAATACCATGGAAATGAACTAAAAAACCAATATTTTTTCCTCTTGGCTCCTTCCTGGCCATGAATAATGGAACTGGGAATCCTTGTGTAGCCATGGAAAGACTCCAGACATTAATTGTGAGGGTCAAGCACCAAAATAACTTTCAATAGCGATCATCCAGTCCTGTTCAAAATACCTCACCAGGCTGATAAGGACCACTCCTGCGATCACATAAGCCCAGTGGTAGCTGCTTTTTTTCACCATTCGCCAGCCAATAACTGCAAAAACAAGATATGGCAAGGCCAGGATGAGATTGGCATAAGGAGCATTTCCCCCCAGGGCGGCAATGATTTTCATCACTACATAAAAGATGCTGTAAAAGAAAATGATCTTAGAGATGAGGGAAAGATAATTACTGCGCATTAGTCGGTATAATTTTCAGGAGCTTTACGTCTTTTTGATTGTTCTTCATAAACCCGGGCCCAATTAAGCAGATCCTGCTCCCCATTGGGGATAGTCACAATAGTGAGTCCTTTTGGAGCTCCCTCCCCGGTAAAGCCCATTGGTACAGTAATAGCCGGATATTTGGCTACCGCTGCGAAACCAGCGTGATAATTATTAATGGAAAGCACTGCGTCCAGGTCATGTTCTTTCATAGGTACATCAAAGAATTGCTTTCCGTTTCGGTTTAGGGTGTCTTTAATGGCAGCAAAATCCTCCCTTGAAGCGGAATCCTGCAAGATTCCTTCAAACAAAGCCTGACCGTAAGGCATTCTTAAGCTCGAATCTTCTATATTAAATTTTACCAGGTCCTCCACTGAAGAAAAACCGGTATTTCCACCGTATTTTTCAAAATATTCCGGAAGGTCCTTCTTCATATCCAGGTTCAAAAGCCTCACAAAATTTGGAAGCTGAACATCCTGAGCTTCAAATTCTACCACCTCTGCCCCTGCTTTTCTAAGATCTTCCAGGGCCTGAACGTAAAGCGAATCTTCCATAAGGCCTTTTATAGCTCCAAATCGTTTCCCGTCTATACTTGCCTTTTCCAAAGGAGTATAGTAATCCTGAACAGGATCAGAAAAATCTTCAGAGGCTGGATCATCCTCATCCTTGCCGGCCATTGCCGATAACAAGATTGCATTATCTACCACTGATTTGGTGATAGGCCCCGGGGTGTCCAGGGTTCCTGAAATCGGAACAATTCCTCCCCTGCTTAGCAGTCCTATGGTAGGTTTAAGCCCCACCAAAGCGTTCTGGCTCGACGGGGATAAAATAGAACCTGAGGTTTCAGATCCTACAGCTACAGGAGCTAAATTTGCGGCCACGGCTACAGCACTTCCAGAGCTGGAACCACCGGTATCAAAGATCTTTCTCCCGTAAGGGTTAAGGGTTTGTCCCCCAATGGCGGAATATCCGCTGGGACACTCCCCGCAAAAGAAATAGGCCCACTCACTTAAGTTGGCTTTACCCAGGATAAGGGCGCCGTTATTTTTGAGCTGCTTCACAATATAAGCATCCTCGGTTTGATTATCCCGAAGGGCAACCGACCCTGCTGTGGTGGAGGCCATCTTTGCATTGATATTGTCTTTTAAAAGCACTGGTATTCCAAAGATAGGATGATGTTCGCCGCCCTCTTTGAGCAACTTATCCTTTTCCCGGGCTTGTTGTAGAATATCTTTATTCAGAGAAATAACTGAGTTTAGGGAAAGCGCATTCTCCCTATCATATCTTTTGATGCGATAAAGGTAAAACAAGACTAGTTCCTCGTAGCTGAGTTCCCCGTTCCTTATCTGTTCCTGGATTTCCGGGATATCGGCTTCCAGGAGCCCCTCTCTCAAAGCTACATAACGGTCTTCTGCAAAAGCCTGGAGATCCTGCTCAAAAGGTGCCC
This sequence comes from Salegentibacter profundi, assembly GCF_054121475.1. Taxonomy (NCBI): domain Bacteria; kingdom Pseudomonadati; phylum Bacteroidota; class Flavobacteriia; order Flavobacteriales; family Flavobacteriaceae; genus Salegentibacter; species Salegentibacter profundi. Next base: position 114,919 of record NZ_JBSYGG010000004.1, read on the forward strand.
ATAAAGAATCCAGGACAATAAATTCCGAATCCAGGACCTTATACTCCATTTCTTCCGGTTGAGTAACGCTGTCCCTGGCATTCCCCTGGACTTCTTTATCAGCCTCTTTATCTCCACAGGAAATAAATAGCGCAAGACAAGACAGGAGGATAAGTTTGTTCATAAAAGCAATTTTTATTGTTTAAAGAAAGAGTCTACAAATTCGTATTTATTGAATACCTGAAGATCTTCAACACCTTCTCCCACCCCAATGTATTTTACAGGAATCTTAAACTGGTCACTGATACCGATGACCACACCCCCTTTTGCCGTACCGTCAAGTTTGGTTACCGCAAGAGAGGTTACCTCGGTAGCGGCCGTGAACTGTTTAGCCTGTTCGAAGGCATTCTGGCCTGTGGAACCATCCAACACAAGGAGTACTTCATGAGGGGCATCCGGGATGACCTTTTGCATCACGCGTTTTACTTTCGTGAGCTCATTCATAAGGTTCACCTTATTGTGCAAGCGACCAGCGGTATCGATAAGCACTACGTCGGCATCTTGTTTTACTGCGCTTTGCACAGTATCGAAGGCTACAGAAGCAGGATCGCTTCCCATTTTTTGTTTGATAATAGGAACATCAGTGCGATCGGCCCAGATCTGTAACTGGTCTATGGCTGCAGCCCGAAAAGTATCGGCAGCTCCAAGAACCACCTTTTTTCCAGCGCTTTTAAACTGATGTGCCAGTTTCCCGATGGTGGTCGTTTTTCCTACCCCGTTTACCCCTACCACCATAATCACATAAGGTTTAACATCGGGCAGTTGAATATTAGCAGCTTCTCCTGATTCGGATTCAGCCATAAGCGCGGCGATTTCTTCGCGGAGAATTCGATTGAGTTCCTCGGTTCCCAGGTATTTATCCCGGGCGACCCTTTCTTCTATGCGGTTAATTATTTTTATGGTAGTGGCCACACCCACATCACTGCTTACCAGCACGTCCTCCAGATCATCTAAGACCTCATCATCAACTTTGGATTTACCGGCTACCGCCTTGCTCATTTTATCAAAGAAGCTGGTTTTGGTTTTTTCCAGACCTTTGTCAAGGTTTTCTTTCTTATCCTTTGAAAATATTTTTTTGAATAAGCTCATTTTTGGTTTGGTTTAAAAAGGGAATTTCTGGGAAGGAAATTCAATAATAATAAGTGTAAATATACATAAATGGGATGGCATACCACAGCCCGGGCTTATAGAAAATAAGAACGCTCTGCCGGCACGGATTTGCTCCCACTAAGGCTTTAAATTAAGAAAGCCGCCCGGAGTTTATCCAGACGGCTTTTTATAATGTCTTGTACCTAAAGTACTAAATTACTTTTTCTTCAAAAAGTCGTTCACGTCTTCCGGAGCCATAATTGCTTCTACAAAGGTATAGGCACCGGTTTTTGGAGATTTAACCATTTTAATCGCTTTGGTCAATCTTTTAGACCCTGTTTGTATAGATGCTACTGATTTCTTTGCCATGACTCAAATTATTTTATCTCTTTGTGAACCGTCATTTTCTTAAGAATAGGATTGAATTTCTTCAACTCCATTCTATCCGGTGTATTCTTTTTATTCTTGGTAGTGATGTATCTTGAAGTTCCTGGTTGCCCAGACTCCTTATGCTCTGTACACTCTAAAATTACCTGTACTCTGTTGCCTTTCTTTGCCATTATTCTATGTTTTTATGCCCGGGATTATTTCTTAAAAAAGCCTTTTTCCCTTGCCTCTTTCATTACAGCAGAGATGCCTTTTTTATTAATATCTTTAAGTGCAGAAGTAGAAACCTTTAAAGTTACCCATCTGTCCTCTTCAGGAATGAAAAAACGTTTTTTAACCAGATTGGCGTTAAATTTACGCTTGGTTTTATTCATCGCGTGAGAAACATTGTTTCCTACCATCGCCTTTTTTCCCGTAAGTTCACAAACTCTTGACATTGTTCTATTCTTTAACTTGTTATTTCAAAACAGGCTGCAAATTAACGATTTTTTTACCTAATCGCCAACTCATTTTTTAAAAATATTTTATGTGTTTTATTTTTTATTTCACCGGAGCTTTTGCCTGCTCCGTCCCTTTGTTTTTAAGTCATCGATCGAAATGCTACCTGCTTAATTTACAAGATCTAAGCGCTTGGCTAACCAGGAGACCATAGTCTTTTTACTTCCAAAAGGGCTAATTACCAGGTAAAAGGGGAAATAAAAATTATGTATTTGCAAATTTAAGAATTTCATTTAGAATAAGCTCCAGGCTTTTATGCACGGTTTTCCCTATTACCTTTTCCCGGTGATTTCCAAAGATAAATTTTTTGGAATACACCCGCTCGGGCGTCGCAATTCCTATATACACTGTCCCGATTTCAGCATTGCTGTCTCCTTTCCCCGGACCTGCATTACCGGTGGTAGAAATCGCAAAATCCGTCTTTAAAATGGATCGGACATTCCTGGCCATAGCCTCGGCTACCTCGGCAGAAACCACGCTATGCTTCTCTATTAATTCTGACGGAATCTCCAAAAGCTCTTCCTTGATTTGGGTAGCATAACTCACTACACTCCCTTTGAAATAGACTGAAGCTCCAGGCGGGGTAGCCAGCAAATTGGCGATGCGGCCGCCGGTACAGCTTTCTGCAGTGGCTATGCTTTGTTTTGCAGTGGAAAGCAAGCGGCCTATTTGAATCTCCACCGGCTCATCATCTTCATAACCCACTATAATATCCCCGATCAACTGATGCAGGTCCGTAAGCAGGCCGGCTATAGAGTTCTGAAGCTGCTGTTCATTATCCCCGATGGCGGTAAGCCTTATTCTAACCTTTCCAAAATTAGGAAGGTAGGCACATTTAATGTTTTGTGGTAACTGATCTTCCCAATCTGCTATCTTTTCGGCAATAGCGCTTTCGCCAAGACCATAAGTAATTGCAGTTTTATGCAGTATGATAGGACGTTTAAATTCTTGCTGTAGCCTTGGCAATACTTCATTTTTCACCAGTTCCTTCATCTCAAAGGGTACCCCTGGTAAAGAAATATACATCACCCCATCCTTCCGGAATAACATCCCCGGTGCGGTACCGTATTTATTAAAAAGTACTTCGGCCTTTGAAGGCACCAGGGCCTGTCTGCGGTTCAGCTCAGAAATTGGCGTCTCTATGTATTTTTCAAAGAGCTGCTCAATATGCTGCAACACCTCTTTATTTTCAGTAAGCTCGTCTTCAAAATAAGCGCAAAGGCTGGATTTGGTCACATCATCCCTGGTGGGTCCAAGCCCTCCTGTAATGAGCACTATTTCCGCTCTTTGGGAAGCTTCCTTTAAGGCGGTAAGAATATGAGAACGCTCATCTTCGATACTGGAGATCTGATGTACAGAAATTCCAATCTTATTTAAGGCTGAGGCAAGAAAAGCTGAATTGGTATCTATAATCTGGCCTATTAAAATCTCGTCACCAATAGTGATTATCTCCGCTTTCATTCGAGTTCAAAATCTCTTTTAAGGGCGATCCCTGCCACATTGACTTTTCTGGTAATCTTGGCTGCCGCCTGCGGCACTTCATCCTTTTTCTTCCCGGCTTTAGCCCAGCTCTCTATAACCTTAACTTCATTTAAAAGCTCAAGGCCGAATAATTGCAGGTTGGGTTTCATCTTGTGAGCATACTGGTATGCCAGGGTAGGATTATTATTGGAAATAGCTTCATTCATCGCCTCTACATCAGGAGGGATTTCCTCCAAAAAAGTCTGCACCACAACTTTCATGAATTCCTTATCTCCTCCAGCCATTTCTTCTACACCTTCTAAATTATAACTGCTCATATCCCTATTTAATATTGATTGAAAACATTTTTTCCTTTTCCAGAAATCCGGTCAACCTGTCGTTGGGTTGCACCTTACCTACTCCCGCAGGAGTACCGGTAAAGATCACATCCCCGATCTTAAGGGTAAAAAACTCCGATACATAGGCTATCAGCTCATCGATCTTCCATAACATATGAGCGGTGTTGCCCTGCTGAACGCTTTCTTCATTCTTCCAAAGACTAAAGTTAATATTATTTATATCGGAAAACGATTTTTTGGATATCCATTTTTCCCCTATTACCGCTGCCCCATCAAAGGCCTTGGCTTTTTCCCAGGGCAAACCTTTCTCTTTCAGTTTTTTCTGAAGATCCCGGGCGGTAAAATCTATTCCAAGTCCTATTTCATCATAATATTTATGGGCGAATTTTGGCTGAATATATTTCCCTACCCTTTTGATTTTCACCAGGACCTCCACTTCGTAGTGCACATCTTTTGAAAAATCAGGAATGAAAAAAGGCTGTTTTTTAAGTAAAATAGCCGTATCGGGTTTCAAGAAGATTACAGGCTCCTGAGGTTTTTCATTTTCAAGCTCAGCGATATGCTGGGTATAATTTCTACCAATACAAATTATTTTCATAACAATAAAGCACTACTTTATTTTGGTGTTGAGTTTTCTGAGTTTAATGGCCGTTAGCACTCGTTTGGTGTAGAGCGGAAAATCAGCATTCTGAATCCAGCCAAAATATCCGGGCTCTTTTTCAAAAACCTCGGAAACATTCTTTCCTTTAAACTTACCAAAACCAAAAACCTCGTCCCCTTTTTTGTCGTAAACCACAAAGCCCGCAAAATCAGCAAAGCGTTTCCTGGCAGAAAAATCAGCAAGGAATTTTATGTCGTTTTCAAGGTCTTCATAACGTTCCAGCTGAGATTTCAAAACTTCGTAGGTGGCATTGGTATCCGCCTCTGCCGTATGGGCATTCTCGAGGTTTTTCCCGCAATAAAACTGATAAGCGGCAGAAAGGGTTCTTTGTTCTTTTTTATGAAAAATAGTCTGTACATCTACTGCAACCACATTTTTCATATCGAAGTCTATTCCTGCGCGAAGCAGCTCTTCCACCAGAAGCGGGATATCAAAACGGTTGGAATTATACCCGGCCAGGTCACAGCCTTTTATCATTTCATAAACCTTAGGGGACAATTCCTTAAATGTCGGTTCATCAGCTACTTTTTCATTGGTGATACCATGGATAGCTATCACTTCCTCAGGAATGGTCATCTCAGGGTTTACCAGCCAGGTTTTACTCTCTTTATTTCCGTTGGGGTAAATTTTTAATATGGCTATTTCAACGATACGATCCTTTGCCAGATTCGTTCCGGTGGCTTCGAGATCAAAAAAACAAATAGGTTTGGTTAAATTTAATTCCATGGGAAAGCTTCTTTTGGGCAAATATACCATAATTTAGTCGGTTGCTTTAGCCCAAAATAAAGAGAAGAATGAGCTTTGCCCAGGAAATGATTATCCACAAGGATTTTATATCTTTGAATAGATCTGAAACTTTTTATAGTGTTAAAGTACCTCTCATACGTTAGTCAGCAATCCCATTCGCTGACCGATTCCGCACTGAAAGAAATGCTTACAAAGGCCAGAATTAGCAATGAAGCCTTAGGAATTACGGGAATGCTCATCCTCTATGAAGGCCTGTTCATTCAGTTTTTAGAAGGAGAAGAAAAAGATATCACCAATTTATTTGAAAAAATCTCCAGGGACCACAGGCATAAGGATATTTTAATTCTGGATTACGGTTATTCTCAAAACAGAAGTTTTGCCGACTGGTCGATGGCCTTTGAAAGGATAAATCCTGAAGAAGCCGGGGAAATAACCGGCTATAAACACCTGAACCGACAGGTGCTTTTTTCACAGGCAAAGGATAAGAATCATCCCGCCTTGCAACTGCTCAAGGCCTATATTAAAAACCTATAAAAAAGCCGCAATTTTCATTGCGGCTTTTATCTCTACTATTTTCAGATAGCCCTATCGCTATCAAAACTTTCCAGGTATTGGGCTACCCGCTGAACGAACTGCCCTCCCAGGGCGCCGTTGACCACACGGTGATCATAGCTATGGGATAAGAACATTTTATGCCTTATGCCTATAAAATCGCCCTCCGGGGTTTCTATCACCGCAGGTACTTTCCTAATAGCGCCTAAGGCGAGGATTCCAACTTGCGGCTGATTGATTATAGGGGTTCCCATCACACTTCCGAAGGTACCCACATTGGTCACGGTATAGGTGCCACCCTGAATTTCATCGGGTTTTAATTTGTTCTCACGGGCGCGGTTAGCCAGGTCATTAACTGCCTTAGCCATTCCCACTAGATTAAGCCTGTCGGCATTTTTTATAACCGGCACGATCAGATTTCCATCGGGAAGGGCGGCTGCCATTCCAAGGTTGATATTTTTCTTCTTGATGATCTTATCGCCATCTACAGAAATATTGATCATCGGAAAATCACGTATAGCTTTTGCCACGGCTTCCATAAAGATTGGAGTAAAGGTCAATTTTTCTCCTTCCCGCTTTGCAAACGCTCCTTTATGTTTATTTCTCCAGTTCCAGATTTTGGTGACATCGACTTCAATAAAAGACTGCACATGCGCTGAAGTCTGGGCACTTTGAACCATATGATGGGCAATCATCTTACCCATGCGGTTCATTTCGATAATCTCATCTTCTCCGGATCGCATGGTGGTTTCTTTTCCGCCCATGGCGCCTTCAAGCTTACCGGTATCTACAGACTGTGCTTTTGACCGGGCCGGCTCGGTCTGGGCAGGCTGCTCCTTGCGGGTTTTCACATACTCCAATATATCATCCTTGGTTACCCGGCCATCTTTACCACTTCCTTCGAGCGCCTCAAGCTCCTCAAGGCTGATATCTTCCTCTTTGGCTATATTTTTCACTAAAGGAGAATAAAAACGATCAGATTCTGAGAAATCCTGACTTCCTGCTGTGGCCCTGGCGGCTTCCACGCTGGCTTCCACCTCCTCGACCTCTGAGGCGAGTTCCTGGTCGAGGTCCATTTCCAGCTCGTCCTCACTGGCTGAAACTTCAGATTCGGTTTCGATTATAGCTATAGTCTGTCCCACCTGTACCACATCATCAACATCGAAGAGCTTTTCTACTAATTTGCCTTCCACTTCACTTGGAACCTCACTATCCACTTTATCAGTTGCTATTTCCAGAACAGGTTCATCGGCATCAATGGGATCACCCACTTCCTTTAACCAACTAGTAATAGTTGCCTCGGCAACACTTTCCCCCATCTGGGGCAGCTTAAGTTCGAATTTTGCCATATCTATATTAGAACGCTAATTTTTTGATTCGTATTTGCGAATTTACCAAAATCACTCCATTTAAATATTAAAAAATCAATAAAACTTGGTTTTAATGATGATTATTTGAAGTTAATGATAAAAACAGGTTTGGGTAAATTTACAATTTCAAAGCCTCAAACTAAATTTTTATCTAAAAAAAATCCCAGGTCAAACTTCCCTTAGCCCTTCAGGGAACTTTCAAAGGGTACCCGATTGGCGATACTCCTGCCAAGGGTCACCTCATCTGCATACTCCAGTTCGTCACCCACAGAAATACCACGGGCAATAGTAGAGGTTTTTATCTTGGTGCCTTCCAGTTGCTTGAAAATGTAAAAATTTGTCGTGTCTCCTTCCAGGGTACTGCTGAGTGCAAAAATGATCTCTTCCACGGCTCCGGCCTTTATTTTTTCGACAAGAGGCTGAATGTTAAGTTGTGAAGGCCCTACCCCATCCATAGGACTGATTTTACCACCCAGTACATGATAATGCCCCCGGTATTGGCCAGTGTTTTCTATAGCCATCACATCACGGATGTCCTCTACCACGCACACCAGGGTTTTATCCCGGGCGGGATTGGCACAAATATCACATAGTTCGGTATCGCTGATATTAAAACAGTTCTTACAGCGTTTGATCTCACTGCGCAGTTTTGATAAGGAGGAGGCCAGATTCTGAGTTTGCGCCTCGGGTTGCTTGAGAAGATGCATGACCAATCTCAGGGCGGTTCGCTTTCCTATGCCGGGTAATTGCGACATTTCCTCTACAGCTTGCTCCAGTAATTTTGATGAAAAATCCATAGCGCTAAGTTAATATTTTTCCCGGACGATTTTCTTCTGAAAACCCCCAAGTTTAACCTGAATTTGTAAATTCGCCTTTCAGAAAAATATTCTATGCAACCATATCAGATCCTGCTTTTGATTGCCGCTTATTTCGGTGTCTTGTTTTTAATCTCCTTTTTTTCCAGTCGTGCTGGCACCAATGCTGAATTCTTCAGGGCAAACCGTCAATCGCCCTGGTATATTGTAGCCTTTGGGATGATAGGGGCCTCCCTGAGCGGAGTGACCTTTATTTCGCTTCCAGGAACGGTGACTACCGATAGCTTTAGTTATTTTCAGGTAGTTTTAGGCTATACCGTGGGTTATGCCGTGATAGGGTTGGTGCTCCTCCCGCTTTATTACCGCCTTAATCTCACCTCGATCTATACCTACCTGGATTCGCGTTTTGGAAAATATTCCTACAAGACCGGGGCCTCCTTCTTTCTGCTCTCCCGTATCGTCGGATCGAGTTTCAGGCTATTTTTGGTGGCCAATGTCCTGCAGCTTATTTTGTTTGATGGCCTGGGGATTCCCTATTATGTCACCGTAACGGTAACTATTTTCCTTATCTGGCTCTATACCTTCAGAAGCGGTATTAAGACCGTGGTATGGACAGACACCCTGCAAACCCTGTTTATGCTCCTGGCCCTGGGGCTGACCCTGATTGTATTATCGGATGAATTAGGCGTATCGGGCGCTGGAATGATCAATTATCTTTCCGATACCGGACTAACCCAGATCTTCTTTTTTGATGACTGGAAAAGCAGCCATCATTTTATAAAGCAATTTATCAGTGGAGCCTTTATTGCCATAGTGATGACCGGGCTTGACCAGGATATGATGCAGAAAAACCTTACCTGCAGAAACCTCGGAGATGCCCAAAAGAACATGTTCACTTTTACCATAGTACTCACCATAGTAAATATGCTGTTTCTAATCCTGGGGGTTCTTCTCACCCAGTACGCCGATCTTAACGGGATAGAGGCCATAAAAGATGATCTTTTTCCCGCCATTGCCACCAGTGGAGAACTGGGAATAGGCGTGGCCATACTCTTTGTGTTAGGGCTGATCGCCGCAGCTTATTCCAGTGCCGATGGTACCTTAACGGCCCTTACCACCTCATTTAGTATAGATATTCTTGAAATCGAAAAATATTACAACCAGGAAAAACAAATAAGGATTAGAAAACGGATCCATATTGTCATTTCCATTTTAATGATTGTTGTGATGCTGATCTTTAAATATGCGATCGCTGACAAAAGTGTGATCAACAAACTTTTTGAATTTGCCGGTTACACTTACGGTCCATTACTGGGGCTTTATACCCTTGGACTCTTCACAAGCTGGAAGATAAAAGACAAACTGGTGCCCCTGGTAGCAATCCTTGCCCCTGTACTGTCTTATTTAATAAGCGTCAACAGCCTGAACTGGTTCGGGTTTGAATTTGGATTCTTTATCCTGATATTAAACGGCGCGTTAACCTTTTTAGGGCTAGTACTGATTCGTAGAAAGCATCACTAAAGTACAGGCCGGTTCTACCTCAATATGATTTTTTTTCAGAATTTCATAGAATTCAGGGTTCTCTGTACCGGGATTAAAGATCACTCGTGCGGGATTTAAAGAAAGAATGTAATCGTAATATTCCGGTTGCCGTGGCGCACTCAGGTATAGGGTCACGGTATCTATATCTTGAAAGGAAGGCTTATCTTTTTCTATTTTAACACCTTCAACCTCTCCTTCTCGCAAACCAATGGCAACGGTAGGCTGACCATGTTGTACCAGGCGCTTTATAGCAATGTTCGAATATCGAGAGGGTTTCAGTGAAGCGCCAATAACCAAAGTTTTCTTTTTCATATAACAAAAGTATATTTTCTAATGAAGTGTAACAAGTAAATTAAGGAATTGTCTTTTTAAGTAAGAGGCTTCCCCGGAATCCCGGTTTAATGTGATGGTTAGTGTTGGGATCCGGGAAGTTTTTCTTAACCCATACCAGAATTCTGGTATGGGTTCATTTTTTTTTCAGAAAAAGTGTAACATTTTAAAATTGCCTGCGTCTTTTAGAGTGAAGGCTTTTCAAATTTTGAGAATTTCTTCGGCTTTTTATTATGCATAACAAAGTACTTTGCTATGCATTTTATATAAGCATACAAAGAAAATCAGGGAAGAACCGGGCTGTATGACAAGGCTTTTCAGAAAAAAAATTTAAAATCATTATGCATAACAAGGTATCATCTAATAAATACTAATCATCAAAATCAATCAAAAAATGAAACAGTTATTTTTAATTTTCGCTCTTTTTTCTTCTGCCATATCCCTGGCGGATAACGAACCTTTTGGAAATATTAGCGGCCAGGTAATCGATGAAGAATTAAAAGAACCCATCCCCTATGCTACGGTTGTGATCAATGATATGGATGGGAACCTCATCTCGGGAAACACCTCAGCTGGTGATGGAAGCTTCTCTATTGACAAAGTTCCTGCAGGAAAATATGTTTTCCAGGTCCAGTTTATCGGGTATAAAACATTCCAGCAGGAAGTAGAGTTCAACAGCAGGAATTCCAGCCTCAACCTTGGGAAAATTTACCTTGAACCTGATGTAGCTTTACTCGATGGGGTTACCATTGTGGCTGAAAGAACCACCATAGAACAACGCGTGGACCGAAAGGTCATTAATGTCGGGAAAGACTTGACTACCACTGGTGCCAGTGCCTCAGAGATTATGAACAATATCCCCTCAGTAAGTGTAGACCAAAATGGAAATATCGCCCTTCGAGGTAATTCCAATGTAAAAATCTTGATTGACGGGCGGCCCACCAATATGGATGCAGCGCAGCTGCTTCGACAGATACCCTCTACCTCTATTAAAAGCATTGAACTGATCACCAACCCATCGGCCAAATACAATCCTGAAGGCATGAGCGGGATCATCAATATCGTTTTGCACAAGAATGCCAATGACGGATTTAACGGCAATTTAAATGCCGGGGTAACTATTGGGGAGAATGCCCGTTATAACAGCGCTCTTGATCTGAATTACCGAAAAGGTAAATTCAACTTCTTTGGAAATTTTGGTGCCCAGTGGGGAGATCGGTCTAATTTTGGGCGTATTTTCCTTACTGAGGATAATTACCGTCAAAATTTTGATTTAGTAAACAACAGACGTTCATTATTACTTAAACTTGGCGTTGACTTTTATCTCGATCAGAGCAACACCTTTTCCTTTTATACCAATCAAAATCCTTATAAAGGAGGTCCGGTAGGTGCCCTGAGCATTATCTATCCGGACAATCCAGAGAACAATCTGACCCAGAATCTGGACCTGAACTTTGAAAACCAGAATTCCACCTATAATTTTGTTTTCGATCATAAATTTAATGACCAGGGACACAAGATCCTTTTAGAGAGTAATTACAATTATTTTGATGAGGATGAGAATTCCAGTTTTACCTTTGAGGGTAACACCGGGAATTTTGAGCCCTATAGCGACCATGTAAAGGAAAAAAGAGAGAACCTTACCTTAAACCTGGATTATGAGAACCCACTCAATGAACAAAGCAAGCTGGAGATGGGTGCTGAGGCTAGAATTCTCAATACCGATAATGCTTTTACGACCTCCAACACGCAAATGGACGATGCCACCTACCAGTATAAAAGAGATATTTTCAGCTTTTATACCACCTATGGGCAAAATTTTGAAAAATGGTCTTACCAACTTGGAGCACGCCTGGAAAGCTTTAAAGTCAATGCGATCTACAACCAGGAAGAGGTATTTTCCGATGATTACCTGAACCTATACCCTTCCGGGTTTATCACCTATACTCCGCAGGAAAAAAGCACTTATCAGCTAAGTTACAGCCGCAGGATAGACCGGCCGGGATTCTTCCAGGTAACCCCCATACGGGATGTCAGCACACCAAGGTTAACCGTATCTGGTAACCCGGATTTAAAGCCGCAGTTCACCAATTCCCTTGAATTTAATTACACCCGCAAATTCGAAGAAAAAGGTAGTATCAGCGCGGGAATATTCTTCAGGAATCTTACCGATGAGATCAGCCAGGTCTTCCTGGAGGACCCACAAGAGCCCGGATCGATCTTATTGCAATTCGCCAACTTTGAGGATAACAACTCCTATGGCCTGGAACTCTCTACCAACTATAAGTTCACCAAATGGTGGAGTACCAACACCAGCTTTGAACTTTACAGTCAAAAACTGAAAGGCCAGGTAGGCACGCAGTATTTGGAAACCGACAATACCGCATTTACCTTTAGAAGCAGCCATAATTTTAAGGCTTCGGAAAGCTTGAGCTTCCAGTTCTTCGGATTGTATCGTGGAGAAAATAAGAACCTGCAAATGGATATGGAGCCCATGTACTTTATCAATGCGGGAGGCCGGTATTCCTTTTGGGATGATAAGGCCAGTTTGAGCCTGAATTTCAATGATATTTTTAACACCCAGGAATTCCGTTTTATCAACGGCAGGCCTATGCCGCAAGAGGGCCGGTTCAAAGGTGAAACCCAAACGGTATATCTCGGTTTTTCCTATCGTTTTGGAGGTGGCAAAAACAAAGCCTTACAAAGAAAACAACGGGATGATAACCAGGCCGAAGGTGGCGGAGTTTTCTAAGATCTTAATTTGTAGTTTAGTGGTTAGCTTGAAAAGGTCGCGGGGTAAAAGCCGTGGCCTTTTTCTTTTACTGGGATCAAGCTTTCAATAGTTATCAGCCCAGGCCGGAAGTAGCCACAGTAAAAATTTCGTGTCTTTAATACACCGGAATTTTGCCTTTTGTGATCAAGGTCACATTCTTAACACCTTAAATAGCCTTATATTTGCGGCGAAATGGAAAAAAGAAGTACACTAATTGTTCTGCTTTTTATAGCGGTTATGCTCTTTAATAGCATAAAAAGTGGCTTCATGATCAGTTTTTACCTGGTGGACAATTCGAGCTTCACAGAACTATTTTGTGTTAATAAGGATAAGCCGGAAATGGAATGTAACGGCAAGTGTGAGCTGGCCAAATTAAATGAGGATTCCACAGCTGATCAAAAACCCTCCCATCTCGATTTTCTCCAGCGGCAGGTGGCCCTTTTTTTGAACCCAATCAAAAACCTGGCAATATTTCATTTTTCAGAAGGCCCTGCTCTTGTTATGACTTATTTAAATAACTACAAGTTTCAATTCTTACCAAGGATAACCCATCCCCCTTCTTTCTTAGCTTAATTTTTTTCAGATCATTTTCAAATCCATCGGTAACAATCGATGGACCCAAACAACGTATATCAATTTTTAATCAGAATTAAATGAAAATTATAAGCATATTCATTTTTCTTTTCTCAAGCCTCCTGCTCCAGGCGCAGTCCAAATTAAGCCTTATTGATCAGCTTAGTATGGCTCCTATAGCCAATGCGACCATCCAGATTAAAGGCACTCAGAAAGCGGCAGTGAGTAATGAAAAGGGAGAGGTTTTTATGGATTTCTCAAAAGAGGACAGCCTGGTGATCAGTCACTTGAAGTACAGGAAAAGGACTTTAACCAATCTAGAACCTGGGACAGTGGTCTACCTGGAGAGGTTGACCTTTAGGATTAGTGAAATCCTGCTTCGAGGAAACCCGGAAATAGATCCCGCCCAGAGCATCGTGAAAAACAATTATAGGGAGAAAGTGGTTCAGCCAAAAAATGTCGGTGAACTCTTTGGTGACATCAATGGATTCTCCCTGATCAAAAGGGGTAGTTACGCCATGGACCCCAGTATGCGCGCCAGTCAGTATGAACAGCTTAACATACAGTTCGATGGGGGCACAAAGGCCATGCATGCCTGCCCTAGCCGAATGGATCCGATCACCACCCTGGTAAACCCCGAGGAGGTCAGCCGAATAGAGATTATTAAAGGTCCCTTCAGTGTACGGTACGGAAATACCTCCGGGGGGATCATCAATATGGTCACCGAAAACCAGGTGGCAAGCCCAGACAAATTTTCGGGCAGTGTTTCCTCAGGCTACGAGAGCAACGGAAATTCCATAGTGAACATGGTTCAGCTTCAGGGAAATTTTAAGAAGCTTGATCTCTCGGGAAATTTCAGCCACCGGGATTATGGTGATTATGAAGATGGAGAAGGAAGAAGTATTCCTTCCTCCTTTCGGAGCCTTGGCTATAACCTGGAGGCCGGGTACACCTTTAATGAGAGCAATCGGTTAAAGGCCGGTTTCAGACAATCTTTTGGTCGTGATGTCAAACACGCGGGATTAATGATGGATACCGATGAGGATAACAGCAGCATTTTGAGCCTGGACTATAATTACCGGCCCGAGCAGGGAAAATTAAGAGGATTGACCGCCAAGGTGTATTATTCTTTTGTAGACCATATTATGGATAACTACCACCGCCCCTCTTTTAACCGAACTGCAGCAATTTCCCGGGTGGATGCGACCACCTATGGCGGGAAACTGGAAGCTGAATGGAAATTCAACAACCAATGGCGTCTCTTTACTGGTGTGGATGTGACCAATCTTAAACGCGACGGTCAACGAACGCGCCTGGTTAAGGTAAATATGGCCGGAGAACCTTTGGAAACGCCAATGGAATTTCAGGATAAAGTCTGGCAGGATAGCTACGTGAACGATTATGGAATATTTAGTGAAGCCAAATTCACCTTAAGCGAAAAGGATATATTCAATTTTGGAGTCCGGTTGGACCATGTGGTAGCGGAAAGCAAGGATCCGGATGCGGGATTCGCGGAATTATACCCAGATACAGGCAAAACCGATGAACAACTCTTTAGCGGTACACTGGCCTATAAACGCCTATTAAAAGACAACTATTCCCTTGAATTTTCCTATGGAAGAGGAGTAAGGCCTGCAAACATGGAAGAGCGTTATATCGCTTTTTTCAATATTGGGCGGGATCCCTACGAATATGTGGGAAATCCCAACCTGGAGGCAGAGGTCAATAACCAATTTGAAATAGGTCTGAAAGCTTCGGAAGTACTTACTGGAAAACTGAGGCGTTTGGACTTTTCAGCAAGTGCATTCTATTCTATTTACGAAAATTATATCGTGGGTTTGGTAGATGAAAGCCTGACCAGGAGAAATATGCCAAATCAACCCCCGGTGCACCCTAAAGTTTTCAGAAACCTGCGGGATGCCTATAAAACCGGGTTTGAACTCTCGGGAGCGCTGGCATTTACTTCAGGAATTAAACTGGGAACGGACCTGGCTTACACTTACACCCAAAACAAGGACCTGGGAGAATCCCTGCCACTCTCACCCCCACTGGTAAGCCGCTCTTATGTGGAATACGAGACCGGGATGTTCTGGGCCGGGCTATATTACACCATCACAGCAGACCAGGAAAATATTGCTCCGTCTTTTGGCGAGACCAGGACCCCGGGATATAGCCTGATGGATCTAAAAGCGGGTACTAGCGTGATTAAAAACCTGAATATCGGCTTTGGATTACTCAATGTCTTTGATAAATATTATCATAGCCATTTAAATTTCGCCTTTAATAATCAGGCCGATTTCACCCGGCAGCCCATTACCGAACCGGGAAGAAATTTTACGGTTTTTGTCAACTATAATTTTTAAGCCTTCCGATAACATATAAAAAGACCCCGCTGGCAGGCAGCGGGGTCTTCTATTTGAATATCTATCCTTGAAATTATGCCTTTACCGCATACATCTTTTCCCGTTGTTCTTTAATCTTCTTATCACTCATGTATTCCTCAAAGGTGGTATAACGATCAATAGCCCCACCTGGAGTTAATTCGATAACGCGATTGGCCACGGTTTGGGCAAATTCGTGATCGTGAGTGGTAAACAATACGGTACCTTTGAAATTCTTAAGAGAATTATTGAAGGCCGTAATCGATTCCAGGTCCAGGTGATTGGTAGGTTCATCGAGCATCAGTACATTGGCTCTGATCATCATCATTCGACTGAGCATACACCGCACTTTTTCACCTCCGGATAACACCCTGGAGGTCTTCAGGGCTTCTTCCCCGCTAAAAAGCATTTTTCCTAAAAATCCACGGATATAGACCTCTTCCCTTTCTTCTTCTGTCTTAGCATATTGACGCAGCCAGTCTACCAGGGTGAGATCATTGTCAAAATAGGCCGTATTATCAAGGGGAAGATAGGATTGTGAAGTGGTTACCCCCCAGGAATATTTTCCGGAAACCGCTTCCTGTTTGCCGTTGATTATTTCATAAAAAGCCGTGGTCGCTCTTGAATCTTTGGAATATACCACCACTTTATCCCCTTTGGCCAGGTTGATGTTTACATCCTTGAACAAGGTTTCCCCATCCTGACTGGCTTCCAACTTCTCAATATTAAGGATCTGATCTCCGGCCTCTCGTTCACGTTCAAAAATTATAGCAGGATATCTTCGGCTAGAAGGCCTGATGTCTTCAATATTAAGCCTGTCTATCATCTTCTTACGGGAAGTAGCCTGTTTAGATTTAGCCACGTTAGCACTGAAGCGTTGAATGAATTCCTGAAGTTCTTTTTTCTTGTCTTCCGCTTTTTTATTTTGCTGGGCACGCTGGCGGGCAGCTAGCTGAGAAGACTCATACCAGAAGGTATAATTACCGCTAAAGTGATTTATTTTTCCAAAATCAATATCGGAAATATGTGTACAGACTGCATCTAAAAAGTGCCGGTCGTGAGAAACTACGATGACGGTATTGTCATAGTTAGCCAGGAAATTTTCCAGCCAGGTAATCGTTTCATAATCCAGATCGTTGGTAGGCTCATCCATAATAAGCACATCGGGATTTCCAAATAGTGCCTGGGCAAGGAGTACCCTTACTTTTTGTTTCCCATCGAGATCCTTCATAAGGGTATAATGGTTCTCAGCTTTGATCCCCAGGTTTGATAAAAGAGAAGCGGCATCACTCTCGGCATTCCAACCATTCATTTCCTCAAATTCTACCTGCAGTACCCCGACTCTTTCTCCATCAGCATCACTAAAATCTTCCTTGGCATAGATCTCATCCATCTCTTTTTTGATGGCAAACAGCGGTTTGTTCCCTTTCATGACCGTTTCCAACACAGGATATTCATCATAAAGCGAGTGATCCTGTTCTAATACAGACATCCTTTTTCCGGGTTCCAGATGCACATGACCAGAAGTAGGTTCAGATTTTCCCGAGAGAATTTTTAAAAATGTGGATTTACCGGCCCCGTTGGCACCGATAATTCCATAACAATTTCCCTGGGTAAAGGTCGTATTCACCTCGTCAAACAGAACGCGTTTTCCAAATTGAACCGAAAGATTTGATACTGAAAGCATAAAATAGTATTTGTGTAAATTTTTTGCAAAAGTAGCCATTTAACCCCAATTATTTAAAGATTAACGATTTAAATATTCTTTTAACGACCAATTAACATTCATCGTTTTTGGCACCCATTATATTTGCCCTTGAACTACTATAATAGCTAGAAATCCGCCTTAATAATTGCATGCCCCCGATGAAATCTAAATTATTTTTAATTTTCCTGGTTAGCCTTGGCATAGTTGGGTGTGATTCTGAAGAGGGCAAAGACCAATCTACTTTTATTGGCGGGGAAATTGTTAATCCCCAATCAGAATTTTTCATCCTCTCTAAAGGCCACACTCCTATAGATACCCTGTACCTCAATCAAAACAATCGTTTCGGAAAGTCCCTGGAAGGACTGGAGGAAGGAATATACCGATTTAACCATCCACCGGAAAATCAGATTTTATACCTGGAACCAGGAGATAGCATTTTAATCTGGCTTAATACCCTGGCATTCGATGAGTCTATTAATTTTAGCGGGCCAGGTGCCAAGAAAAGTGATTTTCTACTCGATCTTTACCTGGCTAATCAGGAGGAAAGCGAAATGATACTTTCCTATTACAAATATCATCCTGATGAATTTTCCAATAAAATAGATTCGATCTACCAGGCAAAAACCCGGCAACTCGATAAGCTTATTGAGGAAAAGGATTTTTCAGAGGATTTCATCGAGATCGCAAAAGCCGGGATAGATTATCAATATTATCATTTTAAGGAACGCTATGCTTTTTTAACTCGAAAATACTTCAAAGATTTAGCCGAGGAGATTCCGGAGGACTTTCACAGTTACCGGGACGATATTAATTTTGAAAGTGAAAACCTCAACACCTATTACGTATACACCAATTTTATTGATGATTACTTCAGGAGCAAGGCTATTGAACGTTGTGACCCGCAACTTCCGCCCAGTGCGGATTGTTTCGACCTGAATTCCATTACCAATATCGGTTATAAAATCATCCTTGCTGATTCCCTTATTGAAAGTCCGGAAATAAAAAACAGCTATTACGATCGCCTGGGATCACAAGGAGTTACTTTTTCCCGGGAAGCCGAAACTATTGACTCGATCATCAACCTACTGGAAAAAACCGACTACGATAGGGAAAATCTCGACAAACTAAAGCAGATGGCCATGGTTCAGAAGAGCCTTTTACCCGGCAATAATATCGGTGACCTTTCCTTAAGCAATGTTGCTGGAGATACCATCAAGCTCAGAGAGATCTCTGATGGCCCCATGATCACTTATCACTGGTCTTTGTCCTCAAAAAACCACTTTCGCTGGCAACAGAACACTATCGAAACCTTAAGAAAAAAATACCCGGAAATAGATTTTGTGGGTATTAATATCGACAATAACACCTACGATGCCTGGGCAGAGATCGTAAAAACCCAGACCGCCAATCCGGACAGGGAGTTTCATTTAACCTTTACCCGGATTGACCGCGAATTGCTCAAGGCTTATTTAAACAAGACCTTCTTTTTAAATAATCAGGGAGAGATCATCAGGGGTAGTTCGCAAATAAATTCCAACACATTTGAACGGGAGATCCTTGAATTTCTCAACAGGTACAATTAAAGCTCTTCCATAAAAAAAGCCACTCGGGAGTGGCTTTTTGATACTCTTGTTATGAGTTAACTATTTATTCCCTTTTTTATAATCGGCAAGGAACTTTTCCAGACCAATATCGGTAAGGGGATGCTTGAGCAAGCCTTCAATGGAAGAAAGAGGACCTGTCATGACATCTGCTCCTAATTTGGCACATTCGATCACGTGCATTGTATGACGCACAGAAGCGGCAAGAATTTCGGTCTCGAAGCCGTAGTTATCATAGATCAGTCTTATTTCGGCGATCAGGTTCAATCCATCGGTAGAGATATCATCAAGCCTGCCGATAAACGGAGAAACGTAACTGGCTCCCGCTTTGGCAGCTAAAAGTGCCTGTCCTGGAGAGAAAACCAAGGTGCAGTTGGTTCTAATTCCATTGTCACTGAAGTATTTGATTGCCTTCACTCCTTCCTTGATCATAGGTACTTTAACCACGATCTGCTCGTGAAGTTCAGCAAGTTCTTCCCCCTCTTTTATCATTCCCTGGAAATCGGTAGCGATAACCTCAGCGCTCACATCCCCCTCAATCAGATCACAGATTTGCTTATAATGCTTTAAAATATTGTCCTTCCCGGTAATGCCCTCTTTGGCCATAAGGGAAGGATTGGTGGTCACGCCATCCAGAACCCCCAGGTCTCTGGCCTCCTTAATCTGATCCAGGTTCGCGGTATCAATAAAAAATTTCATAGTGGTGTTTTTAAAAGTTCAATTTCTCCGGCCTACCGGATTCTGGTTCACAAAATTACAATTTATAATGTTTCAACAACATTCTCTCATATACTTTATCAGGCAGGATACGTTTGAGACCGATGGAAAATTTTTGGAGTAACTCACCTACCTTGTAATGTCCCTTTGGTTTAGGGGTATTGATAATCTCGAAAATCGCTTTAGCCATCATTTGCGGATCTTTTCCTGAGTCCACATGCGCATTCATCAGCTTAAGGGTATTTCCGTAAGCTTCTTTATAGGGTGAATTTTCCTTCACCGGGGCGTGGTAACGTCCAGCAGCGATATTAGTGGCAAAATCCCCGGGAGCCACATTGGTCATTTCGATATTGAAGGCTTTCAATTCCATTCTGAAGGCCTCGGTAGTAAGTTCCAAAGCTCCTTTGGAAGCTGAATAAATTCCGCGATAAGGCAAGCCCATATAGCCGGCAATAGAGGTGATATTTATAATGAGACCTGAACCTTGTTTGCGCATAAAGGGCAAAACAGCTTTGATGACCTTTATAGGGCCAAAATAATTGGTTTCAAAAGCTTTCCTTATCTCCTGGTCGGGTGTTTCTTCGATAGGTCCGGTGATCCCTACTCCGGCATTATTGACAAGCACATCCAGTCTTCCTTCACTCTGGATCAATTCATCTATTGCTGAGTTAATCGTTTCGTCCCTGGTAACATCAAGGGCGAGCAATGGAAATTTACTATCGTTAATTTTTTCGGGGTTCCTGCTGGTACCATACACCTTGAAACCTTTTTCCAGTAGAAATTCGCCAATGGATTTTCCAATACCGGAAGAGGCCCCGGTTATCAATACTGTTTTTTGGGAAGAAGTATCTGTTTTCATACCCCGCAAAGATGCGATAAAATTAGGAGAATTCCAGATACAAAAAATGGCAAGCTCCCCACATCACACCGCTACGACCGCCTACCCTTGCTGCGTTCCCGCCCTGGGGGATTCAGCAGGAGCTGGTTGTGTGGGACTTGCCGGTGCAAATATACAATCTTTCCTGCTTCTGGCAAGTAATTTTTAATACGAAATAGTTAATTTAGCCAGAGAAAATTCAGCTTGGAATGATGAACAAATTTAAGTCTCTGTATCTGTTATTATTAGGTATTTCTCTTTTTTCCTGCGGGAGCAATTCCGGAAAAAAATCTTCTGATTTTAACCTAAAAATCGAGGAAAATAAAAAGGAATTTCAGCTTGGAGAAACCCTAAATCTTAGTATTGAAAACAAGAAAAAGCGAGAAATAGACTCTGTACTTTACTATTTCCAGCACCAAAAGATTAAACCAACTACCAACACAGAATTATCCTTCAGATTTGAGCATGTCAAACTAGGAAAGCATATTGTTGAGGCCGTGGTATTCTATGAAGGCAAAACAGATACGATAACCTCAGAGGTTAAGGTC
The DNA here is from genome assembly GCF_054121475.1 of Salegentibacter profundi. Classification (NCBI taxonomy): domain Bacteria; kingdom Pseudomonadati; phylum Bacteroidota; class Flavobacteriia; order Flavobacteriales; family Flavobacteriaceae; genus Salegentibacter; species Salegentibacter profundi. The sequence goes on from NZ_JBSYGG010000004.1 coordinate 135,947, forward strand.
TATAGTGATAAAGCCCCGGTTTCCTATACCTATGAAATCGTGAATGAATTCCCGCATGATAAGCAGGCCTACACCCAGGGACTGGAGTTTTTCAACGACACCTTGTATGAAAGTACGGGCCAGTACGGCTCTTCCAGCTTGCGAAAAACCAATTTTAAGACCGGGGAAATCCTGCAGAAAAAGCCCCTCTCAGATAAGTATTTCGGAGAAGGCCTTTCTATCCTTGAAGAGAAGATCTACCAGCTTACCTGGAATGAAGGCGAAGGCTTTATCTATAACCTGGAGAATTTTGAGCAAACGGGTAGTTTTAGTTATAATCAGAGTAAAGAAGGCTGGGGACTCTGCAATGATGGATCGCAATTCTATAAAAGCGATGGCACCGAAAAGATCTGGATCCTGGACGGGAAAACCCTGGCGGAAAAAGACTTCATCCAGGTGGTCACTCATAAAAGCATTGTCTCTCGGATGAATGAGCTCGAATGGGTCGAAGGAAAGATTTATGCCAACACTTATCAAAAAGATGGTGTGGCCATTATCAACCCAGAAAACGGGGCTATTGAAGGCCTGATCGACTTTCGGGGATTAAGGGATAAGGTCACCCAGCACGAGGAACTCGACGTGCTAAATGGCATAGCCTACAATCCAAATTCCGGCAAGCTATACGTTACGGGAAAGAACTGGGATAAACTATTTGAAGTGGAAATAAAAGAGAAATAATGGCCGCAAACCCTGAAATATTCGAGCAGAAAATAAAGGTGGAGCAATCGCATCTCGACCAACAGCAACATGTAAACAATGTGCAGTTCGTCCAATGGGTTCAGGATGTGGCTAAAGCGCACTGGGAAAGCCGTGCTCCCCAGGAATTTCAGCAGCAATACTTCTGGGTGGTGATTCGCCACGAGATCGACTACAAACAGCAGGCTTTTCTAAATGAGGAAATCCTATTACAAACCTATGTGGCTGAAACTTCCCATGTAAAATCCATTCGCCAGGTAATCATTAAAAATTCAAAGACCGGAAAGGTGCTTGTGGAGGCAAAAACCACCTGGGCCTTGATGGATAGAAATTCTGGAAAACCAGCCAAAATAGCGGAAGCCCTCAAAAAGATCTTTGAACAGTAAAGCTGCCTTAAAGAAGCAAAAAAAAGCTTTTCAAAAAATCCGGCGGCCTGCAAAGACCGGGAAATTTCAAAAAGCTTTTATAAGGCTTATGGCTATCTTAGTCCCATTTGAAAAGCGGACGACCTTTCATAAGTTCAAAAACTTCATTTTTAACTTTTTCAATACTCGCCTGGTCATTGATATTTGAGATCACGCGATCGATAAGATCTACGACCTTGGGCATATCTGCTTCGGTGAGCCCACGTGTGGTGACTGCAGCAGTACCCACTCTTATTCCGGAGGTGACAAAAGGTGATTTATCATCAAAGGGAACCATATTCTTATTCACAGTGATCTCAGCCTTTCCAAGGGCCTCTTCGGCTTCTTTTCCACTGACTCCTTTATTTCGCATATCGATAAGCATCATATGATTATCCGTCCCATCGGAAATTACCTTATAACCTTTTTCAACGAAAGCTGCGGCCATGCTAGCGGCGTTCTTTTTAACCTGGACCATATAATGCAAGAATTCATCGGTAAGCGCCTCTCCAAATGCTACTGCCTTAGCGGCGATGATATGTTCAAGCGGACCACCCTGGTTCCCGGGGAAGATGGCACTATTTAGAATGGCGGACATCTTTTTGGGTTTTCCATTTTTAAGGGTTTCTCCAAAAGGATTGTCAAAATCCTGGCCCATAAGAATAATACCTCCACGCGGGCCGCGAAGGGTTTTATGCGTAGTAGAGGTTACCACATGACAGTGAGGTAGCGGATCGCTTATAAGACCTTTGGCGATCAAACCAGCAGGGTGTGCGATATCGGCAAAAAGAATAGCCCCGACGCTGTCAGCGATCTCGCGAAAGCGCTTATAATCAATTTCCCTGGAATAGGCTGAGGCCCCAGCGATGATCATTTTTGGTTTTTCCTTTTTAGCGATGGCTTCCACCTGGTCGTAATCGATTTTCCCTGTTTCCTTATCGACACCATAAAAAACAGGCTGGTATAACTTTCCTGAAAAATTCACAGGGGAGCCATGGGTAAGATGTCCTCCGTGGGAAAGATCAAAACCAAGAAATTTATCGCCCGGCTTAAGACAGGAATGATACACTGCAGTATTGGCCTGGGATCCTGAATGAGGTTGTACATTGGCATAGGCTGCGCCAAAGAGTTCCTTCACCCGGTCTATAGCCAGTTGCTCTACCTTATCTACTACCTCACAACCGCCGTAATATCGTTTTCCAGGGTAACCTTCAGCATATTTATTGGTAAGTACAGAGCCGGCAGCTTCCATCACCTGCTCGCTTACAAAATTCTCACTGGCAATTAACTCCAACCCATTTAACTGACGCTCTTTTTCTTCTGCTATTAAATCAAAAAGTTCTGTGTCTCGTTGCATTTCAAATGTTTACGTTAAATATTCCTCAAAAGTAAGAAATACATTCGGTTAATAACAGGAAAATAATATATTTGGATGCATTAGATTTTAACAAAAAAACAAGAAATATATGCCTATTACTGCTAACGATCCTAAAAGAAAAACCTGGCTGGATACCCCTGCAGACACCGATTTTCCGATTCAAAACATCCCCTTCGGAGTATTTTTAACCCGGGATGATGTCATTACCATTGGAACCCGAATTGGCGATTACGCCATAGATCTGGGAGCACTGCACCAACTTGGTTATTTTGAAGGGATTCCGTTAACCGATGATATATTCCTCCAGGACACCTTAAACGATTTTATTTCAGATGGAAAAAAGACCTGGCGGCTTGTTCGAAACCGAATCGCAGAAATCTTTGATGCAGAAAATTCAAAATTAAGAGACCATAAAGAGCACCGCCAAACCGTACTCTTTACCCTGGATGAGATCGAAATGCAGATGCCGGTTCAGGTAGGGGATTATACCGATTTTTATTCCAGCAAAGAGCACGCAACCAATGTGGGGACCATGTTTCGTGATCCCGATAATGCTTTATTACCAAACTGGCTGCATATTCCCGTGGGTTACCACGGAAGAAGCTCATCGATCATTCCCAGTGGTATACCGGTGCACCGGCCACAAGGGCAAACCAAACCAAAGGATTCAGACAAACCGGTTTTTGGACCTTCCCAAAGGGTGGACTTCGAACTGGAAATGGCCTTTATCACCACCGATGCCAACGTACTTGGTGAACCCATTCCAATTGAAGAAGCAGAAGATTACATCTTTGGAATGGTGATTTTTAATGACTGGAGCGCAAGGGATATGCAAACCTGGGAATATGTTCCCCTTGGACCTTTTCTGGCCAAGAATTTCGCCTCCTCCATCTCGCCATGGATCGTCACTTTAGATGCATTGGATCCATTTAGAACAGAAAGTCCTGAACCGGAAATAGAGCCCCTTCCCTATTTAAAAAGCCAGGGAAAGAAAAGTTTTGACATTCACCTGGAAGTTTCCCTTCAGCCGGAAAACGGCCAGGAGAACCTTCTGGCACAATCCAATTTCAAGTATATGTACTGGAATATGAGCCAACAGCTGGCTCACCATACCGTGAACGGGTGCCCGGTAAATTCCGGTGATATGATGGCTTCCGGGACCATCTCAGGCCCTACTCCCGATTCCTATGGCTCCATGCTTGAACTAAGCTGGAAAGGGGAAAAACCAGTAAAATTAAATGATGGGAGCCAACGAAAATTCATTGAAGATAATGACACGGTTATTATGCGAGGATTCTGCAAAGGTCAGGATCGCCGCATCGGGTTTGGAGAAGTAAGAACCAAACTCCTGCCGGTCTTTCAGCCCAAAAAGAAATGATCAGATAAATAAAACGCTAAAAAAGCCCGGTTATCCCGGGCTTTTTTGTGTCCAATACTTTATTTTTTACCCTTATCCTTTTTCTGTTGTTTGAGATCCATAAACTCCTCTTTCTGCCGATCCTGGTCGGCTGCAATCTCATCAGCAGATTTTCGGGAGGCTTTCTTGTGCTTTTTATCTTTTTCCTTCTGAGAGAGGTCTCGGAATTCCTCCTTTTCCCTTTCCTTATCTTCCTTTTTTAACTGTTTCCAGTTTTCTTCCATTTTCCTGATATCTTCTTTCTTAGCCATTTCCTTAGATTTTTATAAAAAGATACAAAGCCACACGGGAATCCCAGAACAATTAATTCATTTTTAACAACATAAGCTTTTTTTAAAGGTATTCTGGAAGCTTTGCACCATCTATATCCTGGTGGGAACTATGATGACGGACCTCAGCTTCTTTGAGCAGGATCAGTTGAGGGCTTTCATGACGGACATTAAATCTATCTGCTATCTGGTTGGATAAAGGTCGATACTTTATCAGGTCCATAAAATAGAACTCCACATCCAGGCCTTCAGGCAAATCATTCTCAAATTTACGCAAGCTTACCCGACTTATTCCACAACGGGTGGAATATTTAAAAATCACCACAGGCCTATCAAATGAAGCCCTTTCCAACTCTTCAATATCCTGCGCTTCAGTGATATGCTTCCACGGGATTTTTTGGATTTCTTCCTTGACAATATCCCTTTCACTCTTAAACATTTTTTCAAATAATCCCATTGTTTTTCTTTTTTCTAATGCAATTTCTTAATAACTTTAATATCCCGCCAAATCTCAAAAATTTTTCCATAAAATTAAATTAAAATGACTTTTTGTCTGTATATTTCTAGTAATATCAGTCATTTTGTCTTAATTTTTCAGTGGTACAAGTATTGCTTTAATCCAGAAAAAAATCTTGACTATGAATTTCGATAAATTTACCATAAAATCGCAGGAGGCCATCCAGCAGGCTCAGCAGCTGGCCCAGGAAATGGGACATCAGCAAATTGAAAACGAACATTTATTTAAGGCCATCACCATGGTGGACGAAAATGTTACGCCTTTCTTACTGAAAAAACTGAATATCAATGTCAACCTTTTCAGTGATATTCTCCAAAAAACCCTGGATAGCTTTCCCAAAGTTAGCGGCGGTGATATCATGTTATCCCGAGAAGCAGGAAAAACGATCAATGAGGCTCCCATCATTGCCAAAAAAATGAATGATGAATATGTTTCCATTGAACACCTTATCCTCGCCATATTTAAATCTTCCAGCAAGGTAGCCCAGATTCTCAAAGACCAGGGGGCCACCGAGAAAAGTTTAAAAGCAGCCATTGAGGAATTGCGAAAAGGAGATCGGGTGACCTCTCAAAGCGCAGAGGAAACCTATAACGCCCTGAATAAATATGCGAAAAACCTCAATCAGATGGCCGAGGAAGGGAAACTGGACCCGGTAATCGGTCGTGACGAGGAAATACGCCGGATACTTCAAATCCTCTCCCGTCGTACCAAGAACAACCCCATGCTGGTTGGGGAGCCAGGTACTGGTAAAACTGCCATCGCTGAGGGGCTGGCCCACCGGATCATTGCGGGGGATGTCCCAGATAACCTTAAGGAAAAAGTGATCTACAACCTGGATATGGGTGCCCTTATCGCCGGGGCAAAATATAAAGGAGAATTTGAAGAAAGATTAAAGGCGGTAATAAAAGAAGTGACTTCCAGCGATGGGAATATTGTGCTGTTCATAGACGAGATTCACACCCTAGTAGGCGCGGGTGGTGGCCAGGGTGCCATGGATGCGGCAAATATATTAAAGCCGGCCCTTGCCCGTGGTGAATTAAGAGCTATAGGCGCTACTACCCTGGATGAGTACCAGAAGTACTTTGAAAAGGACAAAGCCCTGGAACGTCGTTTTCAGAAGGTCACTGTAGACGAACCCGATACCGAGAGTGCGGTTTCCATTTTGCGTGGTATAAAGGAAAAATATGAGACCCATCATAAAGTAAGGATTATGGATGAAGCCATAATTGCCGCTGTGGAGTTATCCCAGCGCTATATCACCAACCGGTTCTTGCCGGACAAGGCCATCGACCTTATGGATGAAGCAGCCTCCAAACTCCGCATGGAAATTAATTCCAAACCGGAAGAATTGGATGTACTGGATCGCAGGATCATGCAGCTTGAAATTGAAATTGAAGCGATTAAACGCGAAAAGGACGAAAATAAACTCAAGCTCCTGCGGGCTGAACTAGCTGAATTAAAAGAACAGCGCAATGAACTCAATGCGCGCTGGCAAAATGAAAAATCGGTCGTCGATAATATTCAGAATTTAAAATCGGATATTGAAGATTTCAAGCTGGAAGCCGAAAGAGCCGAACGAGACGGGGATTACGGAAAAGTAGCCGAAATACGTTATGGCAAAATCAAGGAAGCCCAGGAAAAACTGGAGAAACTTCAGCATGAAGTCGCTGAAAAACAAGAAGGCAAATCCCTGATCCAGGAGGAAGTAACCCAGGAAGATATTGCCGAGGTTGTCGCTAAATGGACGGGCATTCCGGTCACAAAAATGTTACAAAGCGATCGCGAAAAACTCCTTAAACTGGAAGAACACCTTCACAAGAGAGTGGTTGGCCAGGAGGAGGCCATCATCGCGGTAAGTGATGCCGTACGAAGAAGCCGCGCCGGGCTCCAGGATCAGAAAAGACCCATTGGCTCATTCCTATTTTTGGGAACAACCGGGGTTGGTAAAACCGAGCTTGCCAAAGCCCTGGCTGAATATCTTTTCGATGATGAAGCCTCGATGACCCGGATCGATATGAGTGAATACCAGGAGAGGCATGCGGTAAGTCGTCTTGTCGGAGCCCCTCCGGGATATGTCGGCTATGATGAAGGCGGTCAATTGACAGAGGCCGTACGCCGCAAACCTTATTCAGTAGTGCTTTTAGATGAGATCGAAAAAGCGCATCCGGATACTTTCAATATCTTACTACAGGTCCTCGATGAAGGTAGGTTAACCGATAACAAAGGCCGGCTGGCGGATTTCAAGAATACCATTATCATCATGACCTCCAATATGGGAAGTCATATCATCCAGGAGAAATTCGATACCATAAAGGATATGGATACTGCCATGGAGATGTCTAAGAATGAAGTTTTAGCACTTTTGAAACAAAGTATCCGGCCTGAGTTCTTGAACAGGATTGATGATATTGTAATGTTCAGCCCTCTTACTCAGAAGGACATCAACCAGATTGTTGCCCTTCAACTAAAAGGAGTCAGGAAAATGCTTTCTCAGCAGAACATAACCCTGGATGCCACCCCGGAGGCCATTAGTTATCTGGCCAATCGCGGATTCGATCCCCAATATGGTGCAAGACCGGTAAAACGGGTGATCCAAAGGGAAGTTTTAAATAAACTTTCAAAGGAAATTCTGGCGGGCAACATTCATACAGACAGTATTATTTTACTCGATGAATTTAATGACGAGATGGTTTTCAGGAACCAGGAAAATCTCGCAGAAAACAAACAATAATAAAAAGGGCCGCAAAAACGCGGCCCTTTCTTCTAAATAATCATCCAACTTTTATACAAAAATTACCATCGGTCAATCTCTTTTTTGAGCTCTTCTTTGTTTTTACCGGTTTTCTCCTGCATTCTTCCCAGCATTTCATCAAATTTACCTTCAGAATAAGTGGTATCATCATCGGTAAGATTCCCGTATTTCTGTTTGAATTCTCCACGAATCTGTTTCCACTTTCCTTCTAACTGATCATTATTCATAATATCTCGGTTTTAGTTATTAATACTAGGATAAATCTAAAGATTTCCTCGCCTTAAGTCTCTCAAAAAAGTCCTATTCTTATCTTAAGGATTTGTTATTTTTGGCCTTTGAAGAAGTTTCCATGAAAAAATTAAGCCTTGTCGCCCTATTGGGCATCCTCTTCTCCGGGTGTGCCACTACCAAAGACATCCAGGATAAAAATCTGAAAGTTTCCTACCTGGATGATTTTGTCCTTGCCCCAGGCCTGAAGGTGGATGGTTCCAGAGTTGGAGGCCTTTCCGGGGTGGATTTCTATGAAGGTGCGTATTATTTTGTGGCAGACCAAGCTTCAAACCCACGAATCTACAAGGTGGAGATTCCGCTGGTAAACCGAAGTATTGATACGGTGATGATCACCGAGCTAATCCAGCTCGACAAACAGGCCGGCTTTTTCAAAAAAAGCACTCCCGATCTGGAAGGGCTTCGAATTGATGAAGAAACTTCAGAAATAGTCATCAGTTCCGAGGGAGCTATACAAAACGGTAAAGACCCGGCACTGTTTCATATTTCCCTGCAAGGTGATTACTTGTTCCATTATGATTTACCGGAATATTTTAAGGCTTCTGGAAATCAAAAACCCAGAAACAATGGGGTTTTTGAAGGCTTGACAGAAAGTATTGACCAAAGCGGATACTGGGTAGCCATGGAGCTTCCTCTTGTAAAGGATGGTCCCAAACCCAAGATTTACCCCACAGAGTCCCCTGTACGAATCACCAAATTCAATAAAGCTTCCAAAAGTGCTGAAAGACAATTTGCCTATATGTTGGACGGAATCTCAAAATTCCCAATAAACTGGTTTGCTGTAAACGGGGTCACCGAAATATTAGCATATGACGAGGATAAATTCCTGGTCATGGAACGGTCCTATTCTGCCGGTTACGGAACGGGAGGGAACAGCATTAAAATCTTTGATGTTGATGCTTCCAAAGCCACTAACACCCTGCAGATGGAAGACCTTAGTAAAGACCAGTATATACCTGCCGAAAAAAATCTCGTTTTCGATTTCAAATCGATAAAGGGGTTCCTGGAGCAAGAGATCATCGATAATATTGAAGGCATGAGCTTCGGCCCGGTACTCCCTAACGGGAAGCAGTCACTACTACTGGTTTCCGACGATAATTTTAGCAGTTTTGGACCTCAGATTACTCAGATCATCCTTTTAGAAATAGAGTTTAAAAGGTAACCACTTCACCCCCAAGGCTTTTTTTGACAAATCTGTATGGCCTCAACTTTATCTCCTTCAATCACCAGAAAGTATTTCCAGGATAACCTTTGACCTTACCACCATTTTCAGGCCATTACACCTTAAGTCCACAGTTTAAAATTCTCACGGGAAAACACCCTTTATCGAAGAAAAAACCTAAGCATGAAAGAATTACAAGAAAACTACCTCATAGTTATCTTAAAAAAAATTTTATATTGGTCATCTTATTCTAAATAATTTAGAAAAAGTTACAGAACATCATAAATAATTTTCTTTATTCTTTTATTAATGCCTGTCCACATGTTTAAAATTTTCTTCCCTTTTTTATTCCTTTCCCTTATGCTGTCCAGTGCTAGTCTCTTTGCGCAAAAAGTAAATAGCGCATATCGGCTCCACATAAAAGAAACCACATCTGAGGTAAAAGTTGACGGAATAATGGATGACAAGGCCTGGTCCAAGGCAGATGTCGCTACTGATTTTTATATGATTCTGCCCACCGATACCAGTTATGCCGAGGTTCATACCGATGTAAGGATGGCCTATGACAGGGAAAATCTTTATCTTTTTGTGACTAATCATCACGGTGTTCCAGGTCCTTATATGGTGGAATCCCTAAGAAGAGATTTCTCCTTTACCAAAAACGATAACTTTCTCTTATTTATGGACCCCTTTGATGACCAAACCAATGGTTTTTCCTTTGGCGCAAATGCTGCCGGAGCGCAATGGGATGGCCTTATGTATGACGGTGGATCTGTGGACCTGAGCTGGGACAACAAATGGATCTCCGCTGTGAAAAATTATGAGGACAAATGGACCTTTGAAGCCGCTATACCCTTTAAAAGCATCCGATATAAAAAAGGAATTAAAGAGTGGGGCATTAATTTCGGCCGGAATGACCTGAAGACCACTGAAAAATCAAGCTGGGCTCCCGTGCCACGCCAGTTTCCCTCAGCCTCCCTGGCCTATACAGGTACCCTGGTCTGGGATAAGGCCCCACCTTCCACGGGATCCAATATTTCATTGATCCCTTATGTCCTGGCAGGAGGAAGTAAGGATTTTAATAGCCAGGATGGGCTAAACAAACGAAGTGAAGTTGGTTTGGATGCCAAAATCGGGCTGGGCTCCTCCTTAAACCTGGATCTGACGATAAATCCGGATTTTTCCCAGGTAGAGGTAGATCGGCAGGTCACCAACCTGGATCGATTTGAGCTATTCTTTCCCGAACGCAGACAGTTTTTCCTGGAAAATGCAGATATAGTGGCTGGTTTCGGTTATGAAAATATCAGGCCCTTCTTCTCACGGCGTATAGGCCTTAACGCACCGATTGATTTTGGGGCCCGCCTTAGCGGGAACATCGGCGAGGACTGGAGAATTAATGCCATGAGCATGCAAACTGGAAAGGTAAATGATATCGGGCTTCCAGCCCAGAACTTCAGCGTTATAGGTGTTCAAAAACGCGTGTTCTCCCGTTCCAATATCAGGGCCATTTTTGTAAATAAAGAATTGTTAAACTATACCCCCGATCCCTCATCAGATCAGCCGCCCTACAACCAATACAACAGAAACCTGGGACTGGAATACAATCTTGCTTCCGCCAATAATGTCTGGACCGGGAAAGCCATGGTCTTAAAGTCCTTTAGCCCGGATGAATCGCAACAAAATTTCATTCATGCCGCCAATTTGCAGTATAAAAGCGGGAACCTGAATTTTAACTGGCGACATGAGTATATTTCGGAAAATTACCAGGCTGAAGTAGGTTATATTCCCCGCACTGGGTATTACAAGCTCAATCCTAGTATTGGATACCTATTTTTTGAAAAGAACAAATATATCCTAAACCATGGTCCACAGTTAAGTACTTCCATATTCTTTGATAAGGACTGGGAGAAAACCGAAAACCTGACCTTGTTGGAGTATATCCTTCGTTTTCATAGCCAAAGCGTCTTACGCTTTTGGGCAGGCCACGATTATGTGGAGCTGCAGCAGCCCTTTGATCCTACTAATTTTAGTGGCATCGAACTGGCCGCTGGCACCCAGCATCAATGGTATCGTTGGGGCGCTGAATTTAATTCCAAACCTCAGAGCCTTTTCACCTATGCCTTATCCTACAGTTCAGGAGGGTATTATGCCGATGGCGCGATGACCAATTATGCTGCGGAAATGGGATATAGGTTTCAGCCCTATGTGGGCATTTCTCTTAACGCGACCTATAACGATCTGGAACTTCCGGAGCAATGGGGAGATACTAAATTTTGGTTGGTAGGACCGCGCCTGGATGTTACTCTGACCAATAAGGTATTTTTTACAGCCTTTGCCCAATATAATGAGCAAATGGACAATCTTAATTTAAATGGTCGTTTTCAATGGCGCTTCAGCCCTGCATCAGATCTATTCCTGGTGTATACCGATAATTATATCCCTTATCCGGTTCAGGTACAAAACAGGGCGCTGTTACTAAAACTCACCTATTGGTGGAATTTATAACCATACCGGGGCATCGGCGAGCCAATCTTTTTCTATGAAGAATTTTCTTGTAGGAAAAATAATTGATAATATTGATGGGAGGAAATAGGTGCTGAATTTAAAATCATGCTAATGAAACACATCCTCCTGCTTTTACTGTTACTACTATCGGGATGCCAATTTAAAAAGGAAGATGCTTCCCAGCAGAGAAAAGCCTCCCAGGTGACTACTTATTATTTTATACGTCACGCTGAAAAAGATACGCTCAATCCCCAAAATGATGACCCCGAGTTAACCCAGGCCGGAAGAGCGAGAGCCAGGCAGTGGGCCGAGGTTTTTAAAGCAGTCGATTTTGATCTTATCTTCAGTTCCAACTACCAGCGTACCCTGAACACCGCCAGACCCATAGCAGAATCTCAGGATAAAAAAATTGAATTTTTTAATACCGAGAAACTCAACGATAAGGATTTTCAGCAGAAAACCAAAGGAAAAACTGTGCTGGTGGTTGGCCACAGCAATCTGAATCCTGAATTTGTAAATTACATCATCGGACAGAACAAATATGAGGACATCGACGAGATGGAGTACGGGAGTCTTTTCATCGTGGTGATTCACCCCGAGGGAACGCGCACTTCAGAAGTGCTTTATTTCAATTAAAGCTTGACCTCTATATTTTCATTCTCTATAATGGAGAGCAATTCCAGTTCACGGGCTTCATACTTATCATCCAGCTCTTCAAGAGGAATGTCCAGGTCGTCTGCCTTGTAATTCTCGTAATCCACGAACCTGATCCCACCAACGGTTTGTGGGTTATAGGCTTTACGAAACCGAACGCCACCATCATTAATCTTAAAACTGTAAGCCATATAGTCAATAGTGAACTCATCAGTATCAATCCAGTACAGGTATACATCTTCATGGTCGGTTACTCCTTCTGCATCTTCAAAGGTCACTTGTAACTCGTAATACTCATTATCCATTATACTGTCTTTCCCGAGGAGTTTTTTATTTACGGCAGCATCGTTTAGCCCATAGGGTAGCTGCACGAAATAATGCACGGAATTCACCGAATTGCTATAGACGGTTTTCATGGAATCGCTCAGGCTTATCGCAGAATCCTTATGATACCTGGTAAAACCCTCGTTATTGATCACATCATGATATGTTGTGCCGGTAGAATCAGTGATAAAGCGTTCCAACTGGAATTTCCCATTCTTGCGGGTGCTTTTATATTCGGTTTCTCTGAATTTAAAGCTTATCTCAGCATTATTATATTTATCTCCCCCGGCTTTTTCGATGGTTTTATCGATAATTTGCTGGGCCGTTAAGTCTTTATTCTGATCACAAGAGAAGATCAGGGCGCTCACCGCCATTAAAAGGATGATTTTTTTCATGGTAAACGATATATGAGTCAAAGGTAATTAATGTCCCTTGATTTTTAATATAAAAAAATCTTTGAGAAATGGTAGCAGGTATAATTTACAATTCCCTTATACTGAATTCTAAAATAAGCTTCCTATTTTTGCTTAAGTATGAAGAAGAAGACCAACACGATCAATATAAAGAACCGAAAGGCGAAATTCGAATATGATTTCCTCGATAAATACGTGGCCGGAATTAAACTGGCCGGTACCGAGATAAAAGCAATTCGCCAGGGGAAAGCCTCTATCGCAGAAAGTTTTTGTGAATTTCAGAACCATGAACTTTTTGTGATCAATATGCATGTCGAAGAATATTCGCACGCTACCTATTTCAACCATAATCCCAAGAGCGAACGAAAGCTTTTACTGCAACGCAGGGAGCTACGGAAACTGGAAAAGGAAGTGAAAAATACGGGACTGACCATCATTCCTTTAAGGCTTTTCATCAATGACCGGGGCCTGGCCAAGATAGAGATTGCCCTGGCTAAAGGGAAAAAACTATATGATAAGCGGGAAACTATAAAAGATCGGGAAAACAAACGAAAACTAGCCAGAATCAAAAAGGAATATTCCTAATTCCAAAAAAGCTGAAAATTAAATTTTCAGCTTTTTTTTGATCTATTGAAGGCCGGAAGCTTTATTCCTCTTCGCTTTTGTCGGAGGCTTCCTCAGCATCGACAAATTCTGTATATCCATTTTTGATAAGCAGGTTATACCATTGATAAATCTTTTTCATATCACTGGCATACACACGATCTACATCATAGTCAGGGAGGATTTCAGCGAAATATTTTTCCATTTCCGCTTTAGAGGATTTAGGGCTAATGGTCTCTGCACCATCCTCTTTTTCTTTGATTTTTTCCAAAATTTCCGCCAGTGGTACCTCTTCGGTATAGGTATAAATGGCAATTTCACTTAACAAGCTCACATTATGTCGAATATTTACCGCCATCTTTTTTCCTTCAGGAATACTCTTTACAATAAAACCACCACGACTTTGGGCCGTAAGTTCATATAATCCTGGTTTTCCTGAAATCGCTAATATTTTCTCTAATCCCATAGTATGTTTTTCGAATTTGGCTGGCAAATATCACCTGCCTAATTATATTATCAAAGTCTTTACCTCCCTTTTTTCATTTCGGGAAACCGCATCTTATAATCAATTTTGATCTTACCTTTGGAGATATTGGCAAGTTTACCTTTTAAAAGCCGCTTCTTTAGGCTGGAGAGCTTATCGGTAAAAAGGATTCCTTCAATATGATCATATTCATGCTGGATCACCCTGGCAGCCAACCCAGAATAGGTTTCACGGTGGCTGTTGAAGTGTTCATCCTGGTACGCTATAGTGATCACCGGTTTTCTAAATACATCTTCCCGAATTTCAGGAATACTTAGACATCCTTCGTTAAAAGCCCACTGATCCCCTTCTTCCTCTTCAATTTTGGGATTGATAAAAACCTTTTTAAGGTTCTTGAGCTCTTCCCGCTCTTGCTCCGGCAAATCCTGGTCTTCAGCAAAAGGACTCGGATCGATCATAAAAAGTCGTATGGGCACTCCGACCTGTGGAGCGGCAAGACCTACCCCATAAGCATTATACATGGTTTCCCACATATTATCTATCAACTCCTTTAGCTTGGGATAATCTTCAGATATCGCTTTGCATTTTTTTCTTAAAACCGGATCTCCGTAGGCAACTATTGGTAAAATCATGCTATTTATTGAATAATTTAATTTTTAATTATGGATGGACTTCTAAAGAAAAACGATCAATTATATAAATAAGTTTGCAAAATAATCGTAGCACTAATTTCATCGATCATCGCCTTATCTCTGCGCTTCTTTTTCTTAAGTCCGCTATCTATCATGGTCTGGAAAGCCATCTTTGAGGTAAAAGCCTCATCAACCCTTTTCACCGGCATTGAAGGAAACTTTTCAGAAAACTTTTTTAAAAATTCCTGAATATAGGTTTCGCTCTCAGAAGCCGAACCGTCCTTTTGTTTTGGCTCTCCAACAAGGACCAGCTCTACATTCTCCTCCCTGAAATATTGTTCCAAAAAGGGCATTAGTTCCTTGGTTGAGACAGTGGTAAGCCCCGATGCGATGATCTGGAGCTCATCGGTTATCGCTATCCCAGTGCGTTTGGTTCCATAATCTATAGCCAAAATACGTGCCATTCCTCAATTTTGCGCAAAGGTAATGTTTATAATCCATTGCTGCCAAAATTTAGTCTGAAGCCCTTATATTTGCTTAAAATTTAAAGAATATGGAACAATTACAAGCGAAGATAAACGCAGCCTGGGAAAATCGAGAGCTGCTTAAAGATAAGGACACCACCGATGCGATAAGGGAAGTGATAAACCTCCTGGATGAAGGAAAACTTCGAACTGCAGAACCTACAGACAAGGGCTGGCAGGTAAATGAATGGGTTAAAAAAGCGGTGGTACTCTATTTCCCGATTCAAAAAATGGAAACCCTGGAAGCCGGGATTTTTGAATATCACGACAAAATGCCACTAAAGAGAGGTTATAAGGAAAAAGGAATCCGCGTAGTACCTAATGCAGTGGCACGTCACGGTGCATACATTTCTCAAGGGGTGATCATGATGCCTAGCTATGTCAATATCGGGGCATACGTGGATCAGGGCACCATGGTAGATACCTGGGCCACGGTAGGAAGCTGTGCTCAGATTGGGAAGAATGTTCACCTTAGCGGTGGTGTGGGCATCGGGGGTGTACTCGAGCCACTCCAGGCTTCGCCTGTAATTATTGAAGATAATGCATTTCTGGGCTCCAGGAGCATTGTGGTAGAAGGGGTTAAAGTCGAAAAGGAAGCAGTACTCGGTGCCAATGTGGTTCTAACGGCCTCTACCAAGATCATCGATGTCACCGGGGAAGAACCCAGGGAGATGAAAGGAATAGTTCCTGCACGATCTGTGGTGATACCAGGAAGTTATACCAAGGAGTTCCCGGCAGGACAATACAATGTGCCCTGCGCCCTGATTATCGGTAAACGCAAGGAAAGCACCAACAAAAAAACCTCTCTCAATGATGCGCTCAGGGAGTATGATGTAGCGGTTTAAGCAACAAATGAAAATACTGATAATACAGCAAAAAATGATTGGGGATGTCCTTACATCCTCAATCTTATTTGAGGCACTCCGGAAAAAATATCCAAAAGCCCAGCTGCATTATTTGGTATATCCGCATACCATAAAGGTTATAGAAAACAACCCGTTTATTGACCGCATCATCACCTATTCCCCGGAGGAAGATGGAAAGCCATTAGCCTTTCTGAATTTTTTAAGGCGTATCAGAAGGGAAAAATACGATATCGTGATCGATGTCTATTCCAAGATTGGTTCCGGGCTCATAAGCAAAGCATCGGGAGCTCCAAAACGTATTTCCTATCACAAATGGTATACGGCTCATTTTTACTCTTCCACTGTAAACCAGGGTAATGCCCCACAAACCAGGGCCGGGCTGGCTGTAGAGAACAGAATGCGGCTCCTCCAGGCACTAGACAAGGATTTTCCGGCACAAATCAAACCCAAGATCTACCTAAGGGAAGCGGAAAAAACCAGGGCTAAGGACCGGCTTTTAAAAGCGGGAATAACACCAGAGAAAACTCTGGTAATGGTAGGGATTCTTGGCAGTTCAGAAGAGAAAACCTACCCTCCACAATATATGGCCAAACTCCTCGATGAACTTGTCAAAAATACCAATGCTGAAATTCTTTTCAATTATATCCCCCGGCAGAAGGAGCAGGTAGAAACTTTATTTAAATTATGCAACCCGCGTACACAAAACAGAATTCATCTTGAAGTTTTCGGAAATAATCTTAGAGAATTCCTGGCCCTTACCGCACACTGTGACGCTTTGATAGGTAATGAAGGAGGCGCAATCAATATGGCAAAAGCTCTTGATATCCCAAGCTTTGCAATTTACTCCCCACAAATTAACAAAGAAGCCTGGGCCATTTACGAGGATAAAAGCAACCAAAGCGTTCATTTAAAATCCTTTAAACCGGAACTTTTTTCAGATAAAAAAGCAAGTCCGGCGCTTTACCAGGATTTCACTCCTGATCTTATTTCCCCCGTGCTCCTACACTATTTAAAAGGCATAAAACTTGCTTAGAAACAGGCTACAGATCAGCCATAAAACAATTCAATGAATCCATTTCGGAAATTCACCCTCGGTATACTTAAGAAATTTAAATTTCTGCCAGCACCAAGCTTCATGAAGTTTTACTATGAATATTATACCGGCAACAAATTAAACCTGGATAACCCCCGGGATTTCAATGAAAAGATTCAGTGGCTCAAGGTCTACTACCACCCACCTATTCTCAGTACATTAGTAGACAAGTATGCCGTAAGGGAATACGTAGAGGAAAAACTGGGCCCGGGTTACCTCAATGAACTCTATGGGGTTTATAACAGCGAAAAGGAAGTGGATTTTGATAAACTCCCCAATCGGTTTGTGCTCAAGGCTGCTCACGGTTATAATTTCAATTTGATCGTGAGAAGCAAAAAGGCACTCAATGTTTTTAAAACCCGGTTAACACTTAAAAAATGGATGAGTAGGAACCAGTATTATCGCGGGGGTAAGGAATGGGCTTATAAACATGCACCAGCCCGGATTATTGCTGAAAGATACCTCGAGGAGATCGACCAGCAGACAGCAAGTGATTATAAGTTCTTTTGCTTTAATGGTCAACCAAAATATGTGGCGGTCATGGCAGAAATCAAAGGAGTGGTTTACCGGTGCAATTATGATCTTAACTGGAACAAACTACCTTTCTACAGGGATAAGGTTCCTTATTTTAAAGGGGAAATAAAACGACCTGAAAATTTCGATCAAATGATAGAGGTAGCCACAAAACTAGCTGATAAATTTCCTTTTGTTCGCGTGGATCTCTATGACATTAATGGAAAGATCCTCTTTGGGGAACTCACCTTCTATCCCGCTGACGGGAGATGGCCCTATCTGCCAGCGCACTACAATAAAATCATAGGGGATTACATGAAACTTCCCGATATCCCAGAAGGTCAAAATGAGATCACCAAAATTTAAGCCTCGGGCTGTTTTTCAATTCCAAACGGGGTAAAGGCCTTTTCCTGCTCCCGGGTTTCTTTTCTTATCTGTTTATTAAAAGCTATGGATTCGGGGGTTTTGTAACCCCTGGGATGATCCAAATGCACACAAACTGCCGAGTAGCGAATCTGCTTGGACTTAATCCCATGATTGCTTAGACGTTCTCCCAGTTCCCTGTCCTGTCCGCCATATTGCATTCTCTCATCAAAACCATTTACTGCAAGTATATCTTTTTTCCAGCCGCTAGCATTATGCCCGTTCCAGGTGGCTGAAGTAGGGGTTAAATTATTTAATACAAATGCGCTTTTGCGCCCAGCAGAGAGTTTCATGTTTTTGATCGACGATTTTAACCCGTATTGTTTCAGGCAGGCTTTATCAAAACATTTCTGAGAAATTATATCTTCTGTAGAGATCCTTTTGGAAATATCCATAGGCAGTTTAAAATAGCCTCCCGACAGAAAGAAACCCTCTTCTCTGTATTTTAAATGAGTACTTACAAAATCCTTTCGAGGAATACAGTCCCCATCACTCATCAGGATATAGTCAGCATTGCTGGCCACAATGGCCTTATTGAGAATCTTTGATTTTTGAAAACCATTATCCTCATGCCATACATGGATGACCGCAACGGGGCTTTCTTTCTGAAATTCCTCCAGAAAATGCCTGGTTTCCTGCGAGGAGCCATCATCGGCAATTACAAGTTCAAATTCAGCAGTATCCTGGATGCGATAGCCCGTCAGGGTTTTCCTGAGCCATTCAACAGCATTATACGTACTTATTATTACAGAGATTTTTGGTTTTTTCATAAGGGGATCACTTTAGAACTATAAGCCCAATTTTTTTTTAAGGGCTTTCTTCCTTCTGAATCTATGCTGAAACTGATTGGTAAAGAACCACATTTTCTCAAAAACCTCATTCTCAGTTTTATCGATCAGTAAGGCATATTCATTAGCCATTATACGAATCATCTCCTTATTAGGGGTAAGACGAGAGAAATTCATCATTCGGCGGGTAAAATTCATTTTTCCGAAATTCATTCGGTTTAGATCAACAAGATAGAATTGGTAATCGTCCTCCTTCAATTTTATGAGGGTATTTCCTGGCGAATGGTCCAGAAACTCCACCTCATTTTCGTGTAGTCGAAAAGTAAAACGGGTAAAGGCCCTTAATATTTTTTCATGCCCTTCTAAATTGAGGTCGATTTCCCTGAAAGTAAGGTCTGCATCCAAGTGCTCGCTAATATAATAGCTATGTAGAAACTGGAAGGCCGTTGTTTCTTCGGCATAAGCTATAGGCTTTGGAGTTCCAATACCTTTTTCCAGAAGATAGTGAGCAAATATGAAGGATCGTTCTGCCTTGGATTTTCTAAAAAAACGATATGCTATCCGGTTGATCGAATTGGGGATACGAAAGGCCTTTATACTGATTTTAAGATCATCAATCAGAAAGGTTTTTATGCTATTCCGGCCCGAATACATGACTTCTCCTTCGGAATTAAAATTTCGAATACACTCAAGGATATTTTCTCTATGTAAGTTATATGCCTCGGTCCAGGTGATTTTCATATTGCAAATTTAGAATAACCCGTGGAACTGAGAATTGTTCCTTTAAATTAAATTATCTTTACACCCAATTTTTTGAATTTTTAGCATGGTTAAAAGACCAAGAATTTTTCTAGAATCTCATCATTTAAACAATACTTATACCGGCTTCGGTCAGTTTAATTACTGGCTTATAAAAAAACTTTCTGAAAGAAATACAAGTTTTGAACTTGTAGTAAACTGTGGAAAGCGGTCTATGCTAAAGGACATTAATGAGGTATCTTTTAACCGGTATTATCCCTTTACGAGGTATAAAAAATTCAGGTCTCGCAAAAAGTTTGATCTCTGGCATTCCTTGAATCAGAATACCCGAATTGAGCCTTACCACAAGCAAGATTACTTACTCACTATCCACGATGTGATTTTAATGGAACAGCAAGAGGCTTCAAAGGTTCAGGGTTTTAAAAGATTGCTGGAATCAAAAATTAAAAGGGCTAACGCAATCTCTTATATTTCGGATTATGCCAAAAAGACCACCAATAAATATTTCGAAATACCTCAGGGAGTAATTCAAAGGGTAATTTATAACGGGAATCCCGTTACGGCCTTAGAATCCTTTGATGTGATGCCAGAGGGTCCACAAACTAAACGGCCTTATCTTTTTAGTATTGGGCAGTTTATGGAAAGAAAAAACTTTCATGTGCTGGTGGCTTTAATGACTAAATTAAAAGATTATAACCTTATTATAGCCGGTAATAAAGATAAAAAGTATGGTGATTATGTAGCGCAACTAATCGAAAATTACCGATTAAAAGACAGGATTTTTCTACTGGGAAAGATCTCAGAAAAAGAAAAGCATAGTTATTTGCAGCACTGTAGTGCCTTTGTTTTTCCTTCGCTTTTTGAAGGTTTTGGTTTGCCTCCAATTGAAGCTATGGCTTATGGCAAACCGGTGTTTTTGGCCAATAAGACCTCCTTACCTGAAATTGGTGGAGATGTGGCTTTTTATTGGGAGAATTTTGATCCTGACTATATGGCTCAAAAATTTGAAGAGGGCATGCATCTTTTTGAGGTGAACCAGGAGGAATATTCTGAAAAATTAAAAAACAGAGCAGCAAGCTTTAATTGGGATCATACTGCAGACCAGTATCTTCAGCTCTATTCCGATATTTTAAGAAATTCTTAATCCAGAATTCAAATAAATGAATATTCTCCATGTTTCGGCAGTCAATTCCTGGGGCGGCGGCGAAAAGCAAATTGAGTTACTATCTCGAGCTATGGAGAAATCCTATCCCCAGGCTCGTAACCTAATTCTTTGTGCCCGGGGAGATTTATTTCACCAGCGTCTGAAAAAAACAAATTTAGCATTTCTTACTGCTCCCCTCGCCTTTAAAGTAGATCCCAGGTTTATTTGGAAATTAATCGATACCTGCAAACGAGAAAAAACAGACTTAATCCATCTGCACGACCCCACGGCCCTCAGCCTGGCCGTAATGGCTGATCATTTTTGGAGCCTACCTCCCTTTGTGTTCAGCAAAAAGACAAGTTTCCCCATAAAACAACGAAAGACGAGTCTTTATAAATACAATTATCCCAAGATCAAAAAAATTTTTTGTGTCTCTGAGGCCACCAGGAGTATTTGCGCTAAAAGCATCCGGCAGCCGGCTAAAGTCTTAACCCTTTATCACGGGATTGACCTTGGCCATCAACAATCGGCTACGGGCGAACTCGATATCAGACAGCGCTATAAAATTCCTGAAGGTAAGAAGATAATAGGGAATATTGCTAATCATATTAGAGCCAAAGACCTTCATACCCTGATAAAAACAGCCAATCGACTCATCAATATTGAAGGTAGAGACGACTTTCATTTCGTGCAGATTGGAAACTTCGCCAGGCAAGGCACGCCATTATTAAAACGTGCTGTACAACAATATGGGTTAGAAGATCATTTCAGCTTCCTTGGGTTCCGGGAAAATGCCTCAGCCCTTATTCCCCAATTCGACTTCTCGGTCATGACCTCTCAAAGCGAAGGCCTTCCGCAGTTTATCTATGAATCATTTTATCATAGAATCCCGGTAATCAGCACTGCGGTGGGCGGAGTCCCGGAAATCATACAACATCGATCCAACGGTTTACTGGCCCCGGCCCATGATGATAAAAAATTATGTGAAAACATCTTATTTTTAGCCTCTAATGAAGAATTGATCACGAAATTTGCAAGGATTTCCTATAGGAAATTAATAACGCGTCATACTTCTGATTTAATGGCGGAAAAAACCTTTACTGAATATAAAAAAATACTCAATGAGCGATTTTAAAACCGAAATGCAAAATTGTCTGGAAACCCTTAAACGCGGAGGACTCATCCTCTATCCGACCGATACGGTCTGGGGAATAGGCTGCGATGCCACTAATGCCGATGCGGTTGACAAAGTGTATGCTTTGAAGAGGCGTCATGAAAGCCAGGCCTTAATTTGCCTTGTCTCTGACTATAAAATGCTCAACCAGTTTGTGGAAGAAGTACCCGAGGTAGCCTATGACATCCTCAAATATGCCAACAAGCCCACAACCATCATCTATGATGATCCTATCAGGGTTGCCGAGAACCTGGTCGCGGATGACAATTCGCTGGCTATTAGGGTTTCCAAGGATAAATTCAGCAACGAATTGGTTAAAAGATTCCGAAAACCAATTGTTTCCACCTCAGCCAATATCAGTGGCGAAAAAACGCCACAATCCTTTGCTCAAATTAGCCCGGATATTTTAAAAGGTGTGGACTATGTAGTAAATTTGCAACGCTCAAAAAAGTCTGGAAAACCATCTGCTATCATCAAATTAACAAACGATGGGAAGGTAACAGTCATTAGAAAATAGGTTAAAAATTATAAAGGTATTCAAAGCCCCGGCAGACTGGTTCAGTTTTTTGCCAAAAGGATAAATCAGCAGCTATCCAAGGCCCAGCAATACCCTAAATATCCAACAGGTGGAGAACTATAAAAACGCCCTAACTCATAATATTTTCAAGGTAATTTCAGAAGCCTCTGAGGAACTTCAACTAGAAAGCTACGTAATAGGCGGCTTTGTCCGGGATTATATCCTAAAACGCGGTGAGCCTAAGGATATCGACATCGTTGCGGTAGGCAGTGGAATTGAACTGGCTAAAAAAGTAGCCGAAAAGCTTCCTCATAAACCCAAGGTGCAGGTTTTTAAAACCTATGGTACGGCCATGCTGCGTGCCTTCGATATGGAAATCGAATTTGTGGGAGCGCGCCGGGAAAGCTATCAGAAAAACAGCCGAAAGCCCCTTGTAGAAGACGGTAGCCTGGAAGATGATCAGAACCGGCGGGACTTTACCATCAATGCACTGGCCCTTGGACTTAACGAAAAAAATTACGGGGAACTCCTGGATCCTTTCAATGGCCTGGGCGATCTCAAGGCTAAACTGATCAAGACGCCATTAGATCCTGATATCACCTATTCGGATGATCCGCTAAGGATGCTCCGTGCTATCAGGTTTGCTACACAACTAAATTTTAAAATCGAGAAAGAATCCCTGGAAGCCATTTCCAGGAATAGAAGCAGGATCAAAATAATTTCAAAAGAAAGGATCACCGAGGAGCTTCATAAAATTATCCTGGCTGAAAAACCTTCAAAAGGATTTTCGCTGTTGCATAAAACTGGGCTTCTGCACATTATTTTACCTGAGCTTACTGCATTAGAAGGCATAGATGAGGTTGAAGGTCAGCGTCATAAAGATAATTTCTGGCACACCCTTGAGGTAGTGGATAATATCGCAAAGCATACCGATGATCTTTGGTTGCGCTGGGCAGCGCTTCTGCACGATATAGGAAAGGCTCCCACGAAAAAATTTCACAAGAAAATAGGATGGACTTTTCACGGGCATGAGTTTGTGGGAGCGAAAATGGTTTTTAAGCTGTTTAAACGCCTGCGACTCCCGCTTAATGAAAAGATGAAATATGTCCAGAAACTCGTACTGATGAGTTCCCGCCCCATCGCCATTGTGGATAACAATGTGACCGACTCAGCGGTTCGCAGACTCATTTTCGATGCAGGCGAGGATATTGAAGATTTAATGACACTTTGCGAGGCCGATATTACCACGAAAAACCCCAGACGCTTCAAAAGATATCATAACAACTTCAAATTGGTACGCACCAGGATGAAAGAGGTTGAGCAGCGTGATCAGATACGCAATTTCCAACCCCCTGTTAGTGGAGAGGAAATCATGGAAACTTTCAACATTAAACCCTCCAGGGAGATCGGGATAATCAAAGAGACCATTAAGGAGGCTATCTTGGAAGGAGAAATCCCTAATGAACATGAAGCGGCCAGGGAATTAATGCTAAAGAAAGGAAAGGAGCTTGGGTTAACGGCTACCTGAGTTTTATTGTAAATATTTATGAGCCCATTACATTCAAAAGATGAAAGACAATAAAAGAGTAATTTACTGGCTGCTTACAGGTTGTGTTTTAATTTTTATCATGGTCATTGTTGGAGGGATAACCCGCCTTACCCATTCCGGACTTTCCATCTCGGATTATAAACTGATCACCGGCACTATTCCACCCCTGAATGAACAGCAATGGACCGAAGCCTTTGAGTATTACAAACAGTTCCCGGAATACCAAAAGAAAAACTATCATTTTACCCTGGAGGAGTTTAAAGATATTTATTTCTGGGAATGGCTTCACAGGGTCCTGGGCCGCTTAATTGGGATCGTTTTTATCATACCATTTTTATATTTTCTCATTACCAAACAGCTCACCAAACCCACTATAAGAAAATCACTTATCTTACTGCTGCTGGGCGGATTCCAGGGGTTTCTGGGCTGGTATATGGTAAAGAGCGGCCTGGTTGACAGGCCGGATGTAAGTCATTACAGGCTGGCAGCGCACCTGATCACGGCTTTTTTGACTTTTGCCTACACCCTTTGGGTAGCCCTGGATCTGATCTACCCGAACCGAAGCAGTATTGACAAAGATTTCAGGAACCTGCTAAGACTGGCAATGGTCATCCTTATCCTTCAAATCATCTGGGGAGCTTTTGTGGCCGGACTCGATGCCGGGTTTATCCATAATTCATGGCCTCTGATGGCTGATGGAAAATTAATCCATGAAAGCGTCTGGATCGAGCAGGAAAGCTTATTAATGAATTTTATCGAGGGTAAAAGTGGCGTTCAATTCGTGCATAGGTACCTGGCTTATATCGTGGTGGGTGTGATCCTTTACATCTGGCATCGATCCAGGAAACTAGCCCCTAAGCACCGGCATCCAACAGCCATTAACTCCCTGCTGATCCTGCTGGGCCTTCAATTCCTTCTAGGGGTTTTGACCTTGATCCTTTATGTACCGGTTTGGTTGGGAGTCGCACACCAGGTAGGCGCTTTTTTCCTTCTGGCAGCTATGACCTATACCCTGCACAGATTTACCAAATAGCTTTCATTCTCATCTAAAAAACGTAACTTTGAAGCCTTAAAATTAATATTATGGTTTACAGATTTAGAGTAATTCTCGATGCAGAAGAAGATGTGTTCAGGGATATAGAGATACTTCAGGAAAGTACTTTGGAAGACCTTCATAATACTATCGTTCAGTCCTTTGGTTTTGACGGTAGTGAAATGGCTTCATTTTACCTGAGTGATGAAGACTGGAACCAAGGTGAAGAAATTTCACAATTCGATATGGGTGGTGAAGTTCGCCTTATGAATGAAACCAGCATAGAAAGTGTGTTGGATGAGAAAAACAGGAAAATCATCTACGTATATGACTTTTTAAATATGTGGACCTTTCTTATAGAACTTGGTGAAATTGCCGAAATTGAGGAGGGAAGAGACTATCCTAATCTTATGTTTGTTCATGGCCAGTTACCGGATTCCGCTCCCGATAAGGAGTTTATTGGCGAGGATCAGGATGTTGGCGGTGAATTCGATGATGATCTCGATATCGATGATTACGATAATTTGTCCTTCGACGAAAACTGGAATTAAGCTTTTCTCCAGCTGCCAAACATCGTACAATTTCGCTTTAAAGTTTTAAAGCTTCAGAAGAAAAATTTCACTACTATTACACCTGTATTTAAAACCGGTTCCCTGGTATTTGATTTAACTCAAATTCCACAAGCCGGCATATGGCAATGACTAAACCGATTTCCGACTACTCGGAAATGACCAAAAATAACATACGGAATGATCAACCTTTTTAATGCTCAAATCGAATCGCTTTCTATTCACAGGGTTGGAAATAAAAGCAGAAACGAGAATATCTTTTTATCAGCAGCGCCTTATCAATTGAACGATGAGATCATGCCTCTTATCAAGGAGTATTTTCTTAAATCCTTCAGGGAAAAGGAAGAGAATTATTTTCATTTTGCCCACCAGGCAGATTTAGAGTTCAACGAACTCTTTAATATGGCCAATGCTATCTTTGATAAGCCCGCTGATATACACGAGATCTCCAAGAAAATCACCACCCTGCTCTTTGAGCAATCCTCTCACCCGCATATAAAAAGCGGGGAGGTTTATGTGGTGTATTTTGACAACATGCAGCTGGATAACGAAAAGGTCTCGGCCATAGGAATTTTCAAATCAGAACTCAAACATGATTTCCTCCAGTTTGAAGAAAAAGGCAGTATTCTGGATATGATCGTTCAGCAGGGAATCAACCTTAACAAACTGGACAAAGGCGCCCTTATTTTCAATAAAAATCGGGCCGAAGGTTATAAAATATTATCGGTGGATTCCAATAAATATGATACCAAGTACTGGCTGGAAAATTTTCTGGGTGTCGATGTGATGCGGGATGAGAATTACAACACCAAAAGTTACCTGAATTTCTGTAAAAATTTTGCCAAGGATGTTGTTTTGCCTGCTGAAGACAAAAAGGAAGAGGTCATGTTTATGAACCGAAGTATGGATTATTTCGCCAAAAACGATGCCTTTGAGGAAAGTAATTTTCTCAATTCCGTAATTGACAATCCGGAGCTTTTACCCGAATTTCAGCATTATAAAACCGAAAAAGCTCCAAAATACAAAATAGAAGATCTCACCGAATTCCCTATTGCCAACAAGGCGGTAACGGATGCCCGGAAAAAGATCAAAAACATCATTAATCTCGATACCAATATCCAGATCAAGATGGACTTTGTAAATGCCGAATCAGCCGATAAATTCGTGGAAAAGGGCTGGGATGAAGAAAAACAGATGTATTATTATCTGGTGTATTTCAACAAAGAAGAAAAAAGCTAATAGTGAAAAAAGGGACCTGAAAGTCCCTTTTTTTAATCCTGTAGCAAACGTTTCATATTCACATTCTCATAATTACGCATGACAAAATCCAGGGCTGTACGAAGGATTTGCCCCATGGTATTGGCCCGTTTAAACTTCATGTCATTGGTATACCGGTAGAGATCTTTACGGAGTTGCTTGACATTCTGCTGAGTGGACACATGATCATTGATCATACACCTTATCAGCTCTTTGTAGCGCTGCCTGGTATTGATCATTCTTTTGGCCAGCAGGGAACGTTCTTCCTTTCGGTACTGCTCAATAGAAGATTCCTGCAATTTCTCCTGAACGAGTTTTACCATCGTGTAGTTTTCCTTAAAGAACTGGGGCCGGTAGACCTTTAAATTCCCTTCAAAACACTGCTGATCGAAATCTATCGCCCGGATCTGGTATTCCACGTGGTCAAAATCATGGG
Organism: Salegentibacter profundi; assembly: GCF_054121475.1. Classification (NCBI taxonomy): domain Bacteria; kingdom Pseudomonadati; phylum Bacteroidota; class Flavobacteriia; order Flavobacteriales; family Flavobacteriaceae; genus Salegentibacter; species Salegentibacter profundi. The sequence continues at coordinate 163,129 of NZ_JBSYGG010000004.1, forward strand.
TCGGAATGACCACATAATTGTAGGATCTCATATCCCCCAGGAGCCTTACCGTACAGCGTTCATTGAATTTCACAAACTGTTTTGCGATTTGGGTCTGCGCACGGTTATCGCAGGCCGGCAAATGTTCTTCTATAAAGACATCGCCCGGGATCCCGGCTATATGCTCCTCAATCAGGGTGTCCTTATACACCAGAAAGTTGATACGATGCGGTGAAAGCAGGTGTTCGAATTCAAGGCCATAGATCCTGGAGGCATCCGCCTTTTTTACATAGAAATAAGTGAAACTGTCATTGAGGATATTACGCACCCTTACCCGAAAAGGTTTGGAATTACCAAAGGTGCAATAATCAATAGCATCGATATTTAAAAATTCCAGCGAATCATCACTTCCATCAGAATGCAAAATGGTGTAGACCTGTTTCAGGCTTTCATCAATTTCGGTGCGCTCGTGATCTTCATAATAACAGCGTACCCAAAAGGTATCCTGGTCATGCTGGTCATACACCACAATAGACCCGGCGAACCGTAAAAGATCATCATAAAATACGGGGATTTTCGTATTTCGATTATGTTTGGCCAGGTAACGATTAAACCTTTCATTTACAGGAAAAGAAGGCTTTTTCCTGGACATTAATTTTTCTTCCATGCTCGGCGCAGTTTTTTCAAAAATAAGCTATCTCTCCAGAACTCTGTAACAAAAGCTTACCTTAGTAGTCATATTACAAATATTTCTTTGATTTTGGAAACAATTTTAAAAATAAGCCAGCTTACCAAGAAATTTGGTTCGCTTACCGCTGTGGACCAACTCTCCTTTAGTATTCAAAAAGGAAATGTATACGGTATTCTGGGGCCCAACGGAAGTGGAAAATCGACCACCCTTGGAATGATCCTAAATGTGGTTAATAAAACCAGCGGTACTTTCTCCTGGTTTGAAGGCTTCGAATCTACCCATGAGGCACTTAAAAAAGTAGGGGCCATTATCGAACATCCCAACTTTTACCCTTATATGACTGCTGTTCAGAACCTCGAACTGGTATGTAAGATCAAAGGGGTCAGCAAGGAGAAGATCGAGGAGAAACTCGAGCTGGTTGGTTTATTGGAGAGAAAGGATAGCAAATTCAGAACTTTTTCCCTGGGGATGAAGCAACGTCTGGCCATTGCCTCGGCCCTGCTCAATGATCCTGAAATCCTTATCCTGGATGAACCCACCAATGGCCTGGATCCCGAGGGGATTCATCAGATCAGAGAGATTATCCGTAAGATCGCCGGAGGGGGCACCACGATTTTACTGGCCTCTCACTTACTCGACGAGGTGGAAAAGGTTTGCACCCACGTGGTAATCATCCGAAAAGGAAAAAAACTATACAGTGGACCCGTCGACGGAATCAATGCCAGCCACGGTTTCTTTGAACTCAAAGCCAAAAACAACGATCTTTTAATACAGATCCTCGAAGGTCATCCACATATTGCCAGGGTTTCTGAAAAGGACGGCCTGGTGACTGCTATTCTTGCTGATCCTATGGAGCCGGAAGTCATCAATGAATATATCTTTGAAAAAGGCTTATCCCTTTCTTATCTGGTTAAACGCCGCGAGAGCCTGGAAGAACAGTTTTTGGAATTAACAAAACAAATACACGCTAGCTGATTATGTTACGATTACTCGATATAGAATTTCATAAATTAAGATATAGCCGGTCAGCCAAAGTTCTGGTGTTTTCTTATTTTATTCTTTTAAGTTTTATCGCCCTTATCGCGTCCATAGAATTCAATATAGGAAGCCTTGAATTCAGGGTGGCGGATCAGGGCATTTTTGATTTCCCTTTTATCTGGCATTTCAATACTTATATCGCATCCTTTTTGAAATTATTCCTGGCCATTGTCCTTGTCTCGATGATTTCCAATGAATACAGTAACCGGACTTTAAAACAAAACCTCATCGATGGTCTTAGTAAAAAGGAATTCATAAGTTCCAAATTTCTTACCGTGCTCGTTTTAGCAGTAGCCTCCACCCTTTTTCTTTTTTTCCTTTCGCTTATCCTGGGATTGTCCTTCTCGGAAAACACGGAAGTTTCGATCATCTTTACCGATATTGAATACCTCCTGGGATACTTTATCAACCTCACGGGCTTTTTTGCTTTCTGTATGTTCGCAGGAATGTTAATCAAACGATCAGCATTTGCCCTTGGGTTTATCTTTATCTGGTGGGTCCTGGAAAATATCGCTTTCGGAATCATGAAATGGCGGTTGTTTCCAGGAACCGAAATTGCCGATACCATCGCCGGTTTATTCCCTTTGGAGGCCATGAGTAAACTACTGGTAGAGCCCTTCAGCCGACTTGGAGCCGTACAATTAGCTGCCACTCAAATTGGCTCTGAAATCGACAAGGATTACAGCCTGCATTTCACCAATATCCTAGTTGTGGTAATTTGGACGGTTATTTTTGTCTTTCTATCGTATAAATTATTAAAGAAGCGGGATTTATAATACATTGGGGAACACAATTGTAAAATGAAGCCCTCCTTATTCTTGCTCATTATTTTTTCCCTTGCTCTTTCCCAGCCGTTAAAGGCTCAAAGGGAAGCGGCAAACTGGTATTTTGGTGACAGTGCCGGACTTGATTTTAACACGGGCGTGCCTGTGCCTCAAATTGGTAAGTTACAAACCGTAGAGGGATGTGCCACCATATCAGATCGTTTTGGAAACCTGTTGTTCTATACCGATGGCATGCAGGTCTATGATAGAGGACATAACAGGATGCCTAACGGTTTTGGTCTAAAAGGCAACGTCTCCAGTACCCAATCGGCCATTATTGTTCCCAAACCTTCCAACCCGGGTAGGTATTATATCTTCACAGTAGATAAACCCGATTATTACCAGATCGAAGATGATCCTATAGAAGGGGTAAACTACACGGAAATTGATATGTCTTTAAACAACGGGCTAGGTGATGTGGTGCCCGGCAGGAAAAACATACATCTTATCACCTATGATCCCAACGATGCCGTAGAAAATGAATTCAAGAATTCAGAAAAAATTTCCGCGGTCAATCACGCTGATGGCAGTTCCTTCTGGGTCGTCACCCAGTTCATAGACCGCTTTCTTGCCTTTAAGGTCAGTGCCCAGGGAGTAAGTACGGCCCCGGTAGTATCGACTACCCCGAATTCGGTTCCTCCCAGGCTAAATCAATACAACATAAATGTTACGGCAATAGGGTATATGAAAATTTCTCCCGATGGCACGATGATCGCATCGGCAATGAGCTCTACCGCCCTGGGCAGTCCCAGGACAGGAACCAAAAAGTCGGGAAAAGTATTTTTGTACGACTTTGATAATTTAACCGGAAAAGTCAGCAATGAAAGGGTAATACTGTCAGCCTCCTACCCTTATGGGGTAGAATTCTCCCCCAAGTCCACCAAACTTTACGTTACGGCCAATATCTATAATGAGGAGGATGTTTTATTAAACAGCGATCTCTACCAATTCGACCTGGAGAGTAGTCAGATCCTGAATTCCCGAAAGACCATTTCCAGTAGCAATAACGTTGCCGGGGCGCTTCAACTGGCCATCGACGGAAGGATTTACCGGGCCGGTTACCCCATATTTGAACAAAGGCATCGATTTATGTCTGTCATTAAAAATCCGGAAGCCTCCTTTAATGCCGTGAGTTATGACCATAACAGTATAGGATTAAGACCCGGAGTGGTTAAACTTGGGCTCCCTCCATTTATACAGTCTTTATTTCTTACCAATTTTGATGCTAAACATCTCTGTCTAGGGGATGAAACGGAATTTTTTATAACCAGCGATGAACCTTTCGACTCGGTGCGTTGGGATTTTGGTGACGGAAATTCTTCCGATGCCGAATCACCCAGGCATACCTATGCGGCTCCCGGAAGTTATGTGGTAAGCCTGACAAAATACATTGACGGAGAAGCCCTGGATCCTATCCGTAAAGAGATCTATATCTCAGAAGTGCCGCCTATAAAGGACAGCTATGAACTTATTCAATGTGATACCGGAGAGGATACCAGCGACGGAATTGCCGTTTTCAACCTTCAGCTGGCTAAAGACCCTATCACTTACGATAATCCCAATACCCAGGCCATTTTTTATGATGATTATCAAACCGCGGTAAATGACAGCCTGAATCAACATAGCATTGAGGATTTATACACCAATCAATACCCTGGACAAGTGGTTTACGCCAAGATCAATCAATTCAACTCCGAATGTTTTGATATTGCCAAGGTTAGCTTAAGGACCAAACCCACCATCACCCTTACCCCTGCCCCTGCCCAGGGTTGCGACCTTGGGGATGGTACCGCAGAATTCAACCTGGGAAGAATCCGTCAAAATATCCTCACTGATCTTAAGCTTCCGCCGGGAACCGAGATAAGTTTTTACCAGGACCAGGACATGGCGGCTATCGGTCAGAATCCTTTACCTGACCTCCATATTGCTCCGGCCGGAACCCTGTACCTGCGTGCTGATCATGAGAATATTTGTTATGGCTTTGGCAGTATAGCTATGGAGGTCAACCCATTTCCGGAAGTGGAGGAAACAATGCAGTTGGAAGTTTGCCTTTCAGCATTTCCCATAGAAATTTCACCGAATATCACCCTGGCTAGTACCAGTGATTTCAGCTTTTTCTGGGCCGATGGAAACCTTGGCAGGAGTCTTTCGATAAACCAGCCCGGTCATTATTCCGTGGAGATTATTGATAACAAGATTGGCTGTGGAAGGACGGTCTCTTTCGAAGTAACTGCACTCTCCAGTCCCACGATCCAGGGTATAAGCATTGATAACCAGGGGGAACGAAGCACCCTTAGGGTTAATTACACCTCCGACACTCCTGCCTCTTTCTCCCTGGATAATATTGACGGGCCTTTCCAGCAGAGCCCGGTTTTTCGGAATGTCCCCGGTGGGCCCCATAGGGTCTATGCCAGAAATACCAATAATTGCGAAATTGTGGAAAAAGCCGTCCTGGTGTTTGGTTTTCCCCCGTTTTTCACCCCTAACGCTGATGGTTACCATGATCGATGGAAACCGTACCAAATTCAGGATCCTGCCTATCGCATTAAAAATATTCATATTTTTGATCGTTACGGAAAACTGCTCAAAGAACTTGATCCCGATGGAGCCGGCTGGGACGGTACTTTTGACGGGAATCCTATGCCTTCCGATGATTACTGGTTTAAGATCAGCCTTGAGAACAGCCGTGAAATCAAGGGTCATTTTAGCTTAAAGCGGGAGCGAAAATAGCTTTTCCTGATTTGAAAAGGTATGATAATTGCTTGTGTGGGAAGGGCCATAGTAAAAAAACTGTATGAAATTTAATTTAGAATCTGATTACAAACCAACCGGGGACCAACCCGAAGCCATACGTCAGCTTGTAGAGGGTCTTGGAAATAATGATCGTTACCAGACCCTGCTGGGGGTTACCGGATCAGGGAAGACCTTCAGTATGGCTAATGTGATCCAGGAGGTTCAAAAACCTACCCTGGTACTTGCCCACAATAAGACACTTGCTGCCCAGCTTTATTCCGAATTCAAGCAATTTTTCCCCAATAATGCGGTGGAGTATTTTGTGAGTTATTATGATTATTACCAGCCCGAAGCCTTTATTCCGTCTTCGGGTACTTATATAGAAAAGGACCTTTCCATTAATGAGGAGATTGAGAAACTTCGCCTTAGTACAACTTCTTCCCTTTTAAGCGGCAGAAGGGATGTGCTGGTAGTGGCTTCGGTTTCCTGTTTGTATGGGATTGGAAATCCCGTAGAATTCCGTAAAAACGTGGTTTCCATAGAAAGGGATATGAACATCTCCCGGACCAAGTTACTTCATCAGCTTGTTCAGAGTCTATATTCCCGCACGGAAGCGGAATTTTCCCATGGAAATTTCAGGATAAAGGGGGATACGGTAGATGTCTATCCAAGTTATGCTGATAACGCCTTTCGAATCCATTTTTTTGGGGATGAAATTGAGGAAATAGAAGCCTTTGATCCCGGCACCAATGATGTGATCGAGAAGTATGAACGGCTTAATATATATCCGGCCAATATGTTTGTGACTTCCCCTGATGTGCTACAAGGCGCGATTCATCAGATCCAGGATGACCTGGTCAAACAAGTAGATTACTTCCGGGATATCGGGAAACACCTGGAGGCCAAACGACTGGATGAAAGAACCAATTTTGACTTAGAGATGATCCGGGAACTGGGGTATTGCTCCGGGATAGAGAATTATTCCAGGTATCTCGATGGCAGACAGCCCGGAACGCGCCCCTTCTGTTTGTTGGATTATTTCCCCGATGATTACCTGATGGTAGTCGACGAAAGCCACGTGACCATCCCTCAGGTGCACGCGATGTACGGGGGGGACCGTTCAAGAAAAGAAACCCTTGTAGATTATGGGTTCAGACTGCCAGCGGCCATGGATAACAGGCCATTGAAATTTGAAGAGTTTGAAGCCCTGCAAAACCAGGTGGTTTATGTCAGCGCCACGCCTGCTGATTACGAGCTGCAAAAATCAGAAGGAGTTTATGTAGAACAGGTCATACGTCCAACCGGTTTGCTGGACCCGGTAATCGAGGTCCGACCGAGTTTAAACCAGATCGATGATCTGGTCGAAGAAATTCACGTGAGAGTAGAGAAAGATGAGCGCGTTTTGGTAACTACCCTTACCAAGCGGATGGCCGAAGAACTCACCAAATATTTAACCCGAATAAATATCCGTTGTAGGTATATACACTCTGATGTGGATACCTTAGAACGAGTGGAAATAATGCAGGATCTTAGAAAGGGGCTTTTTGATGTCCTCATTGGGGTAAACCTGCTTAGAGAAGGCCTGGACCTCCCGGAGGTTTCCCTGGTTGCAGTCATTGATGCGGATAAAGAAGGTTTTCTGCGAAGTAACCGGTCCCTGACCCAGACCATTGGGCGTGCCGCCCGCCATGTGGAGGGTAAGGCGATTCTTTATGCGGACAAGATTACCGACAGTATGCAAAAGACCATAGACCAGACTACCTACCGTCGTGAAAAGCAAATTGCCTACAACAAGGAAAATAATATCACCCCTACCCCGCTGGTGAAAAAGATCGACAGCGCGCTGATAAAACAAAAGCTGGATGTCTATGATCATGAAAAACCGATTACTTCTAAAGTGGCAGAAGCGGAATTAGCAATGCTCTCCAAGGCAGAAATAGACAAAAGAATAAAAGAGAATCGCAAGGCAATGGAAGCCGCTGCCAAAGATCTCGATTTTATGGAAGCTGCAAGATTACGGGATCAGATAAAAGCCTTACAGGAAAAAGCGAAGGAAAAGGCCTGATTCAAAGGTGCTACCCGAAACCTCAGGAAATACCTTAACTCATAAAAGCACTCTTTGCATGTTCCAGGAACCCACCGGATCCTTTTCGCCTAGGCTCTGTGGCCCGGCAACATATAAAAAAACCTCACAGGGTTGATGTGAGGTTTTTTACTTTTGAGCACTCCCTAATTACTGGATCTCAATCATTCGTTTAGCCTGAACCTTAGCTTCTTCGCGTTTAGGAAGCCCGATGAATAAAACCCCATCTTTATAGGAAGCAGAGATTCTTTCTGTGTCAACGGATTCTGGCAGACTAAAGGCACGCTTGAAATTGCTATAGCTAAATTCCCTTCTGGTGTATCTTCCATTTTTTTCTGAAGATTCCTTTTCCTTCTTCTCTTCTGAGGAAATGGTCAGCACATCATTTTCAAGCTCGATATTAAAGTCGGCTTTGGTCTTTCCAGGCGCAGCAACCTCAACGGTAAAGGCCTCTTCATCTTCCTGGATATTTACCGCGGGAATGCTTGTACCAATACTGTTTACATTAGTAGTGCCTCCTAACCAGTCGGTTTTAAACATATCGTCAAAAACCGAGGGCAACCAATTGGTCTGATCTCTTTTAATTAAACTCATAGCTGTATATTTTTTAGTTGAACATTTATTTTTTTAAAAGTATTAGCAATTTAAAGTCCAAATAAAAAAATAATGACTATTTGTCTGATTTGAAGTTAGTTATACTGTCTTTTTGACGTATATATTTGGATTTACTATCCTCTTATCTCTGGAAATACCTACCTTAGAGCAAACTTCCGATTAATGAAAAAGCTTTCCGCGAATCTATTAGGGGCCTTTCATGCCATCAAAAGCAAGATCGCCTTTTACCCTAGTTTATTTGCTTTCATTGGCTTTTTATTAGCCTTCCTCTTGATTTATGCTGAAAACCGAGGTATTTCAGCATACCTGATGAATAATATCCCGAGCCTGGTGGTCAACGATGGAGATACCGCACTAACTATTTTAAGTGCCTGCATTACCGGATTGATCTCGATGATGGTCTTTAGCTTCTCCATGGTGATGGTCCTGCTCAACCAGGCATCGACCAATTATTCGCCCCGACTATTGCCGGGGCTGATCTCCGATAAAAAACACCAGGTCATTCTGGGGATCTACCTGGCCACCATACTCTATTGCATATTTATCGCTGTTTCCATCCAACCTGAAGGGGAAGATTACCAGGTTCCGGGGTTCTCGGTATTAGTGGGCATCATCTTTACGGTGATCTGCATTTGGGCCTTCATTTATTTCATCCATACCATCTCACAGAGTATACAGATTAATAACATCCTGGATAGCATATACAGGTCGGCAAAGAAAAGGCTTAAATTCCTTATTGAGGACCCGGCAGATACCACACGAACTTTTCCCAGCAGCAAAGACTGGCAGGAATGTTATGCCGAAAAAAGCGGATATTTTCAGCACCTGAACCTGGAGAACCTCAAGACCATATGTGACAAGGAAGAGATTGACCTGCATATTCTCCCGGTCAAGGGGGTCTTCGTGCTAAAAGGCATCCCTTTACTCAAAACATCCAGGAAAATAAATGAAGAATCAGTTCAGCAGATCCGGGATGCGATTGTTTTTTCCAGGGGAGAACTGGTCTCGAGAAACTATGCCCTGGCATTTAAGCAGATAACCGAAATCATTGTTAAAGCAATGTCCCCGGGGATCAATGATCCTGGAACGGCAATGAATGCCATCGATTATCTCACTGAACTCTGGGCCCTGAGGATGCAAAAAAACGATTTCAGTGTCCATACCACCGATAAACATCAACGTATTAAGGTAAATGTGATAAGTTTTGATGAACTCATGTACAATGTAATGGCATCCCTGCGTACCTATTGCAAACAGGATATTATTATTGTTCAGAAACTCGGGGTCATGTTCCGGTATTTGCAATCCCAGGACAGTATAGATTCCGGGTATTACAAGGTCATAGACCGGGAGGCCCGGGCGCTACTTATAGATGCCTATAATGAAATCACCAATCCCGAGGACCAGGAGATTCTCAATAGAATTTCTGAAAAATTGCATTTGAATATTGACCGCTGAAATAAGAAAGATTATTTTTGCCCAATGGGATTAACAAATAACGATATTTTCAAGAAATTAAGAGTGGCTCATAAATTACGCGATGACGATATCGTGAAAATTTGTGCCCTCGTGGACTTTAAAGTCACTAAAAGTGAAATCGGTGCGATTTTCCGGAGTGAGGATCACCCTAAATATATGGAGTGTGGGGACCAGTTCCTTCGGAATTTTCTCAATGGCCTTATCATTCATCTTAGGGGGCCAATGCCCAAAAAGAAACAGGAATAAAAAGCAAAGACCCCTTTCGGTGAAAGGGGTCTTTTAGTTATTAGTTAAAAGAAGCCTGGTTTATCGGACCAGCTTTTTATACTTAATTCGCTTAGGCATTACATCACCTCCTAAACGCTTCTTTTTGTTTTCTTCGTAATCCGAGAAGCTTCCTTCAAAGAAATAAACCTGTGAATCACCTTCAAAGGCCAGGATATGGGTACAAACCCTATCCAGGAACCACCTGTCGTGAGAGATGACCACGGCACATCCTGCGAAATTCTCCAGACCTTCTTCCAAAGCACGAAGGGTATTGACATCCAGGTCATTGGTAGGCTCATCGAGCAACAACACGTTACCTTCCTCTTTCAGGGTCATTGCCAGATGCAGTCGGTTCCGTTCCCCGCCCGATAACATGTTAACCTTTTTATTCTGTTCGCTTCCGCTAAAGTTGAACCTGCTTAAATAAGCCCTGGAGTTCACCTGGCGGCCACCCATCATAACAAGTTCCTGCTCATCGCTAAAGTTTTGCCAGATTGTTTTTTCCGGGTCTATATTGGAATGAGCCTGATCTACATAGGCGATCTTGGCAGTCTCACCTACTTCAAAACTTCCCTTATCTGGTTGTTCCTCTCCCATGATCATTTTGAAGATCGTGGTTTTACCTGCGCCGTTAGGCCCGATAATCCCCACAATTCCCGCCTGGGGTAATTTGAAATTCAGATCCTCATAGAGGAGTTTGTCCCCAAAAGCTTTGCTCACGCCTTTTGCCTCGATCACATTGGTACCGAGACGGGGTCCGTTTGGAATGTATATCTCCAGTTTCTCATCGACCTGTTTTTGATCCTGGCTAAGGAGTTTATCGTAATTATTAAGCCTGGCTTTTTGCTTAGCTTGCCTTCCCTTGGGATTCATCTTGGCCCACTCTAATTCGCGTTCCAGTGTTTTCTGACGTTTGCTCGCCTGTTTTTGCTCCTGGGCCATGCGTTTTGATTTCTGATCCAACCAGGAAGAATAGTTTCCTTTCCAGGGGATTCCCTCTCCCCTATCCAGTTCCAGTATCCAACCTGCCACATTATCAAGAAAATACCTATCGTGTGTCACGGCGATGACCGTACCTTTATATTGGGCCAGGTGATGTTCCAACCAGTGAACCGATTCGGCGTCCAGGTGGTTGGTAGGTTCATCTAACAGCAGAATATCGGGTTCCTGAAGTAAAAGCCGGCATAAAGCTACTCTTCTTCGCTCCCCTCCTGAAAGCACACTAATAGGCTTATCGGGTTCCGGGGTACGCAGGGCATCCATGGCAATTTCAAGTTTGGTATCGAGTTCCCAGGCATTGCTGGCATCAATCCTATCCTGAAGCGCAGCCTGCTTATCCATAAGTTTTTGCATCTTATCTGCATCCTCGTACACCTCAGGCAGACCAAACATATCATTGATCTTATTATATTCATCAAGGACCTCCACGGTTTCAGCTACCCCTTCCTTGACCACCTCTAGAACGGTCTTATCCTCATCGAGTTTAGGTTCCTGTTCCAGGTATCCCACGGAGTATCCCGGGGAGAATACCACGTCTCCCTGGTAATTTTTGTCTTCTCCGGCAATGATGCGCAACAAGGTGGATTTTCCAGAGCCGTTAAGACCCAGAATTCCGATTTTTGCACCGTAGAAGAAACTTAAATATATATTTTTCAATACCGGAGTGTTCGCATTTTTATACGTTTTAGTCACTCCAGACATGGAAAAAATCACTTTTTTATCGTCTGACATATTTCTCTTTTTTAATATTTTGACCCTTAAAAACTTAATTCCTGATACCCTGCAAATATCATAAAATTAACTCAGAAATTTAGGGGTTCTTGGCTGAATAAACACCCAGCAGTCTTGAAATGATCACAAGTTGGCCCAGATGGTAAGCCGTATGTGTTATCACAAGCATTACCTCATGCAGCAAAATTTGATCTTCAGCATGCTTAACAGGCAATAACAGCGCATTGGTTTGATCCTCAATGAACCTAATGAACTCTTGACGTTCCTTTAGATAATCAGATTTGAGAGCCTCCCAGGCATGGCTGCTTTTAGGAGCCGGTGAATCAGGCCAGTAAGCTTCAGGCCATTTGGGAGTCTGATAACTGCCGGCCATACAAAAGTCCATTATATCCTTCTGAGCAATCCTTATGTGAAAGAAGAGTTCATAAAAGGAATATGGTAACCCGGCCGGTCGCACCCCTAAGCTTTCAAAGGGGACCCTATCGATCTGTTCATCAATGGGCAAGAATGCTCCGCCTCCAAGAAGGTGATCCACGAGTTGTTTTCGAAACTGACTTGATTCCAAATTTAAACCCTTCCTTTTAGCGCGTTAAAAACCCAGGAAATGGCAAAAAATCCTATCCCTACCACCGAGAAACCGATGGCGTATTCCAAATATTTAAGCACCCCAAGTAATACCAGGGCCGTCCCGATGATAAACATAATGAAGGACGCCCATCCGAAGATGGTATTTTTATTCATTCCCATAATATATTCTTTACTACAAATATCGGGTTTTTGAATATAATTTAGCATTTAAAAATACCACCTATTTTGTATTTTAGCCAAAATAGGGCCTGGATTTAAAATAAAATCTGAAATTTTACTAAGGAATAATCCATTTACTTCAGAAAAAAAGATAATATGAATATGACTTTTAATAAGAATGAGGACCATAATAAACTTCTGGTTTCTTCCTTAAACCATAAACTTAAACGTACCAAGCTTGGAGGTGGAGAAAAACGCATCGAGAAGCACCATGCCAAGGGAAAAATGACTGCCAGGGAACGGATAGATTTCCTGTTGGATGATCCTGAAAATTCTATTGAAATAGGGGCATTGGCAGGAGATGGAATGTATGAGGAACACGGCGGCTGCCCTTCGGGAGGAGTGGTTGTAAAAATCGGGTATATCTCCAAAAAGCAATGTATTATCGTGGCCAATGATGCCACGGTAAAAGCAGGAGCCTGGTTCCCCATTACCGGAAAAAAGAACCTTCGTGCGCAGGAGATCGCCATAGAGAATCGCCTTCCAATAATTTACCTTGTCGATAGTGCCGGGGTTTACCTGCCCATGCAGGATGAAATATTTCCCGATAAAGAACATTTCGGGAGAATCTTCAGAAATAACGCGGTAATGAGCGCTATGGGAATTACCCAGATCGCTGCGGTGATGGGTAGCTGTGTAGCAGGTGGTGCCTATTTACCTATTATGAGCGACGAAGCTCTTATCGTGGAGAAAACCGGAAGTATCTTCCTGGCCGGAAGCTACCTGGTCAAAGCGGCTATCGGGGAAAGCGTGGATAACGAAACCCTGGGCGGAGCTACTACACATTCCGAAATAAGCGGGGTTACCGACTATAAAGCTAAGGACGACAAGGATGCCCTGACCCGGATTAAAAATATTATGGATAAGATGGGGGATTTCGACAAGGCGGGCTTCAGCCATAAAAAAGCGGTAAAGCCAAAGGAGAAACCTGAAGAGATCTATGGGATCCTTCCCAAGAAACGCAGCGATCAGTACGATGCGATGGAAATCATAAAACGCCTGGTAGATGGTTCGGAATTTGAAGAGTATAAGGCCGGGTACGGACAAACCATCATTACCGGCTATGCCAGAATTGATGGATGGGCTGTAGGCATTGTCGCCAATCAACGCAAGATCGTCAAGACCAAAAAAGGAGAAATGCAGTTTGGTGGTGTGATCTATTCTGATTCGGCCGATAAAGCCACCCGATTTATTGCCAATTGTAATCAGAAAAAGATTCCTTTGGTTTTTCTCCAGGATGTTACCGGATTTATGGTGGGCAGTAAAAGCGAACACGGTGGTATTATCAAAGACGGAGCGAAGATGGTCAATGCGGTCAGCAACTCGGTAGTACCTAAATTTACCGTGATTATGGGGAATTCCTATGGTGCTGGTAATTATGCCATGTGCGGAAAGGCCTATGATCCCAGGTTGATTGTGGCCTGGCCAAGTGCCGAGCTTGCCGTTATGGGGGGAACCCAGGCCGCAAAAGTCCTTGCCCAGATTGAAACGGCTGCCCTGGAGAAAAAAGGCGAGAAAGTAGATCAGGAAAAGGAGAAAGAGGTTTTCAACAAAATTAAATCCAGGTACGATGCCCAGACCTCCCCTTATTATGCAGCGGCTCGCTTATGGACCGATGCCGTCATAGATCCCATGGATACCCGGAAATGGATCGCTATGGGAATTGAAGCGGCCAACCACGCCCCGATTAAAAAGGACTTTAATATGGGAGTCATTCAAACCTAATTAAGCTTTAAAAATTGTTATGAAAAATTTATTCTTACTTGCCTTGGCCCTTTTTACCACCTCCCTATCGGCACAAGTGCTGAGCAACAAAGAAGGGAAATATACCCAGGCAGATAGCCTTCGAGGCTCCCTTCGTCCTGAACGGGCTTATGATGTCCAGCGATATCATCTTAAACTCAGGGTTGAACCACAAAAAAAGTATATCTCGGGCTCGAATACCATCAGTTTCCGGGCAGAAAGAGACTTGGCTGAAATTCAGATCGATCTCTTCGAAAACATGAAGGTAGATTCCATCATGTACCAGGGTCATAAGCTTCCGTATTCAAGAAAATACAACGCGGTTTTTGTGGAGTTTGAAGATCCGGTCAGGGAAAATGCTTTAGACTCTATTGAATTCCATTATTCCGGACATCCGGTAGTGGCCAAGAATGCCCCCTGGGATGGCGGTTTTGTATGGGATAAGGATAAGGATGGCAATCCCTGGATCGGGGTAGCCGTGCAGGGGACCGGTGCCAGCCTGTGGTACCCCAATAAAGATCATCAAAGCGATGAACCGGAAGGAGTCCGGCTCGATATTGCAGTACCCAATGGATTAATGAATGTATCCAATGGGCAGTTTATTGGTAAAAAGAATCTTGGTGACGGTTTTACCAGGTGGAGCTGGAAAACTGTCAATCCCATCAACAACTACAACGTAATGATCAATATTGCCAATTATGTGCATTTCTCAGATTCCTATAAAGACCTGCAACTCGACTATTATGTATTACCCTATAACCTGGAAAAAGCCAAAAAACAATTTAAAGAGGTTAAACCAATGATGGATTGTTTCTATGAAAAGTTCGGAGAGTATCCTTTTGTGGAAGACGGCTTTAAGCTAGTGGAAACGCCCTATTTAGGCATGGAACACCAAAGCGCCGTGGCCTATGGAAACCAATATATGATGGGCTACCTGGGCAATGATCTCTCGGGAACCGGAATAGGTTTGAAGTGGGATTTCATCATTATCCATGAATCGGGGCACGAATGGTATGGCAACAGTATCACGGCCAACGATATTGCCGATATGTGGATCCACGAGGGTTTCACTTCCTATTCCGAAGCCGTGTATATTGAATGTCGCTGGGGCAAAAAGCAGGCTCTGGAGTACCTTAAAGGGACAAGGCGTGGCATTGGAAACTCCAAACCGATCATTGGGGATTACGGGGTCAACAGCGAAGGTTCCGGGGATATGTATCCTAAGGGAGCCAATTTACTAAATACCCTAAGGAGTATTTATGACGATGATAAGCTCTGGTGGAAAACCCTGAAAGAATACACTCAAACCTACAAACACCAGACTATAGATACCGAGCAGACCGAAGCATTTTTTGACCAGACCGTGGAGGTAGATCTCCAGCCGGTTTTTGATCAATACTTAAGGTATTCTAAATTACCTCAACTTCAGTTTAAAGAGGAAAATGGAAAAATCGCCTATCGCTGGCAGGCCGATGTGGATAGCTTTGAAATGCCGGTAGACATTCTTATTAAAGACTCGGAAAAAAGGATCTTCCCAAGCGAAAACTGGCAGTATTTGGATCCAGATATTGAAGATCTGGATGATATTAAGGTAAACGAGCTTGAATTTTACATAGATGCCGCTTTCATGGAATAAGAGAAAATACTAAGCCTAAGACCGACCTGCATTTTTAATAAATCTGCAGGTTTTTTTTGTTTCAAAGCCAGGTATCATTTTCCGTTATTCCACTGCAAATCAATGCCCCCTTGCTCGTTAAATTTATTCTAATCCTCTAAGATTCCCTATATGTTCTGGAAATTATTAGTACCTTAAATTAAGGGTATTTTAGGTAGTCCTTCCTAAAAACCACCTCGTCAATTGATCCATAAAACTAAATCAAAAAATGTCAGGAATTAAAAATCTGAAGTTTAGCGCCGTAATTTTAGACATGGATGGAGTAATTACCCAAACTGCAAAAGTTCATGCCAGGGCCTGGAAAAAAATGTTTGATGAATTTTTAGCCGAAAAAGAAGGAGCTAATTTCCAGCCCCTGGACATCAAGAATGACTACAGCAAATACATTGATGGGATCCCACGCCTTGACGGGATCCGTACTTTCCTAAAGTCACGTCATATCGACATTCCGGAAGGGACCCCTGATGATCCCCCGGAGCGCACTAGCGTTCACGGCCTTGGAAAAAGAAAGAACCAGATCTTTCGGGAGGTTATACAAAAAGATGGGGTGCAGGTTTATGATGATGCCGCGAAAATGATTGAAAGGTGGAAAAAGCAAAATATCAGGCTTGCCGTAATCTCTTCCAGCCGCAACTGTAAATACATCCTGGAAAAAACTGGTCTTGAAGAAAAATTTGAGGTAAGGATCGATGGCAATACCTTAAAAGAAGAGGCTTTAAAAGGCAAGCCGGAACCTGACATATTCTTAAAGGCAGCTCATGATCTGGGTGTAAGGCCTGAAGAAACCATCATTATAGAAGATGCCATCCAGGGAATACAGGCAGGAAAAAAAGCAAGCTTTGCCGGTGTGATTGGTGTGGCAAGAAATGGTAACAGGAAATCGCTAAAGGAGGCCGGAGCAGATATCGTAGTAAAAAAACTCACGGCACTATTTGCACCTGATAAAAAAGATCCCGACTCACTTCCCGATGCCCTGGAAACTATGGAGACACTATTTAAAAGAATAGGCAACAGAAAGACGATCATTTTTCTTGATTATGATGGTACATTAACCCCAATAATTTCCGATCCTGATGCTGCCCAATTGCCCGATGATAACCGCAAGGTAATTACCGAGCTCTCCAGGATCACCCCTGTAGCGATCATCAGTGGGCGTGACCTTCAGGATCTAAAATCAAAAGTGCAAATAGGCACTGTGATTCATGCCGGGAGCCATGGTTTTGATATTACAGGGCCTGATGGCCTGGAAATGGTACACCAGTCGGAAAATGAGGTTTCACAGGCCCTCGATGAAGCTGAAAAACGACTCAAAGAGCGGCTAAGAGGTATTGAGGGGGTAAACATCGAAAGAAAAAAATTCGCCATTGCCAATCATTACAGGAATGTAAACCCCAGGGAGGTTCAAAAGGTAAAAGATGCAGTGCATAAGGAAGCAGATCGTCAGGATATTTTGAAAACGGGCAGCGGAAAGAAAATCCTGGAACTCAAACCCAATATTGACTGGAATAAAGGCTATGCCCTGGATTGGCTAACCCAAAAAATGGACTGGAATAGCAAAGCGTATTTCCGGATATATATAGGTGATGATATTACGGATGAAGATGGTTTTGAGGCCCTTCAGGAGGATGGGATTGGAATTCTGGTCGGCACCCATGGGGAGAAGACTGCAGCATCTTTGGCTCTTGGCAGTACAGCAGAAGTAACCAGGTTTCTTCAGCAATTAAAAGATCGCTTAACCCAGGAGGAAGAAAAAAATGAATTATGACAGCATTTCGAATATCCTATAATGACTGGAAGCCTGAACAGCAGAAACTCAGAGAGGCCCTTTGTACTTTAGGTAACGGTTATATGGGTACCCGTGGCGCCGCTGAGGAAAATTCCAATGACCAATTCAATTACCCGGGAACCTACCTGGCTGGAGGTTACAATCGGGCCAAAACAAATATTGCAGGAAGGGATATTGAAAATGAGGATCTGGTTAATTTCCCAAACTGGCTATGCCTTAGTTTCCGGCCTCAGGGCGGAGAATGGTTAGACCTTGAAAAAGTAGAAATTATTGAGTACCAGCAAGTCCTGGAGATGAAAAAAGGCAGCCTGGAACGAATTTTCAAAATAAAAGATCCCAAGGGCCGAATAACTTCCATTGTCAGTAGCCGCCTGGTTAGCATGAGAGACCTGCATCTTGCCGGTATCCAATGGCAAATAACACCCCTGAACTGGAGTGGAAATATAGAAATTCGCAGCGCCCTGGACGGTACGGTGGTCAACGATAACGTAGCGCGGTACCGTGAACTCGAAAAGCACCATTTAGAACCTATCAACAGCGAGGTTATCGATGAGAACAGCATGCTATTACAGGTACAGACAAACCAATCGAAAATCGCCATGGCCCAGGCGGCCAGAACCCGGATCTATGCCGGGCCAAAATTGGTGAAAACCCAAAGTAGTCCTACACAAAAAGAGGGCTATATAGAACAGGTATTTCGCTTTCCGGCAAAAGAGGGGCAAAAATACGTAGTGGAAAAGATCGTGGCCATTTATACCAACCGTGACAGAGCTATCGCAGCGCCATCGATTGAAGCCTGTAAGGATATTAAACGGATAGGAAGGTTCAGAGAAATGCTTTATAGACAAAAGGAGGTCTATAGGTTTTTGTGGCACCGGTTTGACATAGGCATTATTGGTAGTAAAAAAATTCAGCAATTAACCCGGCTGCATATTTTTCATAGCCTGCAGACCATTTCCCCCAATACCATGAGCCTTGATGTAGGGGTTCCCTCAAGAGGCTTGCACGGGGAGGCCTACAGAGGTCATATTTTTTGGGATGAACTTTATATTTATCCGTTTCTCAACCTGAGGTTTCCTGAAATTACCAGAAGTTTATTGATGTATCGTTATTACAGATTGGATGAAGCACGTCATGCCGCCACCCAGGAAGGTTACCGGGGGGCAATGTTTCCCTGGCAAAGTGGAAGCAACGGAAGAGAAGAAAGCCAGGTTTTACATTTGAATCCGGAATCGGGAAACTGGATCCCGGACCAGACGCATCTGCAACGCCATGTGAATTCGGCAATTGCCTTTAATATCTGGAATTATTTTGTAGCTACCGATGACAAGCTCTTTCTTTCCTATTTCGGAGCTGAACTCTTCCTTAGTATCGCTTTATTCTGGTCAAGTAAAGTCACCTATAATAAGGAGCGGGAACGATACGAGATCCATGGGGTTGTTGGACCCGATGAGTATCACACCTCCTATCCCGATTCAAAAGAACAAGGTCTTAAAAACAATGCCTACACAAACATCATGGCAGCCTGGGTACTTCAAAAAGCTCTGCACATCCTTGAACTCATTGAAAAAAGCAGAAAACGAGAACTGCTCCGAGTCCTGGACATCGATGATGCCGAATTATCTTTATGGCAGGACATCAGTAAAAGAATGTATGTGCCTTTTATCGAAGAACAGATAATCAATCAATTCGAGGGATATGAGAAGTTGCAGGAGTTCCCCTGGAAGGAATACCAGGATAAATACGGGAATATCCAGCGTCTTGACAGGATCCTGGAAAAGGAAGAAGATAGTCCCAATAATTATAAGGCCAGTAAACAGGCTGATGTCCTGATGCTTTTTTACCTGTTCACCCAGGATGAATTAAAAAATATTCTTGAAAACCTGGGCTATGAGTTTACCCCGGAGATGATTCATAAGAACATTGAATTTTACAGTGAGCGCACCTCTCATGGATCTACCCTTAGCCGGTTGGTGTTTTCATGGATCCAGTCAAAGTATGATAAGGCAAAAGCCTGGAAAAATTTTGAAACCCTGATCATCAGTGATTTCGAGGACATCCAGGGAGGAACAACTCCGGAGGGGATTCACCTGGGAGCCATGGCTGGATCTCTGGACCTTATACAACGAAATTTTGCGGGACTTGCCGTATGTGATGACGCCTTATGGATAAACCCTAGAATCCCCGAAAGTATCAAAAAGATTTCCATGCGCATCAATTATAAAAAGCACTGGATCTATGTCTCTGTTAATCATAAAAAATTAAAGATATCCTTTGAAGAAGGCTGGAGCAATGAAGTAAATATCGGGGTACTCGACCAGGTATATCAATTTAAAATTGGAGAAGTAAGGGAATTTTCACTGATCCCGCAATCATAAACTATCAATGCAACTATCAGGATATGGAAAATGGATCGAAAGAAATCATGGAAAATGCTTCTCTTAAGTCTTCAGAAGAGATCCTTAAGGCATTCGATGTAGATAAGGAAAAAGGTCTTTCAAAAGAAGAGGTAAAAGAAGGTTTAAAAAAATACGGGAAAAATATTCTCAAGGAGCAATCTCAGAAAAGCTGGTGGCAAATACTCTTTTCTCAAATCAATAATCCAATCATTTACCTTTTAACGGCTGCCGCCGTTTTAGCCTTCTCCTTTGATGATATTGCGGAAGGTATTGCTATTGTTGTTGTCCTGGTGATAAATACGATTATAGGATTCTGGATGGAGTATAAAGCCCAAAAATCAATGGAATCCTTAAAGGATATGGATAAAATACGGGCCAGGGTCATCCGCCAAGGTAAAAAAGAAAAGATAGATGCGGAGCATCTTGTCCCCGGGGATATCTTAATGGTGGAATCCGGTGACTTAATTCCAGCAGACGCGAGAATAATAGAGGCCACGGAATTACAAGTTGATGAATCTCCTTTAACAGGAGAATCGGTTCCTATAAGTAAATCCGTGGACGCTTTAAAAGAGGAAAAACCTGTAGCCGATCGAACCAATATCCTTTACAAAGGAACAGCGGTAAGTGGCGGAACGGCAAAAGCCGTGGTCTTTGCCACTGGTATGCAAACCGAATTGGGAAGCATTTCTGCCCTGGTTGGAGAAGAGAAAAAAGATGAGATACCGCTCAATCAAAAATTAAATAAGCTTACGAAAAACCTGATTTTCGTAACAATAGGCCTTGCCGTTGCTTTTCTTGTCTTTGGCTGGATAGCCGGGAAAGAAATATACTTACTTATCCAGACCGCTATTGCCTGGACCATCGCTGCCATCCCTGAAGGATTGCCTATAGTAGCCAGTATAGCCCTTGCAAGAGGCATGCTGCGCCTGGCAAAAAAGAATGTCATTGTTAAAAAACTGGAAGCCGTAGAGACTCTTGGAGAAACCACGGTCATCTTCACGGATAAAACCGGAACGCTGACCAGGAATAAGCTTACGGTAAACACCTTGTTTTTTCCGGACGATATCAGGATGAAGGCGGAGTGGGATGGCGCTAAACCCAATATTTCAGAAGCACAAAAACCAGAGGAAAACCAGAATTTCCTCCAGGTATTCAAAATAGCGGTACTGGCCAATGATGCAACTTTAGAAAACGAGGAGCATGAGGAAAAAGAAGCTGAAGACGGGGTGGATGAAAGTGGAATGGGAGATGGAGATCCCCTGGAGATCGCTTTATTACACTTTACCAAAAATTTAAATAAAGAGCTTTATCAGAAAAATCGCGAATTAGAAAGGAAATTACACGATCCTTTCGACTCTGAATCTATGGTTATGGGCGCTGTTTATAAGGATGATGAGGCATTCTATGTGGCGGGAAAAGGTGCTGCCAATGCTATTTTGGACCGCTCAAACAAGATTTTGGTCGGAGATGATCTCAGGGAATTATCGGATCAGGACAAGGATTACTGGCGTCAAAAAAACGATGAACTATCCCAGGAAGGATTGCGGGTCCTGGCCTTTTCCTATAAAAAAACAGACCGGCTCCCTGAAGGAAAAGCAGCGGAAGACTTTATCCAGGAAATGAATTTTGCCGGATTAATCGGCTTTCTTGACCCTCCCAGGAATGAGGTTTCCGATGCCATTGAAACCTGCAAAGAGGCCGGCATTAAAGTTATCATGATAACCGGGGATCACCCCGGTACGGCTAAAAATGTAGGTAAGCAGGTCAATTTATTGGAGCAGGAAGAAAATAAGGAAAACGGGGTGCTTTCGGGAGACCAACTTCAGGAAGAACTTGAAAAAGAAGATGACTCCAGGCTGCTCAATACCAAAATATTCTCCAGGGTAGACCCAGCTCAGAAATTATCCGTGATCAAACATTTCCAGGATCACGGAGAAATCGTAGGCATGACCGGGGATGGCATCAATGATGCGCCCGCCCTGAAAAGAGCTAATATTGGTATTGCCATGGGCAAACGCGGGACTCAGGTGGCCCAGGAAGTCTCTGATATGGTGCTAAAAGATGATTCTTTTAATGCTATTGTCACGGCCATTGAACAGGGGCGAATCATTTTTGGAAACATAAGGAAATTCATCATTTATCAACTCTCCTATCATCTGGGGGAAATTCTGATCATCGCACTGATTAGTTTTAGCCTTTTTACCCTGCCTCTGCTTCCCTTACAGCTACTTTTCCTTAATTTATTGTCGGATGTCTTTCCTGCACTGGCTTTGGGAATTGGAAAAGGCAATCCGGGTATTATGAAAAAACCTCCAAAAGACCCTCAGGAACCCATTCTCACCAAAAAGAACTGGTTACAAATAGCCTTATACGGGGGGATACTCACTATTTGTATTTCAGGAGCTTATTTATTTGCGCATTTTGTATGGGAGCAACCTAAAGAGATAACCAATAATGTGGCCTTTTTCAGCCTTGCCATTGCCCAATTACTCCATGTGTTTAATATGAGGGATAGCCAGGAAAAAACCTTTAATAACCAGGTGACCCGCAATAAATATATATGGATGGCACTGGCTTTTTGTTTTACGGTACTCTTTGCCGCCTATTTCATTCCCGGGGTTTCCCAAATTCTTTCATTTCATCAACTTGAATTAAGAATTTGGGGCCTTATCCTTATCACAAGTTTACTGCCTTTAATCATCATCCAACTCATTAAAATATTTAGCAACAACGCAAAAAACTCAACGCCCCGTTAAAAACACGATGCAATAAAAATAGAAGAATAGCTATTTTTTAACCACTAAATACAGGCTTATGAAAATCGTCACCTTAACACTAAATCCGGCACTTGATAAAAGCACTTCTATAGAAAGGCTGCAGCCACAGAAGAAACTCCGATGTGAAGAACCCCATTACCACCCAGGCGGTGGTGGCATAAACGTGTCCAGGGCCATTAATATCCTTGGCGGTAAATCCCTTGCAATTTATGCCGCAGGAGGGCCCGCGGGCGGAAAAATAGAAGAATTGCTTAAAAAGGAAGAAGTTGCTCAGCAGCGTATTGCTATCCAAAATAATACCCGGGAGAATTTAATGGTACTGGAAACTTCAACCGGAGATCAATACCGGTTTGGAATGCCCGGAGCAATGCTTGGCCAGGGAGCCCTGCAGCAATGTTTGGACATCATAAAGAATCTTCCCGGTCAGGTGGAATACCTTGTGGCCAGTGGCAGTTTACCTCCGGATGCACCAGATGATTTCTACGGGACTCTAGCGGAGATTGCCAAAAGTAAAAATATAAAATGCCTGGTGGACACCTCGGGAAAGGCATTAATAAAAGCCGCGGAAAAGGGAGTTTGCATTATGAAGCCTAACTTAGGCGAGCTTAGTACCCTGGCGGGAAAAGAGGAGATTTCAGGCCTGGAACAGGAAGAGATCGCGAAAGAAATTATAAGCCAAGGCAAAGCAGACATGCTCATAGTTTCCCTGGGCGCACGGGGCGCCATGATCGTAACAGAAGATACTACGGACTATGTGGTACCTCCCACGGTAAAGCAGGACAGTACTGTGGGTGCCGGGGATTCCATGGTGGGAGGCTTGATTTTATCCCTTTCCCGGGGAGATCAGTTAAGGGATGCTGTTAAATGGGGAGTAGCTGCAGGTACCGCCGCAACCATAACTCCCGGAACAGAATTATGTCGCAAAAAAGACGTCGAACGCATATTCGACTGGCTTAGTGAAAAAGAGCGTACCCAAACCGGGAAAGGATAAGCTTGGCTAGTGAAACCCCTGTAATTTTAAAGCAAAGAATAGAATAGCAATTAAATGATGAAGCGGAACCTCCTTAAGGACAAGCAAAGAAAAACCTGATTACAGAATACAAAAGACAATACCTATGGAGATTGATCAAAAATACCCCTATCATAGCATAAGTATTGAAGAAACCTTGGAAAAAGTTTCAGGCAAAAAAGAAGGCCTTTCTTCTAAAGAGGCTCACAAAAGACAGGAGCAATTCGGAAAAAACAAACTTCCGGAAAAAGGAGGAATGAATCCTCTATTGCTTTTTCTAAAACAATTCAAGGATTTTCTAATCCTCATATTGTTCCTGGCAGCAGGAATTGCCTGGTGGGCTGACCAAATGGCTGATGTTTATATAATTTTGGCTGTAATATTATTCAACGCAATAATGGGCTTTGTCCAGGAGTATAAAGCCGAAAAGGCCATTGAGGCCATAAAAAGTCTGGTTAAGAAAAAAGCTTATGTGCTACGTGATGGGAAGCAGGAAGAAATTCCTTCGGAGGAGGTTGTACCAGGAGATATCATCATATTGAAAGAAGGGGCGACAGTTCCGGCAGATGGGCGATTGATAGAGAAAAAAGATTTAAGGGCGACCGAGGCTTCGCTCACCGGGGAATCCATGCCTGTAAAAAAGGAACCAGATCCTGTTGAGGAAGATACTGCCGTAGGTGATCGTTCAAACATGGTGTGGAAAGGAACCAATATTGCCCGGGGAGAAGGAAAGGCAGTAGTTACGGCCATTGGTAAAAAAACTGAAATTGGGAAGATTGCCTCATCGATGGGAAGCATGAAAATGCGGGATTCCAATTTCAAAAAGAAAACCGGTAAGTTAGGTAAGCAGATGGCTATTATTGCCATATTCACTGCAATGATCGTATTTGCTATTGGCTACTGGTATCGCGCCTTCGATTTTCAGGAAATCCTGCTCGTGACCATTGCCACATTAGTATCATCGATTCCCGAAGGTTTACCTGTAGTGATCTCTATAGTTCTTGCCATTGGAGCCAATCGTATGGCTAAAAAGAACGCGATTATCAGGGAGTTTACCGCCACCGAAATGATGGGATCTGTATCGACGATTCTATCTGATAAAACAGGGACCATTACCCAAAGTATTTTAACGGTCAAGAAAATATTTACTGGTAGTGGACAAGAGTTATCGGTTTCGGGAAGCGGTTACCAGTTACATGGTGATTTTAAAAAAGAAGAGGAAAACATCGACCTTAAAAAAAATCCCGTTGAAAGAAAGTTGTTCGCTATTGCCGCTTTCTCTAATAATGCCTCCATTACAGAGGAAAAGGAAAAAAACCAACAAGAGCCGAAAAACAAAGAAACAGTCGCAGGAAAGAACAAAGGCGAAAACAGCAATAAAGGACCAAAAATTACGGGGGATCCCACGGAGGTGGCCATGCTTGTGATGAGTCGAAAGGCACAAGTTGAACAGGAAGAACCTTATAAGAATTATAAACTTCTCGATGACCTGCCCTTTAATTCAGAACAAAAATTTCGCGCCAGCCTTATAGAAACTGAAGAAGGCGCGGAGTTATTTGTCCTTGGAGCCCCGGAAAGAATACTTGAACTAAGTACTCAATGGCTTAGCCCTGATGGTCCTGAAGAGATGACCGATAAAAAAGCAGAAGAGATTCGTGATAAAATAGATCAATGGACCGGGGAGGCTATGCGTGTTCTAGCCCAGGGGTATAAAAAAGCACCCGACAAGGAAAAAGTGGACCCCGAGGATATAAGAGAATTGATTTGGGTTGGTATTACCGGCATCATAGATCCTCCAAGAAAGGGGGTAAAAGAATCGATTCAAGAATGTAAGGCCGCCGGGGTACGCGTGATCATGGTTACTGGAGATCATAAAAAAACAGCAGCGGCCATTGCCCAGGAGGTGGGTATTGTGGAGGCTAAAGATTTAGAGGAAGATGGCCCGTACCCGGTCTCACTCACCGCCAAAGAATTGGATGTGGACGATGAGAAATTTGATGATTATTTAGCACATGTAAATGTATATGCAAGGGTTGATCCTCAGACCAAGCTTCGCATTGCCAAAAGACTTCAAGCCAAAGATACCCTGGTGGCTATGACCGGCGACGGGGTCAATGATGCACCAGCATTAAAACGGGCTGATGTAGGCATTGCAATGGGACAGCGAGGTACCGATGTGGCAAAGGATGCTTCTCAAATTGTGCTGCAAGACGATAACTTTAGTAGTATAGTCAATGCGATCAGGGAAGGCAGGATCGTGTTTGAAAATGTAAAAAAAACGAGTTATTTTCTACTTACCACTAATTTTGCTTCCACCTCAGTGCTTATTGTAGGCCTTTCCCTTGGTTTTCCGATTCCATTGACTGCAGCTATGATCTTGTTTGTGAACCTGGTGACAGATGGGGTTATGGACGTTGCCCTGGCTACAGAACCTGGCCATGGGGAAATCATGCATCAGCCCCCGATTGACAAAAACGCCAATATCCTGCACTGGGATATAGCGCCTTACCTGTTAATGATGGCTGCTATTATGGTTACCTTATCCATACTGGTTTTAGATTATTACATGCCCCAGGGTGAAACTATGGCCAGAACAGGCACCTTTTTAACCGTGGCAATGACCCAGCTTTACAACGTATTTAATATGCGTTCGCTCCGGCAATCAATTTTCGAGATAGGTATGTTCACCAACAAATGGATTAACATTGCATTTGTGGCCTCATTAGCAGGGCAGATAGCCGTAATAAAAGTACCTTTTCTCCGTGAACTCTTTGGCTTTGAAGATCTTCCCTATCTTCATTTTCTGATTATTTTCCTCCTATCATCCCTGGTGCTTTTTGGAGGCGAACTCTTTAAATATTTAAAATTCAAAAAGAAAATTATTTAAAATATGAAGTGAAAATGTCAGGGAGCAAAGTCACGAATTACCTTATTTTCCGGTAAAGGGCAGGGAGATGAATCCAAAATATTTGATCTTGATTTCATCAGCAAAGGCAGCAGCTTCCAAAGCAAGAATAATTTTATTCCGGCGGGATTAACAATAACTTCTTCTGTCTTCCCTGAATATAACTAAAGCCATCTGGGCCCCAAAACCCAGCTTCCTCCAGCATAATTCGTACCTCCTGCTCCCACTCCCTAATATAAACGCGGGTATTGAGTTCAATTGCATAGACCGTATTCTCCTTTAAAGGATACTCCCCTATTCCTGGTACCCCATCCTGTGCATCCCACATCCCGATAGTAGTGCCCGCAGAATGCCCATATAAACCCAAAGGATGCGTGTAGATCATCGCTTTTAGATTTTCCTTTTCGGCCTGGTTTAAACTCGCTGAAAGAATTTGATTTCCCGTTTTCCCCGATTCGAAATTTCCGGTTAAGATATCCTGAAGCCTGTTCCCCTTCTCCAGGGCCTTCTGCAAAAATACAGGGGCTTGGGTTTCTCCGGGTTTTAGGATATAAGCCATTTGCTGGCAATCGGTATTGAGACCTAAATAAGTGATCCCGAAATCACAGTGCAGTAAATCTCCCTGGAAAATAGTTTTTCCCTCTTTATTGGAAGAGAAAGCGGAAATATGATCCTCCAGGGCCTGCTCATTGCGCTGGATGGAAACACTTGGATGAAACCAGGTTTCAAGGCCAAGGTCAGTAACTTTTTGACGCATCCACCAGACCAGATCATCAGTGGTGGTCTGGCCAGGGGTGATCACCTTTTCACTGAAGGCTTCCTCAATAATCGCTTTAGTGACCTTTACCAGCTCTGGGTAAAGCCTCATCTCCATTTCACTCCTGGTCTCGAGCCAACCTACAGCTAAAGTCTCTGCCGAAACCAGGCGAACCTTATAAGATGCTGGAAGGTATTTCTGGAATTCTTTAAAATCAGTGCTGACCAGGCCATCAGCCAGGCCATAATCACTGGAAAAGTTTAAGGCTATTTTTTGAGGATCTCTTGTTTTTATGATTTCCATCAGGGCTTGCCACTGGTTGGGCTGTTGCTCAGGATCCCAGGCTCCCTTAATGTTTTCCCCCACCTGGTAACGGGCAACGGCAAGTCGCTCTATGCTATCGGCTTCTTTATCCCTGTAAAATACCAGAATGGTGCGTCTGCGGGCATTGAGCCAGGTGGCAGGTAGCATGGTGCGCAAGACAGGGTCTTCATTATATTCCCTGGCCATCACTACCCACATATCAATGGCTGCCCTGTCCATCAGCCCAGGTAACAGATTTTCAAATTTATCCTTTAAAATCTCATCTTTTAGCGCTGCCTGTTCACGCTCAGAGAGAATTTGACCTGAGCAGAGCAAACCACTCAGCAGACTGAACCATAAAAAGAGTTTCTGCATATTTGGAATTAATTCACTTTGCTTTTAACCGTATTCTCCCTGTGAATCTTCCCGTTGGGGGTTTCTTCAAATTTTTCAATAAGATAGATCTTTTTAGGGGCTTCGTATTTATCAAGGCTTTTCAGGGCCTTAATGCGCTTTTGCAAATCGGATAGCATTTCCTCTGAAAAATCACTTTCCACAAAAAGGACAAGTTTTTCTCCCAGGGCATCATCAGGCATGGATGTTACAAATAAACGCTGATCGATGATCTTTTCGAGTTTTCGTTCTATTTCTTCTGGGAACAACTTAATCCCCCCTGAATTAACCATATTATCTATTCGTCCCTTCCAGATGAATTTTTTATAGGTAAGAATTTCGACTATATCATTGGTAACAATAGGTTTATCAGCCAGTTTAGGGGCTTTAATGACCAGGCATCCCCGCTCATCCTGGGATATATTGATATTAGGCAGCACCTTAAAGGGTCTGGGGTGCTTTTTTTTGTTCCTGGGATTTAAGCGTTTCGCAGCGATATGGGTAACGGTTTCGGTCATCCCATAGGTTTCATACACCTTGGTTTCCAAATCCCTGACCATTTTCTGAAGACGGGTTGACACCGCGCCACCTCCTACGATAAGTTTTTTGATAAGATGCAGCCTGCCAATGGAATTATCCAGTTGAAAGGGGGTCATGGCACAAAAATCATAACGCTTAAAGACCTGATCCAGGGGATTAGAGGATGGGGGTACAAGGTCAAGATGCCATCCCAGGACCATTGCCCGCACCAACATCATTTTTCCCGCTATAAAATCAGCGGGCAGACACATAAGCGCAGTAGTATGCTCCGGTAGATTAAAAAACCTGGAAGTAGCATGCGCTGAATTGATCATGTGTTCCTTTTTAATCTTGATCTTTTTAGGGGTTCCGGTAGAGCCGGAAGTCTGGACCTCTATCGTACTTCCAGGTTTGATCCAGTCCAGAAGAAAACTACCAATTCTTTCTTCAAAGGGCTCTCCTTCTTTTATAAAACTATAGGCAACCTGATAAAGTTCAGCATTGGAAAAGTAGCGCTTGTTAAGCTTAAAACCCAGATGCGTTTCCGGTACTTTGTATTTATCTGCCATCTGTTTAACCAAGGTAGGAAATTTACTAATTACCTAAAGTTACCAAATACTTATGAAAATTTTAAGCTTCTTTTGAAAGATTTAAGGTTTCAGGCTCCTCCACCTTTCCAAAAAGTTTGTGTCTCCACCCCTTCCAGCCATATTTTCTGGCCATGATATATAGAAGTGCTGGATAAATTATAAATACAGGTACCAAAACGTCCCAGCCTGCTGTAGGTTCAGAGATATCTTTTAAAATTGAATGACTCTGGAATGCGGTCCATTCCGCAGTAACCAGAAGTACAGCAACCAGGTTATTAGCCGCGTGAAAACCCAGAGCCAGTTCCAACCCCTCATCCATTAAGGTCATGATGCCCAGCATAAAACCCGTTCCTATATAGTAGGTCATAATAATATTACCCAGTTGGGTTACCTCAGGATTAAAGAAATGAAGCCCGCCAAAAACCACAGAGGTAATGATAAGGGGAAGCCACCTGTTGCCAGCCAGGATTCCAATGCCCTGCATCAGGTAACCCCGGAAAAAATATTCCTCAAAACTGGTCTGTAGTGGAATCATAACGATCGCTATCAAAGTGAGAATCAGAAAAGGGACAGGTTTAAAATTCACCACAAAATCTTCCGGGTTGGCATAATAATCAGCAAGACTCAAAAGCACAGTCAGCAGGGCCACAAGTCCAAAGGCGAAGAAAACCCGGCTCCAGTCTATTTTCTTTCTACTGGTGGTCAGGGAATTCAGGCTTTGCCCGTGAAGAAATTTCACTACAACAAAAACGGCAACAAGACCCACGGCAAAGGTTAACAGCATTAGAAAAAGATTAAGGTTGGGGTCGAGCACCTGCATGATCTCAGATTCTCCCATCCCCATTACTTCCATACCTCCGGCCAGGAAAATTGCCACAGCAAGAGGAATTTGACCAATGATCACTCCGGCGATTACGATAAGGGTTCCCAGAATATACCGCCAGAATTCATGGCGGAATTTAAAAGCTTGAGCTATATACATATGTTAAAAGTTAAAATCCCATTTCTCCTCTGGATTATAGTGAATTTCACCGCGTTTGACCTCCAGCGGACTTGTAAAGTTATTGGTGTAAAGACTTCCGGTACCAAGGCCTTGCGGCATTAGCGTATTTTTTATATAGGTCCATTGCGCAATGGCGTTAAGACCAATATTGCTCTCCAGGGCACTGGTTATCCACCAGCCAATCTGATGTTTTTCAGCCTGATCGATCCATTCCTGGGTTCCTTTATAACCACCGATTAAACTGGGTTTAAATATAAGGTACTGCGGTTGAATTTTACCAAGCATCTCCTCCTTTTCCTTTTTATCGAAAATGCCAATAAGCTCTTCATCCAAGGCTATAGGAAGAGGAGTTTTTTCGCATAATTCAGCCATAGCCACCCATTGTCCTTTCCTGATCGGCTGCTCGATACTATGGAGCTCAAAGGCGCTAAGCCGTTTTAATTTTTCCAGGGCGTCCTCCCTGGAAAAAGCCCCGTTAGCGTCTACCCGCAATTCGATCTCTTCCGGGGAAAATTCTCGTCTAATATACTTGAGAAGTCCTAGTTCCGTTTCAAAATCAATAGCGCCTATCTTCATTTTGATACAGTCAAAACCTGCCTCTATCTTTTGAGCGATCTGTCGTTTCATATCCGTTTTATCCCCCATCCAAATCAGTCCGTTGATAGGGATGGACGCCTCTCCACGGGTGAATTCTGAAGGAAAAAGCAAAAATGGATGATCTGATTTTAAAGACCTGAAGGCCATTTCCACCCCAAACTGAAGGCTTGGAAATTCCTTTAATTCCTCCCAAAGAAAGTCGGGCCCTGCATCAATGTGCTTACAGACCCATTCTAATCGTTGTTGATAATCCGGACGATCGTCTATGCTCAAACCACGAAGAATACCACATTCTCCAATTCCTGAGCGTTTTCCATCGGTGATTTGGAGAAACCAGGTTTCTTTGGTAGTAAGAACGCCCCGGGAAGTTCCGCTGGGGCGTTTGAAATTTAAAATATACTTTTTGTAATTTGCCTGCATCTACAGGGGCTTTATAGTTATAATTCTATGCTTTCTCCAATATCGAGTAACATAAGGTCCTTGCCTTTTTCGTAAAATTTTCGCTTGGCTTCCTCATGATCAATTTCAATATAGCCAAAGGTATCGAAATGACAGCCTAACACCTTATCACATTCCACAAAATCACTGGCTATAATGGCATCGTCTATACCCATTGTGAAATTATCGCCAATAGGCAAAATAGCGAGATCCAGGCTGGTTTGCATCGGGATAAGTTTCATATCCATGGTCAAAGCCGTATCTCCGGCAATATAAATATTTTTATGTTCTCCTTCAATAACAAAACCTCCTGGTTGACCACCATAAGAGCCATCAGGGAATGAACTGGAGTGAATAGCATTTACATACTTGAGCATTCCAAAATCAAAATCCCAGCTTCCTCCGTGATTCATAGGATGTACCTCGATGCCTTTGTCTTCGTAATGACTGGCGATTTCAAAGTTGCTTACGATGACAGCGCCGGTTCTTTTAGCAATGGCTTCGGCATCCAGGCTGTGATCCTGGTGGGCGTGAGTAAGCAAAATATAATCAGCCTTAAGGGCCTCGATATCGATTTTGTCTTTTGCCAGTGGATTTCCTGAGATAAAAGGATCAACCAAAATATGGGTTTGACCTATCTCCAACCCAAGGCAGCTTTGTCCGTAAAAACTTATTTTCATCCTGATATTTTTTTGATTAAATAATAAGGCTAAGTCTAAATATAGCTTTAAATGTAAAATTAAGCATTAGGCATTTTCTTAATATCCCCTGCGCTATATAATTTTGTTAAAAACTCAGATGATCTGTCCAATTCCAAAGAGGATTGCCAGGGCAAAAGTAGAAAGGGCCAGGATTTTCAATTCCGGATCCAACAAGATGGGGTTTTCATTTTCCACCACTCTTTTCAGATGAAGCAGTAATGGCACCAGGGCTGGTAGATAAAGAAAATCACTTGCACCATCATAACAGAGCACGGTATAAAGAACCAGGCAAAAAATGGCAAAAAGGATCAGGATATAATGATAGTTCTTGGCTTTCTTATCCCCAAGGATTACCGCCAGGGTATTTTTACCGGCCTTTTCATCGGAACTGCGGTCCCGCATATTATTGAGGTTTAATACTCCCATACTAAGAAGGCCAATGGTAAAGGCAGGAAGTAAAACTTCCCATCTAAATTCATGAGCATATAGGAAATAGGAGCCATATACCGCCACTAATCCGAAAAAGACAAAAACGAAAACATCCCCTAAACCCCGATATCCATAGGCCGAATCTCCTACGGTGTATTTTATGGCTGCGGCGATGGCCGCAATGCCCAGGAGAAAAAACATCAGCGCAAAAAGAAGGTTTTCTTTCCCAAAAGCAGCATAAATCAGCAGAATGGCCAGTAATAGGGTCCCAATCGCAGTAATGATGATGGCCTGTTTCATTTCCCCTCTGGTAATCATTCCACTTTGCAGGGCGCGCTGAGGCCCTACCCGGTCTTCATTATCGGTTCCTTTTACTCCATCTCCATAATCATTGGCAAAATTGGAAAGTACCTGAAGACCCAGGGTGGTCCCAAGGGCCAGGCTGAAAATAGCAATATTAAAATAGCCGTGTTGCACGGCAATGGTTGTCCCTACTATAATCCCTGAAACCGATAGCGGAAGCGTTCTTAACCGGGCAGCATTTATCCAGGAGTATAATTTTTTCATTTATTCATTATTTTAACCAGTAATTCTTTTAACAGGTCGCCCTGGGAAACATTGGCCGCTCCAACTCCCTTACCCTTTGCATCGGTTTGATGCAAAAGATCTATAGCCCGGCTCACTTTTTTCATCGGATAATTCTTTGCCGCTTCGACATAATCGCTTACAAAATAAGGATTAACCTTTAGTTGCTTGGCTACATTTGCCTTTGATTTATCCGACAACCCGTGATATTGTAAGACCTGGGAGAAATAAGAAAACAACAAGGAAATAGTTACTACTAGTGGGTTGTCTTTGGGATTTTGTGCGAAATAATTAATAATGCGATGTGCCTTTACCACATCCCGAGATCCTATTGCCTTGCGAAGTTCAAAATTGTTAAAATCCTTACTAATACCTATATTCTCTTCAATGAGCTCCGGAGTTATCTGAACCTCCTTTGGGGTAATCAGCTGAAGCTTCTCGAGTTCATTATCGATCTTACCCAGGTCTGTCCCCAGGAACTCCACCAACATCTGGGCTGCTTTGGGAGAAATGGTATAGCCTCTGGATTTAAGTGTGGTCTGGATCCATGGACCAACCTGGTTATCATAAAGGCGTTTGCTTTCAAAGATAATTCCAGACTTATTAATCGATTTATACAGTTTCTTCCGCTTATCTATCTTCTTGTATTTATAACACATCACAAGGACTGTGGTGGGCTGAGGATTATCGCAGTAGGCACTTAAACTCTCCATGCTCCTGGAAAGATCCTGGGCTTCCTTTACAATGAGCACCTGGCGCTCGGCCATCATTGGATAGCGTCGGGCATTACTGGAAATTTCATCAATAGTAGTATCCCGCCCATACATCACCATCTGGTTGAAACCCCTTTCTTCCTCGGAAAGGATATTTTCTGCGATAAAATCAGCGATCTTATCTATATAATAAGGTTCTTCCCCCATCAGGAAATAGACTGGAGCGATCTTTCCCTGGCGGATGTTATTCACAATTTGTTTTGCTTCTTCCATGTAAAGATTTGGTTCGGCTGGTAAGTTTGGAATTTAATTAGTGGCCTGCTACAGAAATATCTTCTGACTTTGCTATTTTTGGACTTATGCTTGACCTTAATTTCCCCCAGTACCGGTTTCGGTTCAAAAATAATCAAAATAAAATAGCCGTTTTTGATGAGCTTCGTAAAAAATTTGTGGTGCTTACTCCTGAGGAATGGGTAAGACAACATTGTATTCGCTTTTTAATTGAAAACAAAAACTATCCAAAAAGCCTTATCAATGCTGAAAAGCAATTGAAACTGGGAAAACTGGTAAAAAGATATGACCTGATCGTTTACAATTCCGATGGCAGCATCTTTCTTATTGTAGAATGCAAAGCTCCCGGGGTAAAAATAACCCAGGATACTTTCGATCAGATCGCCAGGTATAATTTGAGTCTTCAGGCCGAATATTTAATGCTCAGTAATGGCCTTGAACACTATTACTGCCAGATGGATTATGAGCAGGAAACCTATATTTTTTTAAAAGAACTTCCCCAATGGAAAAACAAAAATAAATGAGCATGACCAATGAAGTCGGAACGAACGAATCGCTAAGTATAGCGGTGGTGATCCTAAATTGGAATGGCCGAGATCTTCTTAGAGAATTTCTGCCCTCTGTCCTGCTCCATTCCCAAAAGGCTCAAATATATGTCGCTGATAATGCTTCTACCGATGACTCGGTTGTAGTGGTAAGAGAGGAATTCCCGGGAGTTAAGCTCCTTGAGAATCATAAGAATTATGGGTATGCCAAAGGATACAACCAGGCCCTGAAGGCTCTTAAGGAAGATGTATTTATCCTGTTGAACTCCGATGTTGAAGTTACAGAAAACTGGCTTGACCCTATTATCGAAATATTTCAAAGGGAACCGGATACTGCGGCAGTACAACCTAAATTACTCGATTACAAAAACAAAGATCACTTTGAATATGCCGGGGCCGCCGGAGGTTTTATCGATATGCTGGGTTATCCTTACTGCAGGGGGCGGATATTTGACACCCTGGAAGAGGATCACGGACAATATAACGAGGATAGCTACATTTTTTGGGCAAGTGGTGCCTGCCTGGCCATTAGGAGTTCGGCATTTTACCAGGCCGGTGCCCTGGATGAGACTTATTTCGCTCACCAGGAAGAAATCGATCTTTGCTGGCGACTGCATAACCTGGGATACAAAATTAAATATACAGGAGCCTCCCGGGTTTATCACCTTGGCGGGGCTACCCTGGATTCCATGAATCCGCGCAAGACCTTTTTCAATTTCAGAAACAGTTTATTTTCACTTTTAAAGAACGCCCCGGGACACTCGGCTTTTTTCTTGATTCTTTTAAGGATGAGCCTGGACTTTTTGGCGGCCATAAAGTTCATTGCGGCAGGAAAATTTGCACACTTTTTCGCGATTTTCCAGGCACATCTTAGTTTTTACAGCCATATCTCCCACTTTTTGGAAAAGCGTAGAATTCTACCCAAAAAGAAAGATTATTACACTCAGAAATCCATTGTTATCGCTTATTTTATCAACGGTAAGCGGAAATACTCTGATTTATAGCAAAACATTTAAAAACTAATGTTAAAGCTTCTTTTCCCCTTTATATTTTTTTGATACTTTTGGGACATCTAACATTAATAATAATTACAAGTTATGAAACGAATCATGCTTTTATCGGCTACTGTTGCTGTTTTACTTTCTTCCTGCGTTTCACAGAAGAAATATGCAGAATTGGAAGCCAAGCAACAAGAAACCCAGGACCAGTTAAACACGGCCACAGTTAAATTAAATTCTTGTTTAGACGAGAAAGAAGGCCTAAACAGGCAAATTAAAACGCTAAACAACACCAATGCTGCCCTGCTAAATAACGTAGGGGACCTAGCAACCCTTTCTAAAAAAGAAGCTGAAAACCTCGAGCGTTCTTTAGAAAGCATAAAAGAAAAAGATTTAGCCATCAGTAGAATGCGTGATGCAATCAACAAAAAAGACTCCGTTACCCTTGCGCTTGTGACAAGCTTAAAAGGAGCTCTTGGAAACATGAGCGACGAAGACATCGAGATCAATGTTGAAAAAGGTGTGGTTTACGTATCTATTTCTGATAAATTGTTATTCGATAGCGGACGTTACAATGTAACTGCTCGTGCTAAGGAAGTTCTTGGAAAGGTAGCCACCGTTGTAAAGAACCGTCCGGAAATAGAATTTATGGTTGAAGGTCACACTGATGACAAGCCAATCAAAACTTCCATGTTCGAAGACAACTGGGATCTTTCTGTAAAACGTGCAACTTCTGTAGTGCGTATTCTTCAGGATGAATTTGGTGTAGAACCAGCGAGAATGACTGCAGCAGGTAGAAGTTACTACATTCCTGTAGCCACCAATGAAACTGCTGAAGGTCGTGCGAAAAACCGCAGAACCCGTATCGTAGTACTTCCAAAGCTAGACCAATTCTACGGAATGATCGAAGAAGGAATGAAGGCAGCCGAATAATTTGGAACCCAATATATCATTTCAAAAAACCCTCGCCATTGCGAGGGTTTTTTTATGGATATCCATATTACTTTTTACCTACATAATCTCAATACTACCCTTTCCTTCTCTTATCACTTCAGGTTCTCCAGATGTAAGATCGATCACTGTGGAAGGAATATTATCTCCATAACCTCCATCTATTACTATATCGACCAGGTTATCCCACTTCTCCTTGATCAACTCGGGATCAGTGGTATATTCCAGGACTTCATCATCATCCCTAATGGAGGTGGAAACTATAGGATTGCCCAAAGCAGCAACCAGGGCTCTGCAAATATTATTATCGGGCACTCGTATACCAACTGTATCCTTCTTTTTAAATACATTGGGCAGGTTATTGTTTCCCGGTAAGATATAAGTATAAGGTCCAGGAAGCGTCCTTTTAAGAATTTTAAAGGTTGCCGTATCAATTTGCTTTACATAATCTGACAAATTGCTCAGATCCTCACAAATAAAGGAAAAATTGGCTTTTTCCAGTTTAACCCCTTTAATCTGCGCGATCTTTTCCAGGGCAGAAGTATTGGTAATATCACATCCCAGACCGTAAACGGTATCTGTAGGATAAATTACCAAACCACCATCTCTGAGGACTTCAACTACTTTATTGATAAGTTTGGGACTCGGATTCTCTTGGTAAATTCTTATTAGTTCAGCCATAATTACATATTTAAAACATCCTAAAAATTACAAAATTCCGGATATTTTCAAATGATTAATTGCACTTAATTTAAATTGAATTTTTCTTCCTGGCCCTGGATAATTATGAAGTTCAGGAAAAATAAAACAGGAATAATTTAGCCTTAAGATAAAAATAAAGCCGCTTTTCGCGGCTTTAAATAACAGAAGTTTAACGGCTTAGCTAAGCAATTTTAATTTAGCGAAACGCAATAAAAGTTTCTTAATGCCACCGTTTTCAAAATCGATTTCTGCTTTTTTATCTTGTCCGGCTCCCTCTATACTTAATACTTTTCCTTTTCCGAAGCGCATATGCTCCACCATATTACCAGCTTCCAGTTTTATCGAGGGGGATGCCTTGGGAGGCTCCTTGGAAGCAGGTTTGAGTTTGCGAAGTTTCCTTAATTGGGATTCAGAAGGTTTATGCGCGGGTGGCGGGGTGCCGTTTTTAGGCTTGGTCTGCCTAAGTTTTGACTTATCCACATCCCCAAAAATATCAGTGTCTATAAGAGGCTTGTATTTATAATCATCCTGCGGTATCATATAGTCTTTAAAGGAATCGTCTATTTCCTCTATAAATCTACTGGGTTCGGCATCTACTAATTTTCCCCAACGGTAACGCGACTGGGTATAGGTTAAATAGGCTTGTTTTTCAGCCCTGGTCAGGGCGACATAGAAAAGTCGCCGTTCTTCTTCCAATTCGGTCCTGGTATTCATACTCATTGCCGAGGGAAATAAATCTTCTTCCAGTCCAACGATATATACATAAGGAAATTCCAGGCCTTTGGCCAGGTGGATGGTCATAAGAGCTACCCTGTCATCATCGGAGGTATCCTTGTCCATATCGGTGGCCAGGGCGACATCTTCAAGAAACTCCGCCAGGGAACCATGGGCATCGGCAAGTTCTTTTTGTTCTTCCACGAAATCCCGGATCCCATTTAGTAATTCCTCAATATTTTCTATACGTGCGATCCCCTCCGGGGTACCATCTTTCTTGAATTCCTGCACCAGGCCGGATTTCTTTGTCACTGTATCAGCAACGCTAAAGGCATCGGCGTTTTCAGCAAGGATGGTGAAGCTCTTGATCATATTGACAAAGTTCTTCAGCTTTGTGCGGGTTCCGCTGTTGATCCCCAGATTAAGCTGGTCAATATTTTCGATCACCTCAAAGATGGAGCGACCATACTGATTGGCAGCAATAGTTAATTTATCCATTGTCGTCTGCCCAATACCTCGGGCAGGATAATTTATCACCCGTTTTATGGCTTCTTCGTCCCTGGGATTGATCAGCAAGCGAAGATAAGCCAGCACATCCTTGATCTCCTTGCGCTGGTAAAAAGAAAGCCCGCCGTAAATTCTGTAAGGAATCTCTTTTTTTCGCAAGGCATCCTCCATCGCCCTACTCTGGGCATTGGTACGGTATAAAATGGCAAAATCACTGTTTTTAAGCTGATGCTGCATTCTGTTTTCAAAGATGGATCCTGCCACAAAACGTCCTTCCTCACCATCGGTAAGCAAACGGTTGACCACAATTTTTGGTCCGTCTTCATTTTCGGTCCAGACCACTTTTTCAAGTTTGGTCTTATTTTTCTCGATGATCGAATTGGCCGCATTTACAATATTTTTTGTGGAGCGGTAATTCTGTTCCAACCTGTAGAGCTGTACATCGGGATAATCTTTCTGGAAGTTCAGAATATTATTGATATTGGCACCACGGAAGGCATAAATACTCTGCGCATCATCACCAACCACACATATATTCTGAAATTTAT
Source organism: Salegentibacter profundi (assembly GCF_054121475.1). Taxonomy (NCBI): domain Bacteria; kingdom Pseudomonadati; phylum Bacteroidota; class Flavobacteriia; order Flavobacteriales; family Flavobacteriaceae; genus Salegentibacter; species Salegentibacter profundi. The sequence continues at coordinate 201,954 of NZ_JBSYGG010000004.1, forward strand.
CCGACAGGGCTTTTACAATCAGATACTGTGAGTGATTGGTATCCTGGTACTCATCCACCAGGATATACCTGAACCGATTCTGATATTTCTGAAGCACCTCGGGAAACCGGTTTAAGAGTTCATTGGTCTTGAGCAGTAAATCATCAAAATCCATTGCCCCTGCTTTAAAGCAGCGATCTACATATTCTTTATAGATATCTCCCAGGCGCGGCTTTTTAGCCATCGCATCGGCCTCTTTGAGTTCAGGATTCTGAAAATAGGCTTTCACCGTGATCAGGCTGTTCTTATATGAGGAAATCCGGTTATATACCTGTTTGTATTTATACACGTCCTTATCCAAACGCATATCTTTTATAATGGCCCTGATCACACTTTGGGAATCCTGGGTATCATAAATGGTGAAATTAGAAGGATAGCCTAGTTTATCGGCTTCAAAGCGCAGGATCTTGGCAAAGATCGAATGGAAAGTTCCCATCCAAAGGTTCTTAGCTTCGGAATTCCCTACGATCCTGGCGATCCGGCTTTTCATTTCCCGGGCCGCTTTATTGGTAAAGGTCAAGGATAAGATATTAAAAGGATCCACCCCCTGGCTCATCAGGTAAGCGATCCTGTATGTAAGTACCCGGGTTTTTCCTGATCCCGCTCCTGCAATTACGATCATGGCACCGTCCTTCTGCAGGACCGGAGCTCGCTGAGCCTCATTTAATTCGGCTAAATAATTTTCCAAATTTCCTTCCGTTTTTTAAAGGGGTGAATTTAACCAAAATGCCCTAAAAATTAAACCCACAGGCCTATTCTTTTTAAACAAATACCTACAGGGCAATGGCAAAAACCTATAAATTAAATATATTTAAAGCGCAATGCTCATTAAACTATTATGAAAAAACTTAGCCTTGTCTTCTTTGCCCTTTTCGGCATCGGCATGACAGCCCAGCAAATCGATCCTGAAATCAACATTACTGCAGAAAACCTTGAGGAACAGGTAATCTCCTGGCGAAGGGATTTTCACCAGCACCCGGAACTTTCCAACAGGGAGTTTAAAACAGCCGAAAAAGTCGCGGCCCACCTTAATAAGCTGGGGATAACAACACAAACCGGAATAGCCAAAACCGGGGTGGTCGGTATCTTAAAAGGAGCACATCCTGGAAAAACGGTAGCCCTGCGCGCCGACATGGACGCCCTCCCGGTCACCGAACGCAATGATCTTCCATTTAAATCCGAGGTCACCACGGAATTCCTGGGCGCTAAAACCGGAGTGATGCATGCCTGTGGACATGACACCCACGTGGCTATACTAATGGGGGTTGCCGAAGTACTGGCCCAACATAAAGACAAGATTCATGGTACGGTGAAATTCATATTTCAACCCGCAGAGGAAGGTCCGCCTCCTGGCGAAGAAGGAGGAGCAGGCCTGATGATCAAAGAAGGTGTTTTGAAAAACCCGGATGTCGATGCCATTTTTGGCCTTCACATCAATTCGGAAACTCCGGTAGGTACCATTCGCTATAAACCTGAAGGGACCATGGCAGCCGTGGAGCGTTTTGTAATAAAGGTAAAAGGAAAACAGACCCACGGTTCAGCACCCTGGAGCGGCACCGATCCAATTCTCATTTCAGCAAAGATCATCGATGGCCTTCAATCCATTATCAGTCGTAATGCTAAACTGGTCGATGGCGCTGCGGTAATTACCGTTGGTAAGATCTCCAGCGGAGTACGGTTTAATATCATTCCTGAATCTGCAGAGATGATAGGCACTGTGCGTAGCCTCGATCCCGACATGAAAGCACTTATCCTAAAGAGAATGCGCGAAATGGTTCCGGCACTTGCCAAGGCCTACGGAGGGGAGGCTTCCATTGAAATTCAGAATAATACAGCAATCACCTATAACGATCCGGAGCTTACCCAACAGATGTTGCCTACCCTTGAAAAAGTCGCCGGGAAGGATCAGGTAGAACTAGTAAAAGCCACAACGGGAGGAGAAGATTTTTCTTTCTTCCAGGAAAAGGTACCCGGATTCTATTTTTTCCTTGGAGGAAAACCCCAGGATGCCACAGAGGCTGCTCCGCATCACACCCCCGACTTTTTTATCGATGAAAGCGGATTACTTTTAGGTGTAAAAACTTTGTCACAAATAGCTATAGATTATTTAAATCAGTAATTATGAGTGCGTTTTTGGATTTCCTTGCAGCTATAAGTTGGTGGGGATGGCTCCTTATTTTTCTTTTGCTCTTGGCCTTAAAAGATATTTTCTTGAACCGGGAGCATACCATCAAACATAATTTTCCCATAGTGGGGCATTTAAGGTATTTTCTTGAAGGAATCGGTCCTGAACTCAGGCAGTACATCGTGGCCAGTAATCGCGAAGAGTTACCCTTCAACAGAATTGAAAGAGGCTGGATTTACGCTTCTGCCAAAAACCAGAACAATTATGAAGGCTTCGGAACCGATCAGGATATCTATTCCAACCATTATATCTTTATCAATAATGCCATGCTGCCTTTTAAGATGGGAGAAGATCATCCCAACCGCGAAGATCCCGATTTTATGGCCTGTGCCAAGGTAATGGGGGCATTCAATAAGAGAAAGCGCCCTTTTCGCCCCGCCTCGGTGATCAATGTTTCGGCCATGAGTTTTGGTTCGCTCTCGGCCCGGGCCATTGAAGCCCTGAACAGGGGATGCATGGAAGCAGCGGCGTATCACAATACTGGAGAAGGTGGCTTATCGCAATATCATCAAAAAGGAGCCGATGTCATCTTTCATTTCGGTACCGGGTATTTTGGAGTAAGAGATGAAAAGGGAAATTTTTCCATGGAAAAAATGGTGAAACTAGTCAGGGAGAACCCCCAGATCAGAGCCATAGAGATCAAACTATCCCAGGGCGCTAAACCGGGAAAAGGCGGAGTTTTACCAGCCTCCAAGATCACCCGGGAAATTTCTGAAATACGCCATGTCCCTATAGGGAAGGATGTACTCTCTCCTCCTGATCATTCCGCCTTCAGCACAATAACAGAATTGGTAGATTTCATTGAAGAAATTGCAGAAGCTACCGGCCTGCCGGTTGGCATTAAATCAGCGGTTGGAAAATTGGATCAATGGGAAGAACTGGCCTCCATTATGGCCAGCACCCAAAGAGGTCCGGATTTTATCACCATAGATGGCGGGGAAGGTGGCACCGGTGCAGCACCCCCGAGTTTTGCCGATCATGTTTCCCTACCCTGGATCTATGCCTTTTCTGAAGTCTATAAAATATTTCTCAATGAAGGGATCACCAATCGAATCGTTTTCGTAGCCAGCGGGAAACTCGGTTTTCCCGCCAAAGCCGCTATGGCATTCGCCCTGGGAGCAGACTGTATTAACGTGGCCAGGGAGGCCATGATGAGCATTGGCTGCATTCAGGCCCAGTCCTGTCATAACAATACCTGTCCAACCGGTATAGCTACGCAAAATAAATGGCTCCAGTCTGGCCTGAAGGTCAAGGATAAAGCCAGACGGGTGAATTATTACTTTACCAAATTCAGAAAAGAACTCCTGGAAATCACCCATGCCTGCGGTTATGAACACCCAAGCCAGTTTACCATGTATGATGTGGAGATCAACCTGAGTGACAAGAACCTGGCAGAAAATCTGGCTTCAACTTTTACGTATCACAAAGAAAAAGTACCTTTCGGCGGTATAAAAGAACATTTAGAATGCCCTTATCTGGGTGGAAAATATAAAGAGAAAGAAGTTAAAACCAAAGAAGCAGAAACTGAGGACACCTCAGTTTACGATAAAAAAGAATGAATCAGATCGAAATTTCACAGTTACTCCTGGCCCTTTTACCTGCACTCATTGTTGGTCTTCTGGCCTATTATTTCTTTAAATCTTTTCTAAAAAGCGAAGCGGGGCGTCGCCGTTTCCTCCTGGTAAAAGACAATCAGAAAACAGCGCTACCCATGCGTTTGCAGGCCTACGAGCGAATGACCCTATTTTTAGAAAGGATCTCACCGGGGAACCTCTTATTCCGGGTAAAACCAAATTCGGAAGACCCGGATCGCTATGAGCAATTGCTGGTTATGACCATAGAACAGGAATTTGAACATAACCTGGCCCAGCAGATATACCTTAGCGGTGATTGCTGGGATTACATCAAAACCGCAAAGAACGCCACCATTGGGCTGATTAGAAAAGCAAATGGTTTGGATGATGTAACCACGGCCGATGCCTTACGCGAAACTATCCTGAAGAACCTCATCGAAAAACCAGCCCCTACTGATGCGGCACTGGCTTTTATAAAAAAGGAAGTAAAATCCTTTATTTAAAAGAATCCGAAAAAGTTTTTCTTACGCTGTTCGAGATATTGCATATGTCTTTCCCGGGCGTGGTCAAATCCCTGTTGCCACCATTGAGACATTAAGTGTTTATTGAACACCAGGGAATTTTCGGTAAGTTTTGTCGGGGTAAAGTAGGTGTTGAGTTTCACCTTTTTATTCAGGGCGGCTAGCTTACCTTCCACAATGTCGTGATATTCCACCTGATCCTGCAAAAAACCAAACAAATTGATCATTAAGGAGAAGGGGTTTTTTCCCAGTACCTTATTGTATTCCATATTTTCTGCTTCAAGAATGATAGCATCCACCTCCTTTGCCCCTCGTTTGATAGCTTCTCGAATGGGAACCACACATCCCAATCCACCATCGGCATATTCATAACCGTCTTTATTGGCAAGACTCATAAAGGGAATGTAATTGCAACTTATCCATATCCAGTCACAAAAATCATCATAAGTAAAATCATGTATCGATTTATATTCCACCCGGTTTTTGGAAAGGTTGGACACGGTCACAACAACATCTTTTACCGAGGTTTGCAACAGCTCAAATTCCTCCGGGGAAAAATTGCGCTTTATATGTTTTCTTAGGTTATGGCTTTCTCCAAAGGTTCTTTTCTTTCGAATAAATTGCCAAAAAGTATTGAGATAATTAATGGTTACATATTCCCGACCTTCTTTTTTCTTAACAATAAAGGGGTTCACACTGAAAATCTTGCGTTGATTCACATTGGTGTATATATCATATACCTTTTCGATGTTATCTGCAGCAATATGAGGAATGAGCAGGCTCCCGGTAGATGTTCCAAGGAACATATCGTACTTTTTACCTTCTTCCTGGATTAAATACTGGGCTACTCCCCCGGCAAAAGCACCTTTACTTCCACCTCCAGATATTACCAATGCTCGCATTACCTGATATTCTTTTTAAATTCTAGCAAAAAATTCCTCCGGCCAAAATAAGTAAATGATTTAGAACGAGGATACAAGTTCAACTTTTAACTGTTTAATTTATCCAACAAAAAAAGCCTTTCCTTCTCAGGCAGGTTTTCTGTAAGGCTTTGCAACTGTTCCCGGTACTCCGGATCTTTGATTAATACAGAAAGCAATTCCCGGCTAAAATTCCTGAACTGGCTTGTATGGTGCTGGGTGGCCTCCAATAAATTTTTAAGGTTATCCACGCTCAAAGCCTGGATTTGATAAAGATAACTAAAGGCATTTTTGCGAACCTCTAATGGCAAATGTGGAGCGGTATACCCTGAAAGCTCTGCGTAATAAGCCTGTTGTTTTGCAGGCTCAAGGCTTGGAGTAGCCAGGTTCAGGGTGATCCAGAGAATCCTTAAATTTTTATCCGGAAAGCCTACCAGACCTCTTGTTTGGTCTAGGTACCGGGTTTTTTCTTGCGGGAATTGTATCCAAAGGTTGGTCAGTGCTGCTTCTATCGTTAACCAGGATTCATCCTTTAGAAGAGACTCATATTCAGGTTTCAGGTCTTGCGGAATTTCATCCATACTCAGGGCAATGGCCTGGCGAACAAAAACATTTTCACTATTAAAAGCCAGTTTATAAAGCTGCAGGGCTTCCCTTGAGGATTCTCCGGCCAGCTGAAAGACCACTTCCTGGCCTATGTAATCATTTACAGGCTTCTCAAGGGCATTTCTTAGAAGAGAAGACTTCTCCTCCAAGGGCATCGATCTTAATGCAGCTATTTCGAGATAATTCTGCATAAATTCAGAATGCTTCAGGGAATTCAGTGCCTGTGCTCCCTGGAATGCCGTCTGTTTCAGCCACTGGGCTATAAACTCTGAAAGATCCTCTCCCGAGGCCTTTTCCACTTCGGCCAGGAAATCCTCGCTTTGTACGTTTTGATAAGCATGGCCCTTGAGGTATTCCCGCACCGCTGTTTTAAAGGCTTCATCCCCTACTTTTTCTCTCAGAATATGCAGGGCCCAGGCTCCTTTTTGGTAGTAGGTCAGGGAACTTCCGCCCTTTCTCATCAAAGCTTCTCCCTTCCCTGAGTCACTTAATTCCTTTAATCGCTCTGCTGATTCATACAACTTCCAGTAGTAATATTCATCCCCAAAAATCTCCCTTTCCGCAAGCAGGGCATAATAGGTAGCAAAACCCTCATGTAACCAATGGTGTGCTTCTGCTTTTTGAGTAACAAGGTTCCCAAACCACTGATGGGCCAATTCATGGGCATTCACATTGACATAGTTGCGGTCCTTAAAGCCCACTTCATTGGTTAGCAAAGCCCTGGAAAAAATAGTTGTACCGGTATTTTCCATTCCGGCATAGAGAAAATCCTGTACGGGTACCTGTTTGTAGTTCTGCCAGGGATATGGCACGCCGATTTCTTCTTCTAAAAAATCAAATATTTTCTTGCTGTACCGATATGTGGGTTCCCAAAGAGCGTCCTCAGCCTTTTCAAGATATAATTCCATACTAATACCTGACTGGGCGGTCAACTCTTCCTTTTCAAACTTTCCAGCTGCAAAGGCAAGCAGGTAGCTGCTCATGGGTTTTTCCATTTGAAAATTCCAGCGGGACAGTGAGTCATTGATGGACTGTTGGGAGATCAGCTCCCCGTTTGAAATCACCTGATAACCCTTCTTAAAATCAAAGCTCAGATCGTAAACAGCCTTTTCATTCTGGTTATCGATAACCGGTATCCAGTGCGAGGAATCCTTTCCCTGCCCTTGTGTCCAAACCTGCCTGGAGGCTGAAATGGTTCCAGGGATATTCCAGTTGATAAAATACATAGCCTGTTTTGGCCTGGCTGAATACCTTAACCTGATTTCATAAATTTTAGAAGGTTTCAGAGATGCTTTCAGCCAAAGCATTTCACCGGTATTGCGGGTTGGGATAGTCCTCCCGTTTAGCTTCACCTCAGAGAAGGACATTTCCTGCGCATCGAGATAGATACTATCCACCTGGCCCGTAACTTTTATTTGGTAAACCACCTCTCCTTTTATCTGGCCGGATTCCGGAGTAACCTCCATACGGGCTTCGATATTTTTAAAGTCGATATTACTGAGCTGGTAAGTCGTATAATCCTGGGAGAAGCCCCTGGCAAAAGTCAGTATCAAAAAGCTTAACAAAAGATATTTCATACAGAAGCAATAGGATTTGCAAAATACGAAAAACCTACCCCGTGTACAACGAGATTATTTTTTAAGAAAATCAAAGCCAAAAAACCGGATTTTAATATCTTCGTTTCCATGAATGCCAATATGCTTCAAACCCCTATAGATTACCTTAAAGGTGTTGGTCCTAATCGCGCAAAGGTCCTTAAATCGGAATTGGGCATTCAAACCTATGGCGACCTGCTGAACTTTTTTCCAAATCGTTATTTAGATAAAACCCGTTTTTATAAGATCAACCAGTTGCAGGGTAATACTGCCGAGGTGCAGGTGGTTGGAAAGATCACCCATATCAAAAGCGTGGAACAAAAACGTGGCAAACGTCTTGTTGCTGATTTCGTGGATAATACCGGCAGAATGGAATTGGTGTGGTTTCGGGGTCAGAAATGGATAAAGGAAAATCTTAAACTCAATACCCCTTATGTGATCTTTGGGAAAACCAATTTGTTCAATGGAATCTTTAGTATGCCCCATCCCGAGATGGAACTGGTCGAGGATTTTAAAAAACAGTTGCGTACGGCAATGCAACCGGTCTACCCTTCCACGGAAAAGCTCGCAAAAGCCGGGATCACCAACAGGGTGATCAATAAGATTATGCAGCAGCTTTTTTTGGAAACCAAGGGCCAATTTTTGGAAAGTCTCTCCCAGGAAATTCTACAGGAGTATAAACTCATTTCAAAATCAGAAGCTCTATTTAACATCCATTTCCCCAAAAGCCAGGAGCTGCTCACCAAGGCACAATTTCGTCTGAAATTTGAGGAACTTTTTTACATTCAACTCCAGCTTATCCGAAAGAATTTACTTCATAAAAAAAAGATCAGGGGCTATGTTTTTGAAAACGTGGGGGAGAATTTCACCAATTTTTACAACGAGCATTTACCCTTCGATTTAACAGGGGCACAAAAGCGTGTGATCAAAGAAATAAGAAATGATATAGGCAGCGGCGCCCAAATGAACAGGCTGTTACAGGGGGATGTGGGATCCGGTAAGACCATTGTGGCCTTAATGTCAATGTTTATAGCCCTTGACAACGATTTTCAGGCCTGTCTCATGGCTCCTACTGAAATTTTGTCAGTACAGCACTACAATGGCTTAATGGAATTATGTAAAGACCTAAATACCAGTATAGAAATACTTACAGGCTCAACTAAAACTTCAAAAAGAAGAGAGATTCACGAAAAATTGGAAAATGGCGAAATAGATATCCTGATTGGCACGCATGCCCTGCTGGAAGATAAGGTCCAATTCAAGAATTTAGGCCTGGCCGTAATAGATGAACAACATCGGTTCGGGGTGGCTCAAAGAGCAAAATTATGGAAGAAGAACGAGCTCCCTCCTCATATTTTGGTCATGACCGCTACCCCTATTCCAAGGACCCTTGCGATGAGTCTTTATGGGGACCTGGATATTTCAGTGATCGATGAACTACCTCCCGGTAGAAAACCGATAAAAACCGTGCACCGCTATGATGCCAACCGCCTAAAAGTTTTCGCTTTTCTAAGGGAAGAAATCAAAAAGGGCCGGCAGGTATACATTGTCTACCCTCTCATTCAGGAATCGGAAACGATGGATTACAAGGACCTGATGGATGGTTATGAAAGCATCGCTCGGGAATTTCCGGAATTCCAGATTTCTATTGTGCATGGCCAGATGAAACCGGAGGCCAAGGATTACGAGATGGATCGATTTGTTCGCGGGGAAACTCAAATTATGGTGGCCACCACCGTAATTGAGGTGGGGGTTAATGTTCCCAATGCCAGTGTGATGATTATTGAAAGCGCGGAACGTTTTGGACTCTCACAGTTGCATCAGTTGCGCGGAAGAGTTGGTCGTGGCGCAGCACAGAGCTTCTGTATTCTAATGACCGGGCATAAGCTATCCCAAGACAGTAAAACCCGCCTACAAACCATGACTGGTACTAATGATGGATTTGAGATCGCAGAAGTTGACCTTAAACTTCGCGGTCCCGGGGATCTTATGGGAACTCAGCAAAGCGGGGTTTTGAATCTCCAGATAGCCGATATCGTTAAGGACAACGATATTCTTAAAGCGGCCAGGCATCTTGCCAGCAAAGTCCTAAAAGAAGATCCAAATCTCCAGTTGAAAAAAAACAGCATTCTCCACCACACTTTCACCCAGATCTCCAGGAATAAAACACTCTGGAATTATATCAGCTAGTGCATCCCATCGAGAGAATGACCTCACACATCGAAAAGTTATATTACCAATAAGGGTTTTCCCCTAATGTTCGTATTTTCAACAGGTTAATCTTAAATTCTTATTATTATGAAAAAATTATTTTACTTAATAATTCTTGGGGCGGGAATTATAGGATGCAGTACGGACACTGAATCGCTCACAGATTCCAATAATATTCAGGAATTGGATTTCACCATTGAAAACAGTGGATTTCCCATTACAACCTATGATTATTACAACAATGGTGGAAAACTAAAGGGAAGCCTGCTGGTTACACAAGACTGCGATAATCTTTATGTTCAGATAACCGGAGATCCGGATGAGGTATACCTTGGAGTCTTTGATGAGAATGACAATCCGCAGGTAAACCAGAATAACGATAAAGTCAAATATGCCACTTTACCCGATGATCTCAGTACAGCAGACCAATACCAATGGACTTTCCCTCTTTCGGGTTTTAGTACAGAAACAGTTAAAATTTTTGCACGAAGTTGGGGCAATTGGGTAGGAGATTTATCCTACTATGATGCTTCCTACTTCACCTATACCCTTGAAACCTGTGAAGTAGAATGTGAATCCGGATATATGATTGGGAGTAAAAACTTCTCTGAAATCGGCCACAGCAATAACTGGGGCTGGGCCCATTATTTTGAATTTGAGGATGGCCAAAGCCAGACCCGCGAAATTCATCATAAAAATGGATCTTTAGGCGGGGAAGTCACCTTTACTTATTCCGACGACCAAATCAGCGTAGAGGAAGGCAATGGAGTCAAGATAACCCATCTTTACATTTCCGATACCGAACCGGAAACTACCAATGCCCCTGGACAATTTGACAAAGATCAGACTTATGAAGATGAGGATGGTGCATTCTGGGTCATGGTCAAGGCTGAAGTCTGTCAATAATCCTCATTATACCAATACTATTTAAAGGGCTTTCGGGCCCTTTTTTTATGCATAACAATTTCTCTGGTTTTTTTGCGGGGTTTCCCTTATTTTCTGGCTTTCAGACAAATAGGCTTATTAATTCCGTGGTAAAAACATTTACACAGCAGAACCCTGCAATACAAAGACTTAAAGCTATATGCTCAATGGATGAAATTAGATTTTTATGCCTTAAAAGTCCTGTCTAAGGGTCGGAAGCCATCCCCAAAAAGTTAAGATAATTCGTACTTTTATTAGGTTAACCATTAAATCTGGAGATTATGAAAACAAAATTATTGATGTTAACCGGGATCTTTTTTATAAGCCTGGTTACAAGCGCAATTGCTCAGGACGAGAAAGAAAAAAGTTCCATTGGAGATGCGGTATTTGAAGTGTATCAGGAAAACGGAATTGACGCCGCACTCGCCCATTATGAAAAATTAAAGAAAGAGGAAAAGGAAAACTACAACTGGGACGAATGGGAATTAAACAACATTGGGTATAAGCTTATGTTGGAAGAAAAGGATATGGCAGCAGCAGAAAAGGTCTTCAAATATAACATGGAAGAGTACCCTGAAGCAGCCAATCCGAACGATTCCTATGCCGATTACCTTATCGAAAAAGGGGAGACCGAGGAAGCTAAAAAGTATTTAAAGAAATCCATTGAGATTGCCCAAAACAGCTCCAATGAAGATGAAAGAACCCGGATTCTTACCGGTTCCAAGGCTAAACTCTCAAAACTGGAAAACAAACACCGTATCCTGGATTTCTTAGCCGGAGAATGGACTATGGAACAAACCGGATACCGCGATGGGAATGCTCTTGAGATTCCAGCCAGCTCCCATAGCATTACCTATTTGCCGGGAGATGCCGTATTGCGCGTCAAACATACCAATGCGCAAAAAAACCCCTGCTGCGAGCGTTTAATCGCCTATGATGCCCTCGAAGAAAGATACGAGATGGCCTATTTCAATGCCACGGACCCAACCGGAATTGAAATTTCCAATCTCGAAATTAAGGATCTCGGAGAAAACCGTATTGAAATGATGGAGGAATATCTTCAGGACAATGAAAAAAAATTGGCCCGGCACGAGATTACACGTAGCGACCAGGATAACATCCAGTGGAATGTATTTGTCCAGAATGACGACAGTAAGCAATGGGAAAAGGCCACGGAAATGAGGTTTAAAAGGAAGATCTAAGTCTGGAATTTTAAGCATTTTTAAAAAGAGAAGCCTCATGCTTCTCTTTTTAATTGGTCATAAGCTCAAAATTAAAATTTCAAATTATGCCAAAACCGTTCGTAATACTATCTTTGCTGCCTGAAAAAATAATTCGATGAAGATTTCATATAACTGGTTAAAGCAATTTATCAAACTCCCCGAACAGCCTAAGGAAACAGGCGAATTACTTACGGATCTTGGGCTGGAGGTGGAAGGCATTCAGGAATTTCAAAGCGTAAAAGGCGGATTAGAGGGTATTGTGGTAGGACATGTGCTGAGTTGTGAGGATCATCCCAACGCCGATAAATTAAAGTTGACCAATGTAGCTCTGGGCAATGGAGAAGAGGTGCAAATTGTTTGTGGCGCACCGAATATCGCTACAGGACAGAAGGTGCCGGTCGCAACCATAGGCACCACACTCTACAATGAAAAAGGAGAAGCCTGGCCTATTAAGAAAGGAAAAATACGAGGAGAGGCCAGCTATGGGATGATTTGCTCTGAAAAAGAGCTTGGAATAAGTGAAGATCACCAGGGTATAATGGTAATGAAGGAGGATCTTGAGCCTGGAAAACCCGTTGCTGAAATCTTTGAGATAGAAAACGACCAGGTTTTCGAAATAGGTTTAACTCCCAATCGGGCTGATGCTATGAGCCACTGGGGGGTAGCCCGGGATCTCAAAGCCGGTTACCAGCAACAGGGTAAAACCCTGGAATTGATCACTCCATCGGTAAGCAGTTTTCATGTAGACAGTCGTAGCCTGAAAATTCCAATTCATGTAGAAGATTCAAACCTGGCCCCAAGATATTGCGGCCTTACTATTTCAGATATTAAGGTAGAGGATTCTCCAAAATGGCTTCAAAACAGGCTTAAAGCTATTGGGATCACTCCTAAAAACAATGTGGTAGATGTTACCAATTTTGTGATGCACGAACTCGGACAGCCTTTGCACGCTTTTGATGCAGGTAAGATCACCGGAAACCAGATCCATGTTAAAACCTTAAAGACAGGCACCAAATTCATTACTTTAGACGAAGTAGAACGTGAACTCGACCAGGAAGATCTTATGATCTGCGATGGCGAAAAACCACTTTGTATAGCAGGTGTTTTTGGTGGGATTACAAGCGGGGTTACCAAAAATACGACCGCAATATTTCTTGAAAGCGCGTACTTTAATCCGGTTAGCGTACGAAAAACAGCCAAAAGACACGGGTTAAATACCGATGCTTCTTTCCGGTTTGAGCGTGGTATTGATATCAATTCAGTAGAGTATGCTTTAAAAAGAGCAGCCCTGCTTATAAAGGAAATCGCAGGCGGAGAGGTTACCAGTGACATCGATGACCTTTATTTCAAAAAAATAGAAGACTTCCAGGTCTTTCTCACCTTCGATAAGGTCAATAAACTCATCGGTGAAAACCTGGAACAGGAAACTATAAAATCAATCCTTGCCAGTCTTGAAATTCGCGTGAATAATGTGACCGAAACAGGGATGGGCTTAACGATTCCTTCCTACCGCGTAGATGTTCGTCGCGAGGCTGATGTGATCGAAGAGATCCTAAGAGTCTATGGATATAATAATATTAAGTTCAGCGATAAGCTTAATGCTTCTGTGGCTATCTCTTCGAAATTTGAAGATTATAAGCTACAAAACCTGATCTCCAATCAATTGATAGGACAGGGTTTTTATGAGAGTATGGCCAATTCACTTACCACTCCAGCATATACCAATCTCAGTGAACAAATTAAGAAAGAGTATAATGTGGAAATGCTCAACCCTCTTAGTCAGGACCTGTCCGTTATGAGGCAGTCTATGCTTTTTTCGGCACTGGAAGCCGCCAGTTATAACATTAACCGAAAACAGAATCGCCTTAAATTATTCGAATTCGGTAAGACATACCACAGCTTTGTCAGTGGCAGAAGCGAGACCAAACATCTTGCCCTTACCCTTACTGGAAATAGAAACGCAGCGCACTGGAATATCACTAACCCCGGTAATGGAAATTTCTTCTATCTCAAGGGAATTATTGTGGCTATCCTGGAACGGCTTGGCATCAATAGCAGCAAAACCTCCCCTTCTAAAAGTGATTTGTTTTCCGAAGGGCTTAGCATAAGCTCAAAAAAAGCAAAACTTGTAGAGTTCGGAGTCGTAAAAAAATCCATTCTAAAGCATTTCGATATTGGGCAAGAGGTCCTTTTTGCGGATTTCAACTGGGACGCTCTTGTGGAAGAAGCCTCTGGAGATAAGAAGAAATTTAGCCCTATTCCAAAATATCCCGCAGTAAAACGTGATTTCGCACTTTTACTGGATGAATCGGTATCTTACCAGGAGGTTGAGAGTATTGCCCTGCAAACGGGTAAAAAAATGCTTAAGCAGGTGAACCTCTTTGATGTCTACCAGGGCAGCAATCTTCCGGAAGGTAAAAAGAGCTATGCAGTGAGCTTCCTGTTTCAGGATGAGAATAAAACCCTGACCGATAAACAGGTTGACAAAATGATGAGCAAACTTCAACAAAGGTTCGAAAGCGAGTTAAAGGCTGAATTGAGATAAGCCTTATTTCCTTAATGATATAAGATCCGTGGTTTCTAAATAAGAGACCACGGATTTTCTTTTTTATTGAAGCCTAGGAATTATGGGAAATTCTTAAAGATATCATCGACATAATCCCTAATGTCCCTATCCATACGACGGGTTCCGATCTCAGCTTCCGAAGTTGCACGCCAGATGATTTCATTGGTCCTTCGGTTTATAAAATCCAGCACGATACTCCCCTTTTGATAGGGCACTTGCTTCACGCTGGGGCCAGTTAAACGCTGAATGGTAAAGTAATCTTCATAGACGTAATCTTCTACATAAGGCCCGATATAAAGTCCGGGGCGGTAATAACTGTAATTGGTATATACGGGATTCGCATTGACATCAGCCTTCTCATCAAACATAGCGTGAACATATACAAGGACATCCGGCTGATTTTTATCAAGCACATAACCCTCATCCTTCATATTCGCATTGATGGTAGCGACGATAACCTCTTTAATCTCCCTGTTATCATAGTTCCGGTCCATAATCGTATCGTTATTCGGTAAAAAGGCATAGGAGTCGTAATTTCTTAAAGTTTTGGCCTGATCAGTGAGTTTATTTCCTGAGCCACAGGCTGCCAACAAGAAAATACCTATTACTCCCAGGATTGTAAAGTGTAATTTTTTCATAGATTTTTTGCTTTTATTTTAGTTTGAATATAGCCTGAAAGCCTTAATCTCAAAAGGATTTCAGGCCCTTTTAATATTATTTAACAAGCTGTTTTCTCCTTTAACTTTTAATTATCTATTGTTTTAATCAAATTATTTATTTTTAGATTTATTCTAAAGAAGAAAAGAAGATGTTGAAGTTACCGCGCACAGACATTGAAATCCAGTTGCAAAAAGTAAGGAATCGAAGAATCGCAGAAAAAAATATCCTGGCTCAGGTTCAGGAAATTTTTGCGCAGAATCAGCAAATTCTGGAAAAGCTTAACCACGGCAGCGGAGAGCACGACAATACTTTCGAATTCGACCTTCTGGAACGCGAGAGAATTTATCACCTCTCTGACATTGAAAAGATCTGCATCGATTATCGGCTGAGGTTTTTGGACTCTAGCTTTTTTAAGGCCGAAATCCCCACCGAAGCTATTTCAGAAATAAAGAAGCTTGAAAAAAAACATCAAACCAGCCTGAGGGGCTTTAAAATTATTGCCCCTTCAAAACTGCTCAAACTTGACAATGCTGATGACCCCCTGCTTTTTGCACCGATGGGGAATGATTATTTTTACCTGATCCACAAATGGGGCAATGACCTTCATCCCCTGCGCAAAATCCTTATGTGGCCATTTAAGTATATCGAGAATTTCGCGCTGGTTTTGCTGGCCCTTAGCTTTTTGCTGGCTCTTATGGTGCCCGATGGATTGTTCTCCCCTAAGCAAACCACCACCCAGTTTTTTATAATTTTCTTTTTTGTATTTAAATGGATCGCGGGGCTCTCCATTTTTTACGGCGTAAAGTTCGGTAAGAATTTCAATTCGGCTATCTGGCAAAGCCGATTTTACAATGCCTAGAACGTTAAACTCAGTATAAAACCTATGCCGTAAGCAGGGGAATTCGTAATTTGGTTATTACCAAAAACCAATCAATCATGAGTAGTGAAGACACTTACGAACGGGTATATACGGGTTCCGAACCCAATGTCCAATACCTGCAGGAAATCTTTGAGAAAGCTGGTATTTCATCCCGGGTAAGAAATGATTTCGATTCCGGTCTCAGAGCGGGATTCGGAGGCGGTCTCCCCGGCCAGGTACAGCTCTTTGTAATCAAAAGCCATTATGAAGAAGCCCTGAAAATCGCAAAATCAACCTTTCCGAAAGATTACACCGATGACCAATAATGAAAACCAAACTCCCAAACGAAATATCTGGAACCTCATCTTGGGAATCGCCTTTACAGGTTATGGTTCCTACCGGTTATACTACCATTTAACCAGTGTGGAAACCGACAACTTTGGCCTTATTCTGGCCATAGCATTTGTAGGCCTGGGCATTTACGATTTATATAAATATTTTGCCGTGAAATAAGCAAAGCCGGAGATCCCGGCTTTACTTATTCTTTAGGATGATTTACCAGCTAATAATTGCACTGGCCCAGGTAAAACCACTTCCGAAGGCTGCAAGCACTACAACATCTTCATCTTTGATCTTGCCTTTTTCCCAGGCTTCGGTTAAAGCGATTGGGATCGAGGCCGCCGTGGTATTACCATATTTCTGGATATTATTATACACCTGATCATCGCTTAGTTTAAATTTATGCTGAATAAATTGGGATATCCTCAAGTTCGCCTGATGGGGAATTAACATATCAATATCCTTTACCTCCAAACCGTTGGCATTAAGCCCTTCCATAATGACTTCCGAGAAACGCTGTACGGCATGTTTAAAAACAAATTGTCCGTTCATATAAGGATAATAGGGAATATCGTCGCCCTGTGGATTTTCAGCAATAATCTCCGGTACCCAGTGCATCGTACTTGGCCCTTCTAGAGAAAGTTCCTTTGCGTGCTTTCCTTCGGAATGCAAATGGGTGGAAAGAATCCCCTCTCCATTATGATCGCTTCGGGTAAGCACAGCAGCTCCCGCTCCATCCCCAAAAATGACTGAAACCGAACGTCCACGGGTGGTGAAATCCAAACCACCGCTATGATTCTCACTTCCGATAACAAGTACATTTTTATACATCCCGGTCTTTATATACTGGTCTGCCACAGAGAGTGCATAGACAAAACCACTGCATTGATTCCTGACATCCAGGGCCGGACAGGTATTGATATCCAGCATTTCCTGGACCTGCACCCCACAACCCGGGAAGTAATAATCGGGACTTAAGGTTGCAAAGACAATAAGGTCTATCTCATCCTTGGAAATAGCCGCTCTTTCCAATGCGATTTTTGCCGCCTTCACCCCCATGGTAGCCGTGGTATTACCATCTCCTTTTTTAATATGACGGCGTTCTTTAATACCGGTACGCTCCTGGATCCATTCATCATTAGTATCCATGAGCTTGGCCAGATCATCGTTGGTGACCACATTTTCTGGCACATAACTTCCCAGACCGGCAATTTTAGATTGAAACATAATTAAACTTTTTAGAATCTTTTCAACTGGAATTTAAGCATTCCTTAAAATATGAGCTAGCAAGATAGTAAAGATTAACAATCCTTATTCTATGGCAGGGAAATTATTTGTTGGTCAAAAAATGATCCTCAACCTCCACCAGGTCCGAAATCTTCCCTTTTATTTTTTACCGGGAAAGCAGTTTTGCCATGGAAAAAAGAAAGTCTGATTGCTCCAATGACAATCAGACTTTCTACAACCTAACCAATAAATAAAACCTACAATTATGACAGATAATCGTGGAACTTATTAATCTTCACTTTTGCTCTCAGATCGTGAAGCAAATTGTATAATCCAAAAAAGGTACGGTTAATATAAAGGAAGTGCTTACTTCCCCTGTTACCGTTCATTTTTCTTAATTCTGTGTCCTTACTATATTTTTCGCTTAAATCCGTAATAGCGCTCCAAAAGGATTCATCGGCAAAGTCGAAGCTCTCTGCATGAAATGGACTGGTAAATAAATTCAGCATCTGGTAGAACAACTCCGAAAAATAAGCTATCTCCCGGGATGAATCATCCTTTCTAAGAATTTCAAGCTCAAATAATTTAGCCCTAAAAAATTCGGGGTCGTTGATATTTTCCTTTTTAGCCAGCTCAAAATAAGGTACATAAAAATCTTCAGGCACCTCTTTAATACAACCAAAGTCAATAGCAATAAGATTGGCTTGCTCATCGATAAGGAAGTTTCCCGGATGTGGATCGGCATGCACGGCTTTCAGCCTATGCATCTGGAACATATAAAAATCCCAGAGGGCCTGACCAATTTTGTTTGCCTTTTCCTGATCCTGGTTGGTTTTTGTCCATTCACTAAGATGAACACCGGTCATCCAATCCATGGTAATAATGCGTTCACTGGATAGATCCTCATAATACCTGGGAAATTTAAGGTTGGGTATATGGGCGCAGGCCTTTGAAATATCCTTGCTTTGCTGCACTTCCAGTAAATAATCGGTTTCCTCCAGAAGCTTCCCTTCTACTTCCCTGAAGTATTTTTCGGAATCTTTTCCCTGAAGATTGAACATCCTGGTCGCGATGGGTCTAACCATCGCGAGATCAGAACTGATACTATCTGCCACACCTGGATATTGAATTTTCACAGCAAGTTTTTTCCCATCTTTTTCAGCGCGGTGCACCTGGCCAATACTGGCGGCATTCACGCTCTGGCTGGTGAAGGTATCATAGAGTTCTTCAGGATATTTTCCGTTGTATTTTTTAAAAGTCTTTCTGACCAGAGGAGCCGAAAGCGGTGGCACACTAAACTGGGCAAGGCTGAACTTCTCCACATAGGCCCCCGGCAATAAACTCTTTTCCATGGAAAGCATTTGAGCTACCTTCAGGGCACTTCCTTTCAGGCTTTTCAACCCGTCATAGATATCATCGGCATTACTTTGATCGAGTTCCGCGCGGGTAAGTTCAGCATTAAAAGCCTTTTTACTGTAATATTTTAAGTAATTACCGCCAACTTTTACCCCGGTGGTCACCATCTTCGAGGTCCTCCCCAGCTTGCCGGTAGGTATTTTATCTATAGTCTTCATTTATGCCATCTTTTCTTTCCAAAGGAACTTTCCAAAATCAATAACCCGCTCCAGAGGGGTATTATCGAAAACATCAAAAACGGTGTTCACAGATTTTTCAATGGCTACATCGGTACTTTCGAATTTAGCCGAATTATCATCCATCCAGAAATTCAACAGGAACATCAATTGAATCCAGGCTGCTTCGGAAAAGATAGCTTCTGATTGCTTAAGGACCTTTAGGTTCTTGGTTTGATTTTCCTCCTTGATTAAATCCTGGGCAAAACCTTTCACGCGTTTTCTCAAGCCTTTTAACTGTTCCAGGTTCTTGAGCTTATTATCATACTGTTTTAAGGCAAATAAGACAAAACTCCTGTTGGCTGAAAGCATTTCAAAAAAGGTATAATAAAAGGTCAGCATCTTTTCCCGGTTGGTAAAATCATGGTATTCCGGGCTTCCTTCCAATACCTTCAGGGTATGTTCATAGAACTGTACCCAGATTCCCTTTTGCAGGCTTTCAAAGCTTCCGAAGAAATCATAGAATTCCTCTTCCTTTAATTTGTTCTCCTTGCAGAATTTATAGACACTTTGTGGTGTTTTTTCATTCTCAAGAACATATTGCATATAAAGCGCTATCAGCTTATCGCTGGTTAGTTTCTTTTTTGCAGTGGTATTTTTCTTTGTGGTACTCATAGCTAATTTTCTTTTTCAAAGATAAACTTTGTTTAACTTTAAATACATAAAATTAAACAAAAGCTTTGTTAAAAATTTCCATAGAAATATTGGAAACAATTCATTAGACGAAAAAGCGCTCTGAGAATTACATCCGCTGTCAGTTTGTCAGCAGGGCGTTAATGGTATTTTTTTTGACTAATGAAGTCCAAACAAAGATTAATTTAAACACTAAGCATATATGGCAACCGGAAACATTAATGTATCTGTTGAGAATATTTTTCCGCTGATTAAGAAATTCCTATACAGCGATCATGAGATCTTTTTACGCGAGCTCATCTCCAATGCAACCGACGCAACCCTGAAATTAAAACACCTTACCGATATAGGTGAAGCCGGGGGCGTCGAATATGGCCAACCCAGAATTGAAGTGAAAATCGATAAGGAGGGTAAAACCCTACACGTTATCGACCAGGGAGTGGGTATGACCAAAGAGGAAGTTGAGAAATACATCAATGAAGTTGCTTTCTCTGGCGCCGAAGAATTCCTGGAAAAATATAAAGATTCAGCTAAGGACAGTGGCATCATCGGGCACTTTGGTCTTGGTTTTTACTCCGCTTTTATGGTGGCAAACAAAGTAGAAATCATTACCAAGTCTTATAAAGATGAACCTGCAGCCCATTGGGTATGTGAAGGTACCACCGAATTCACCCTTGAAGACGCTGACAAAAAAGAGCGTGGAACAGAGATCATTCTGCACATCAATGAGGATGACAAGGAGTTTTTGGAAGAAGCTCGTATTCGGGAGTTGTTAACCAAGTATAACAAGTTCATGCCGATTCCAATCAAATTTGGAACAAAGGAGGAAACCCTACCCCTTCCTGAGGATGCCCCGGAAGACGCCAAACCAGAAACCAAAACCGTTGATGACATTATCAACAATCCGAACCCGGCCTGGACCAAGCAACCTACAGAGCTGGAAGATAAAGACTATAAGGAATTCTATCGCGAATTGTATCCTATGCAGTTCGAGGAACCCTTATTCCATATTCACCTCAATGTAGATTATCCATTTAATCTTACTGGAATCCTTTATTTCCCAAAACTAACCGGGAATATGGATATTCAGCGTGATAAGATCCAGTTGTATCAAAACCAGGTCTTTGTGACCGATAATGTGGAAGGTATCGTTCCCGAGTTTCTGACTATGCTTCGCGGTGTTATCGATTCTCCCGATATTCCTTTAAATGTATCGCGTTCCTATCTTCAAGCTGACAGTAATGTTAAGAAGATCGCAAGCTACATCTCAAGAAAGGTAGCTGACAAACTGAAATCGCTTTTCAACAACAACCGTGAGGATTTTGAACAGAAATGGAATGATATTAAGGTCGTGATCGAATACGGAATGCTTTCCGAGGATAAATTCTTCGATAAAGCACAGAAATTTGCCCTCTACCCAACTGTTGACGACAAGTACCTGACCTACGAGGAGTTAGAGGAGAAGATTAAAGATAATCAAACGGATAAGGACGGGAATTTAGTTATCCTTTACGCCTCCAGCCAGGATGCGCAACACAGCTACATAGATGCTGCCAAGGCAAAGGGCTATGAGGTATTGTTACTGGATTCACCAATTGTTTCTCATTTGCTGCAAAAGCTGGAAAGCAAGAAAGAAAAGATCTCTTTTGTACGGGTTGATGCCGATCATGTGGATAACCTGATCAAAAAAGATGAGGAAAAAATCTCAAAGCTTTCCGATGAGGAAAAAGAAAAGCTTAAAGCTGATTTTGAAAACGTTGTTCCTAAAGAAAAGTATACCGTTCAGTTAGAAGCTATGGACAGCGATGCAGCTCCTCTTCTTATCACTCAGCCTGAGTTTATGAGAAGGATGAAAGAGATGCAGCAAACCGGCGGTGGTGGAATGTTTGGAATGGGAAATATGCCAGAAATGTATAACCTGGTGGTCAATACCAATCACCCACTTATCTCAGAAATACTTAACACTAAAACGGCCAAAAAACAGGAGCGATTGATCAAACAATCCCTGGATCTGGCAAAACTATCTCAGAACCTTTTAAAAGGCGAAGAACTTACCGCCTTTATCAAACGCAGTTTTGATATGGTTAAATAGAAAATCAGTGCACTTCACTATATTAAGACAGGCTGCCTTTAAAAGACAGCCTGTTTTTTTATGTATAGCCCTCAATTTTAAGAATTGACTTCCTTGAGGTCCCTCCGCTTTAGATTTCGGTAGACGATCTGATAGAATTGCTGGACATCATAAGGCTTGACAATGATGTCATTCATCCCGGCTTCAAAGATTTGGTTTCTTATCTCCTCGATTTCTACAGCGGTAAGCGCTACTATGGGAACATTGCTGTCAAATACACGGATTCTTCTGGTAGCTTCCAAACCACTAATGCCGGGCATATTGACGTCCATAAGGACCATGTTATAGGTGTGATTTTTGATTTTCTTTATCGCTTCTTCCCCACTGGCGGCAACTTCACAAATAAAGTTCTTTTTTTCCAGGATACGCTGGGTCACTACCTGGTTTATACGGTTATCATCAACGATCAGCACCTTCTTTTCTCCTTTATATTCCTCTTCAAGGATCTCCTTTGATACTGCCTCCGGACCAGATTCCGAAACAACATCAAAATCAATGACAAAACTAAAGACAGCCCCTTTTCCCTCTTCACTCTCAAGGGCAATGGAAGAACCAAAGAGTATAAGTAATTTTTTCACGATGGGAAGACCCAGCCCGGTACCCTGGTAATTGTAATTGGTGTTTTTCAACTGGGCAAATTCCTCGAAGATGAGCTTTTGTTTACTACGCGGAATACCGATCCCATTATCCTTTACTTCAAAATACACTTTGGCCGTAGTGTCCTTTTTTTCTTCCAGCCAGGCCGAAATATAAATATCACCTCTCTCGGTGAACTTCATCGCGTTCCCTACCAGGTTCATCAGGATTTGAGATAATCGAACGGGGTCGCTTTTTAAAGTTTTCGGGATCTTCTGGTCAATTTCAAAATGTATGCTATTATGGTTTTGAAGTCGGGTAAATTCAAAACTATTTACAATGCTTAGCATCAGTTCCTCCAGGTTAAAGGGAATATGTTCCAGAGAGACCAGATTCGATTCCATTTTGTTCATCTGGAGTACATCATTAATGAGGGCCAAAAGATAATCTGCTGAGAATTTCAGAGATTTAATGTCATTATGATGCTTGCGGAGACCTTTTTCTTCCAGCAATAAGGAGGTAAGCCCCACCACGCCGTACAGGGGGGTTCTCAATTCATGGCTAACGGTAGAGAAAAACTGCGTCTTTTGCAAAGTGAGTCTTTCCGCTTTTTCCTTGGCATCCTGAAGCTGTCGGTTTTTTGACTGGAGTTCATTGATCAGGCCTTTCCTGTCCTGGTTGATCTTATTGAGAATTAAAAGAATAATCATTAACACAAATGAGGATATCACCGTGACCATGACCTTCTCATTGGATTTGCTAATGATTTGTTCCTGGAAAATCTGTTCTTTTTTGGCAAGCTCAAGATTCTTCTGGTATTGGTTTACATCATACCTGGCAACAGCCGCTTCAACCTGTTGAAGCTTTTCCTTTTCGAAAATTTTTGCTTTATACTGGTCATGAGCAAAAAGCTGAAGATAAGCTTCCTTAAAACGCTCTTCTTCAAATAGAAAGTCGGCGTATTCCCTGGCTATCTCAGAGGCTGGCAACAACAATGAATCCTTCTCTGCAAGGGCCAGGGCTTCTTCTAGATAAACCTGTGCTGAATCCGGTTGCGAGATAGCACGATGATACCTTCCCATCAACATATACAGTTGTGAGCGCACCTCATTATCCTGGCTATCCTTTATCATATCCATGGATTCCCTTAGATAAGCAAGAGCCTCATGAGGTTTATTCAAATCAAGGTAGGTCCAGGCAATATTCACCTTGGAAGCCAGTCCTTCCTCAGGCATGGCTGTCTCGTTGGAAAGGCGGATAACCTTCTCATACATCGCTATCCCCTTGTCAACCGTAAGCGGATTATCCGAATATATATTCCCCAGGTTATTATGTGCCCAGAGAATCAGCGTATCATTTTGGGACTTTTGAGCGAACTCCAGGGCCTGTTCATAATTTTTCTTTGCTCTTATCGTATCATGAAGTTCCGTATAGGCATGACCAAGGAAGTTATGGGCGTGAAATTGATAATAGTCGCTTTTAAAATCCTTTGAGGTATTCAAAAGCTTCAGTGCTCCTTCAATACCTTCATGGTATTTGTATTTATTCAAAAACTGCTGGGCTTGTTCAAGAAGCCTTTCCAGGCTATCCTGCCTTACTTCTTTTTGTTCCTGTCCGAATGCAAAGCCCAGGGCGCCGAAGAAAATTGTAAGCAATAGAATTTTTCTCAAGATAGCAGGTTTGGTTAGTCAGGTTAAGGCCTTCGAAAATTAGTGGTTTTGCGGTTAAATTCCAATACAATTGTTAAACCTAGCTTAAATTTTACTGATTTCCTTTCCAGGACGTTAGTTTTATGATCAATCAAAAAAAACGAATGAACTATCCCTGGCATCTATACGCAATGGGTCTTATGTATATTTTTGCAGGCTCTTTGCATTTTATCAAACCAAAAATGTACATGCGCATAATGCCTGCTTACCTACCAAGGCATAAACTGCTGGTATTTTTAAGCGGGTTTGTCGAGATTATATTAGGTCTGGCCCTCTTTTTCCCCGTGGCAAAGGATTTTGCTATTTATGGGCTAATAGCAATGTTACTCTTATTTTTAAGCGTTCATTTTTATATGCTTAGCTCCCCCAAAGCCGGTGCAGGAATACCCAGCTGGGCTTTATGGCTCAGAATTCCGCTTCAGTTTTTCCTCATTTGGTGGGCCTGGTTCTACCTAAAATTCTAAGAATGGAAATCCAAATTTTTGACTTAAAGGACGCCCGGCTGAGATACCTCCCTGAATTCTTTGCCCCTGAGATGGCCAATTATTATTATGAAAGTCTCCAGGAGAGCATCCCCTGGAAACAGGATAGTATTAAACTCTTTGGAAAAGAACATCCCCAGCCCCGCTTAAGTGCTTTTTTTGCGGACCCCGATGTGAATTATGCCTACTCAGGACTTAAGTTAAAACCGAAGGAATTTTCAAAAGAAATCCTGGAGATTAAAAAAAACGTAGAGACCTTCTGCAAATGTACTTTTAATTCCTGTCTGGCCAACTTCTACCGCACTGGCCAGGATAGTATGGGATGGCATTCCGATGATGAAAGAGAATTGGGTAAAAATCCAGTCATTGCTTCTGTAAGTTTTGGCGCAGAAAGGATCTTTCATCTAAAAAACAAGCACGACAAAAACCTTAAACAGCAAATTCTACTGGGTCACGGCAGCCTTCTCATTATGGAGGGAGCCACTCAGCATCACTGGAAACATCAGTTGCCTAAAACCAAAAAGAATTTAGCGCCCCGTCTTAATCTTACCTTTAGAAAAATTTACTAGGAAGGCATGTTATATTGAGACCTTTGCTGTAACGACAAAAATGGTTTAACGGTAAATTTCGTTTAAGACCTTGGCTAAACGGATTCCGCCCTTTTGTAATTGCACTCTCACTGTAGGGAACCATTTGTACATATACTCATACCCGAGTTTTTCTCCAATTTCTACAGAGTCATATAAAACATCCGCCAGGGCCCGGGACTCGTAAACCCAGTCCAAAAGCTGACCTGATTGCATCTGCTTTAATTCCTCCCGGCTTAATTCTTTTCTATTCTCGCTCAATTCGGTATAGCTCATTTGAAAGGAATCAATCATTTGACTGTCCCAGACCCGGTGAATATTTGTTCCCTCATTGAACCATCTGACCTGGATCGTATTCCCTCCTTTATCAGCACTACGGCCAACGTGGAACGGCTGATGGAGATCTCCCATAAAGTGAACCAGCATTTTAAGGTAAAACTGCTTGTCCTCGCGGGAGGCTTCCTTATCCTTCAATACTTCGATACTTTTTTCAATAGCCTGGAGGAGATCCCCTTTTTTATTGGCTTTCTCTGGCTCATAGTGTTCATCTTCAGGATCAATATTAACGTAATGCCAGGGCCCGTACTGACGAAAATCTGGATCGCTTTTTATATCATCAGCATAATTGGCCACAAAAGCAAGACTCTGTCCTTCCAGAAGTTCGGCAATAGCCTTTTGAGCCTTTACACTTAAATGTTTTTCGGCAATTTCTCCTGTGGTGCGATGGCCGGTTTTTCCCCAGTCATTTTCGGCTAGGCCTATGCTGGTGTAAAATATCGCTGATAAAATTAAAATTAATTTTTTCATGTATTCTTTAATTTTAGGCAAAGATAAACAAGGCTATAAAAAATAAATAGTTAATTCTGCTTTGTTATTAAATTTAAAGGAATATATTTATGATATCATTTTAATATCAATTAATTCAACCAAATCATGACACAGGAAAAAGATCTTAAACCTTCTAACGGCTATATCATGCTGTTTGCTTTCTTTATTATATTTTTAGGGAGTATTATTGCCTTTATAAGCCTTGAAAATACCTGGTTTCTGGTAGTAGCCTTTTTCTCCCTCTTTATACTCCCAGGACTTATCCTTGTAAATCCAAATGGCTCCAGGGTCCTACTTTTATTTGGTGATTACAAAGGCACGGTAAAGAAAAACGGGCTTTTCTGGGTGAATCCCTTTTATACGAAAAAGAAGGTTTCCCTGAGGGCACGGAATTTCGACAGTGAACGGTTAAAAGTGAATGATAAACTAGGGAACCCGGTCATGATCAGTACCATTCTCGTGTGGCGGGTAAGAGATACCTTCAAAGCTTCCTTTGATGTGGACAATTTTGAGAATTTTGTGGTCGTACAAACCGATGCTGCCGTAAGAAAACTTGCAAGTCTCTATCCCTATGATAATTTTGCGGATGAAGGCCTGGATGAAGATATCACGCTGCGCTCCAGTGTCAATGAAGTAAGTGAGGCCTTAGAACAGGAACTTGAAGAACGACTACAGATTGCCGGAATAGAAGTTCTGGAAGCAAGGATCGGATACCTTGCCTATGCCAATGAAATAGCTAGTGCTATGCTTAAACGCCAGCAGGCTACTGCAATTGTTGCAGCCCGGCATAAGATCGTGGAAGGTGCCGTAAGTATGGTGGAAATGGCTCTACATCAATTGAACGAAAAAGAACTTGTGGATCTTGATGCTGAGAGAAGAGCCGCTATGGTCAGCAATCTAATGGTGGTGCTTTGCAGTGATAAAGATGCCACCCCGGTGGTCAACGCAGGGACTTTAAATCATTAAAATGAAAATTTTCGAAGAAAGGCAATCTTTCAACCAATGGTGGATCATTCTCCTTCTGGGAGTGGTATTCCTGCTGGTATTGATACCGGTCTTTGGCGCAGAAAATACTTTTTCAGCACAGGAGTCCATTATCGGCTCAGTCTTTGCTTTGGCCCTGGTAATGCTGGTGGGCTTATTGATTTTCTCACTGCGTTTGAACACTCGCATAGATTCCTCTGGAATATGGGTTTACTGGAAGCCCTTTACATTTTTACATCGACAATATTCCTGGCAGGAAATCAACCAGTGTTATGTAAGAACCTACAAGCCCATACAGGAATATGGAGGTTGGGGACTGCGAGGCGTTGGAAGGAATAAGGCCTGGAATATATCGGGTAACTCCGGAATCCAGATTGTGGAAAAATCAGGAAAAAAATTCCTTATTGGCACCCAGCAGCCAGAAAAAGCCAGGCAGATTATCAACCGGTTTTTTAACCATAAAACCAATGAACAATGAAAAAACTTCTGTTTATTTTTTATTTATGCTCCACTTGGTTACAAGCCCAGGAGCCTCTTTTTGAGCAAGAAGACCTGAGCATTAACCAATTTATTGACGGGACCCTAACCAAACCCATGGCAGAAGAAAACCCGCCCCTGGTAATTTTTATCCAGGGATCCGGACCTACGGATCGAAATGGAAATCAAACTATGGCAAAGAGTGATTTTGCTAAAAAGATCGCCCATCGATTAGCCGAAGAAGGCATTGCCAGCTTCAGGTTTGATAAACGCATCTTTAAAATGAAGGCTCTCAACATCAAAGAAGAAGACTTGCGCTTTGAGGATTTTGTAACCGATGTAGAGTCCATTATTACGTATTTCCAGAAAGAAGACGACTTCAGCAAGATTATTCTGGCGGGCCATAGTGAAGGCTCCCTTATAGGAATGTTGGCAGCAAATGACCATACCGATGCCTTAATTTCTCTTGCCGGGGCAGGACGTAGTATCGATCACATCATTGTCGATCAAATCGGGAAGCAAGCCCCGGGGCTTAAACAAAATACACGGGAGGCCTTCGATGAAATAATCGAGAAGGGAAGCACAAAAAGCTATCATCCTGTTCTGGCCTCCATTTTCAGGCCCAGTGCACAACCTTATTTGGGCTCCTGGATAAAATATGATCCTGCGCAAGAAATTGCCAGGCTCGAAATACCAGTGCTTATCATCCAGGGAACCTCGGATATCCAGGTGGAAACTTCAGAAGCCCAGTTGTTACACAAGGCCGCTCCTCAATCGGAACTGGTGCTCCTTGAGAATATGAATCACGTTTTTAGAGAGATGAAGGAAAAGGATCCCCTGGTAAACACCAAATCATATAATGAGCCCAGGCGTCCTTTACATCCTGACCTTATTCCGGCACTTGTGGAGTTCGTAAAAAAAATTGATTGATAATGTTATGGGCAAAAAGAAAGCATTCGCGCTAAGGGTAGATGAAGAGATGTTGAAAGCCATCGAAAAGTGGGCCGCTGATGAATTCAGGAGCACCAACGGCCAGATAGAATGGATGCTGAATAAATCCCTAAAAGAGGCTAAAAGACATCCCAAAAACAAAAAATAGATTTATATCTTGCGCCTCAGAATTACAAAATAGATTTCATAAGATTTTCCATGCAGTACAAAATTATCTTTTCCGATATTGATGGCACTTTACTCAACACAGACCGTGTGCTTTCACCATCGACGATCGAAACCTTAAAACTAATAAAGGAAAAATTACCGGTAGTACTTATTTCAGCAAGAATGCCTGCTGCCATGCGTCATCTTCAGCAGGATTTAGAAATTGAAGATCAGCCTATCATAAGTTATAATGGTGGTCTTATCCTGGTCAACGGAGAACCGGTAAGCTCTACTGAAATTCCTTTTAACATCCTGGCTGATCTTTCAGCATTTAATGAGGAAATTAAAGCACACCTAAGTCTTTACCATAATGACGAGTGGTATGTGCCTCAAATGGACCGCTGGGCTATTCGGGAAGAAAATAACACCCGGGTTACACCCGAAATAAAATCCAATTCCCAGGTCCTTTCTCAATGGGAAGCAGAAAATAAAAGCGCCCATAAAATAATGGCAATGGGTACCGAAGCAGAAATAGATGCCATCAGGGACTATTTGTCAAAAGAATACCCGGGGCAATTACACCTGTACCGCTCTAAACCTACTTATCTTGAAATAGCCAATAAAGCGATCTCGAAATATACCGCTATACGGTATTTGTTGGACAATCACTTTAATCTGGACCCTGCACACTGTATTGCCTTTGGTGATAATTATAACGATGTGGAGATGATCAAAGGTGTGGGAATGGGCGTTGCCGTGGCTAATGCCCGAAGGGAAGTCCTCGAGGTAGCCAATGTAGTTACCGACGCCGGAACAGAGGATGGTGTAGCTACATCGCTGAAAAAGCTTTTTAAGCTGTAAAAGAGCCTTCTATTGGGCATGGGACCTTCTATAATTTCTTCAAAAATGCTGGTCCAGCTTTTAAGAATAGTTTAAGAAAAATTGTATTTTGGCGCCCCTATATCAATTATTCTTATGGAAAATGCACTTTTTACCAATGATGCCATAGTCTTTGGACTTTTAATGATAGCCCTGGGATTTGTATTTTATACGTCTTCCCAAAAAGAGGGATTCTGGAAAAAATTCTATTCCGTAGTACCCGCGCTATTAATGTGCTATCTCCTTCCGGCGATTTTTAATTCTCTCGGGCTCATCGATGAGCAATCATCGCAACTTTATTTTGTGGCCAGCCGTTATCTTTTACCGGCAGCCCTGGTCCTTATGACTCTTAGTATTGATCTTAAGGCTATTTTTAACCTGGGTCCTAAAGCCCTTATTATGTTCTTTGCCGGAACGATAGGAATAATTATAGGTGGTCCTTTGGCTATTTTACTTATTTCCACCTTTTCCCCGGAAACCGTGGGAGGGGTTGGACCAGACGCCATCTGGAGAGGATTATCCACCATTGCAGGAAGCTGGATTGGCGGTGGAGCGAACCAGGCGGCGATGTTGGAAATCTACGAGTATAATCCAGATCTCTATGGAGGAATGGTACTGGTAGATATCGTGGTGGCCAATCTTTTGATGGCCGGCCTTCTGATGGGAATCGGAAAAACCGACCAGATAGACCGCTGGTTGAAAGCCGATAACTCCGCTATAGTAGATCTTAAAAATAAAGTGTCCAATTATGCCGCTAGTGTCACCAGAAACCCTGTGCTCCCAGATTATATGATCATGTTAGCCCTGGCCTTTGGTGCGGTGGGTATTGCGCACTTTGGCGCCGATGAAATTTCAAGCTTTTTAGCTTCTAATTTTGAGGTCTTCACCGACAAGAAAAGTGCCCTTTCTTCGTTTTCTTCTGATTTCTTCTGGATGATCACTATTGCCACGGCTATTGGTATTGGTTTTTCGTTCACCCGGCTTAAAAGCTATGAAGGTGCCGGGGCAAGTAAACTGGGTAGTATTTTCATCTATATCCTGGTAGCCACCATTGGAATGAAGATGGACCTTACTATGGTTTTCGACAATCCTGGTCTCATTGGAATCGGTTTGGTCTGGATGTCTATTCACGTGGTCGTGCTTTTCCTTACCGCCAAGATCATTAAAGCTCCTTATTTTTTCCTGGCCGTAGGAAGCCAGGCGAACGTTGGCGGGGCCGCTTCAGCCCCTGTAGTGGCAGCGGCATTCCACCCATCCCTGGCTACGGTCGGGGTACTGCTTGCCGTATTCGGCTACGTGGTGGGTACCTATGGAGCCATACTAACGACAATATTAATGCAAATCGCTGCGGGGAGTTAGTTTAAAAAAGAAAAATATAAGATATTTGCGCACCTAAATCCTAAACTAAAAAATGAAAAAATTAAGCCTTCTTTTATTGATCCTAATCGGGCTTTCGGCCTGTTCAACAAAGGAAAGTAACCTGGTGGTCAATACCCAAATCAAAGGCCTGAAGAAAGGTACGGTCTATCTTCAGAAAATTGAGGATACGCTTTTAGTCAATGTAGATTCTGTAGTGATCAATGGAAATGCTGAGTTCGTCCTTGAAACCTATATCGAAAGCCCACAGATGATGTACCTTTCCCTGGACAAAGTAGATAATTCGGAATATAATGATCGATTGGATTTCTTTGCGGATAAAGGTGAAGTAAGCATTGTCACCAACCTGGAAAATTTTGAGGAGGATGCAGAAATAGTGGGCTCGAAGAACCAGGAAAAACTTGTGGAATACCGAAAGATTCAGAAAAGGTTTAATGATCGTAACCTCGATCTTATCAAGGAAAGTTTTGAAGCGGAAAAAGAAGGCGATGAGGAGCTTCTGTTGGAAATAGATAAAAAATATGAAAACCTTTTAAAACGAAGGTACCTCTATACGGTAAATTATGCGATCAACAATAAAGACCTGGAGATCGCCCCATACCTTGCGCTTTCTGAGGTATTCGATGCCAACATCAAATACCTGGATACGATCTATAGCTCGCTTGATAAAAACGTGAAGAAATCTTTTTACGGTAAAGAATTAAAGCGCTTTTTAAAAGAAAGACGCGAGGAAGAAGAAAAGGCAGAAGAATTAGCTCAGGAAGCATCCACTGACAAAGAGCAATAAAATTTAAATAGAAAAAGAAATTTCTTTGACCTCTCCATCCCCTGGAGAGGTTTTTTTATACCCTACCCCACCAAAATGAGTTTGCACAATGGGAGACCTTAAAAAAGTCGCTTTTTATCTAAAACCAATTAGTTTTATGGATTTTTCTTGTTTTTTTACCAAAAAACTTGATACTTGTCAGCTTTTTAAATGAAGTAACCCTAAAAAACCAATAAAACTTAATTTTCTATGCAAAATCCTGCTTTAAAAAACCGATGGTTAATCGCTTTATCTGCCATTGGAATTCATCTTTCTATAGGTGCTGCCTATGCTTATAGCGTGTATACCATTCCCCTGACCGAGACCATGGGCTGGTCGGTTTCTTCGGTAACCCTGGCCTTTACCTTTATGATGGTTCTCGGGGGCGGGGCGGCAGCTTTATTTGGTAAGTTTGTGGAAAGAAGCGGCCCGAGAAAATCAGCCATGCTTGCTGCCATCCTATTCGGACTGGGCCAGGCAGGCTCAGGGCTTTCAGTTAGCCTGGAATCCCTTCCCCTTTTTATCATTACCTATGGAATTTTAAGCGGCTTGGGATTGGGCATAGGATATATCGCCCCGGTGTCCACCTTAGTAAAATGGTTTCCAGACCGCCGCGGCCTGGCCACAGGGATGGCCGTGTTAGGCTTTGGGACAGGGGCCCTAATTACAGCACCTGTTGCCGCCTACTTAATGGAAACCCTCAGCATTCCTACGACCTTTTATATTCTCGGGTTTAGTTACTTCTTACTGATGACCCTCGCCGCACTTTACATTGCTCCTCCACCTAAAGGCTGGCTGCCCAGGGGTATGAAAGACGCCATTAAAACAGGTACAAAAAAGGTGAAGGTTGATCTCACCCAATCAAGTGGAAAAGAAGCGGTCAATAGCAGGCATTTCTGGATGCTCTGGACTATGATGCTGATCAATACCAGTGCAGGGATTATGATGATTTCGGTAGCATCACCAATGGCTCAGCAAGTAGTAGGTTTATCGGCCGGAGCCGCGGCTGCCATGGTGGGGATTATGGGAGTCTTTAACGGGGCAGGAAGAATTGGTTGGGCAACCGCCTCCGATTACATATCAAGACCTGTTGTTTTTATATGCTTTTTTATCATTCAATTGGTCACTTTTCTTACCCTTCCGATAATTACCAGTGTAATAATTTTCCAGGTCCTAATCTTTCTCGTGGTGAGTTGTTATGGAGGTGGATTCTCCAATCTACCGGCTTTTATAGCGGATCTATTCGGAACTAAAGAATTAGGAGCGATCCACGGCTATCTTTTAACTACCTGGTCCCTTGGCGGCTTAATCGGTCCTACCCTGGTATCCCAGATCTACGCCCACACCGGCAGCTATATCCCGGTCTTTTATGTCTTTGCCGGATTAATTGCAGTAGCTTTGATTATTTCAGTATTGCTTTTTACTGACATAAGAAAGGTCAAACAAAAAAAGACTCAATCTCAAAAGTTAGATCTAAGTGAAAAATAAGTTTATTTGCGAACAAATATACTTCAGTGAATAAAGAGACTGATCTATACCTGCTAATTTTTATCCTTCCAGAAGACTTACTAGCCTATTTGAATAGTATTGAATTTGACAAAAAACTATACCTCCAAAGGCAATTAAGAAATATAGAAAGAAGCTGGGAGGCAGTTTTAAGGCGCAAGAACCTTACTGATATTTATAATATCATATATGATATTATAAGGCAAAAGTACCAGAAAAAATTAAAAGTCAAACTGTATACACTCAAACATTCAACTAATTATTAAAGTAAAAAAAACTGATAAATGGGAAATGGGATTTTATGCAAAAAACATCTTTTGTTCTGTTTTTCAACATCAAAAGTTAGGCGAGAAAAAAGGAAGAACATGAAATTACTCAACTGTACTCTACTCGTTTATCCTTTTATCTTTAACAAAATAAAAGTAGGGGCCCCTTGTAGCACAATTAGGAGAGGTTAGAAAGATGAATTCCTCTTGTATCGGTTCAAAAAATTGTTTGCTTAAAACTCAAAAAAAACAGATAATATACTTAACCCGAAAAAACTTCGACAAGAAGCCTTACCGCTAATCCATAGAATGAAATAAGCATTCCGCTACACATCATTCTTTGGTCCTAACTAAAAGCCCTCTCCATTACTGAAGAGGGCTTTTGTTTTTTAGAGCCGATGGAGGGACTCGAACCCACGACCTGCTGATTACAAATCAGCTGCTCTAGCCAGCTGAGCTACATCGGCCAAAAATGCTATTACAATGCGTTAATCTTTCCTACAAGGCCTTGTGCCTTAGTTTCAAGTTCTTTTTCTATCGCCTTAAAATGTTGTTTTTTATTCTCAACATCTTTCTGATTTATCTTCACGATAAGCTCATCGAAAGTAGTGATCGCTTCATCTACGATCGCTTCGGTTTGCTTAGGGTCTTGTTTTGGGTTTGCTAATTGATTTATGTAAGCGGCTTCAATAATATCGCCTAAAACATAATTCACATCCCTCTTTAAAAGTCTTTTACTTGCCATAATGCTTAAATTTCGGCTGCGAATTTAGTCTATTTTTCGTTATCATTGACTCAAAACCAGACAATTTTTCTTTAAATCATCAGGAAAGATTTTTTCTAAGAGCAGTTAGGGCTTTCAGCATATGGTGCCTGGAATTCATATTATTGAATTTATAAATAAGTGTTCCCGCCTTGTTAAACACGAAGGTCTCCCTGCCGGGAAGGAGCCCTAGTAAATTGGGTTGTACCCCAAAGGCCTTCCGGGCCTTCTTTTCCGGATCTGAAAGCAAAAGAAATGGTAGTTGATGCCTTGTTTTAAATCTGGCATGTGATCTTTGGGAGTCTGAACTTACCCCGATAACCTCCGCGCCCAAGTCTTTAAAATCCTCATAACTATCCCTGAAACCACAGGCCTCCCTAGTGCACCCGGGAGTAAAATCCCTGGGATAAAAATATACCACCAAAGCTTTATCGATGCTGCGAAAATTTAATTCCCTACCAGCTTCATCTTTCAGGCTTAAATCAGGTAAAGAGTCTCCAATATTTAGTCCCATCTATTCTCCGCTGTAGGTTACAAAATTCCTTGGGGTTTCATAGAGTGTCACCTCAAGCTTAAGGGATGGTTTTAATTTCTTGCGTAGTTTATTCCAGATCACCACCGCAATATTTTCAGCAGTTGGATTGAGCTCCTTGAATTCAGGGAGCTCTTCATTTAGATTTTTATGATCAAAAGGGACCTCCACTTCCTGATAGATCAATTTTTTCAGGACTTTCAGATCCATCACAAATCCTGTTTCCTCATCGATCTCACCATTAACAGAAACGACCAGTTCATAGTTGTGCCCGTGGTAATGCGGATTACTGCATTTGCCAAAGACCGCTTCATTCTTGGCCTGGTCCCAGTCTTTTCGGTAGAGCCGGTGCGCCGCGTTGAAATGAGCCTTTCTGTGGACGGTTAATCTCATTGCTGAATATGTTTATAGTATTTATCGAAGATTATTTTAAACCATTCGGTATAATCATCTGGATGCTCATTCATATCCTTTTCTATATCCTCCAGGGACATCCATTTCCAATCGGCAACTTCATGGGGATTGGGCTTTGGATCTTCATTATAATGCCCCACTAGGATATAATCGTATTCGTGTTCGGTAAGGCCGTTATCAAAAGGAGCGCGGTATATAAAACTGATGGTTTCCTTGAGGTCTGTTGTAAAGCCCATCTCTTCCATTAGTCGCCGTTTCCCCGCGTCAATATTGCTCTCCCCTTCCCTTTGGTGGCTGCAACAGGTATTGGTCCACAAGCCCGGAGAATGGTATTTTTCCAGGGCACGCTGCTGGATCATCAGTTCATTATTTTCATTAAAGACAAATACCGAAAAGGCTCTGTGTAACAAGGCTTTTTCGTGGGCTTCAATCTTTTCCATAAGCCCTATTTGCTCATCTTTATCATTGACCAGAATTACTTTCTCTTTTTCCATTTCTTTTCTTTGTGTGTCAAAAGTACAAATCGACCTCGGATTAACAAGGTGTTTTATTATAATCGCCAGGCTTCCCCACGAGTATAGATTTCGCAATCTATAGAAAGGATAAATTCCGACCTGCGGTTGGCCTGATGCTGTTGCTCATTACAGGGGACACCATTTTTACAAGGATTAACCAGTTCCGTTTCACCATATCCCCTTCCGGAAATACGATGGGCTTCAATACCCTGGGCTATAAGAAACTCACGGGTGGCCTCTACTCTGTGATCGGAAAGCTGCTGATTGTATCTATCGTCCGCCCGACTGTCCGTATGGGATCGGATATCCAGCAGGATTGCCGGGTTTTTTTGCATAAATTCAGCAATTTCCATCAATTGCGGTTTTACTTTTTCCCGAATTTCAAATTCATCCAGGTCAAAATGAATTGGATCCAGGTTTAAAATATCAGTGATATCATCCCCGATTTTTGCCCCTATGATCCTTTGATTAGAATCCCTGGATTTAAAACTTACCAGGTTTTCTTTTCTTTTGATTTCCGTAGCATAAAAACTCCAGTTGAAAAATGTGCGTAGGGCTGCAATATGTGCAGGAGTCTCTCCGTAGATACTGTGTCCTGCCTGGTATATAACCAGACCATTTTTTGGGTTATCAAAGCCATGACCATAAATGGTAATTGCTGCCTCAGCATCGGTGATTTCACCTTTATCAGGCGCATCCGGATCGGAAACCAGAATGCGAGCTCCCTCTCTCCATTTATTGATGCGCTTGGGAAAAAATATGCGTTCGGAGCCGTTGAGATGTGCTTTATCCGGACTACCAAGATATTGCGCCACCGGATCGCCCGGGAAAGCATTTTTGTAGGGAGGTGTACCATGGCGATGATCACGAAAAGGAACCAGGCCAGCGCTTCGGGCCCCCGGAAATCCTGCCGATAGAAAATTAAGCTGAATCAGCTCCCCTGTTTCTTTCCCTGGGCCAACAAGGTTCTCAAGAATACTGGCAGCATGGCATCCCGCCCAGATTGCCCCTTTATATTTTTGGTTCCAGTAATAGAGATTCCTATGCGTTTCGAATTTTGGATCGGCATGAGGTAGTACAAAAATATCATCGCAAACCCCAAGTTCAGCAGGAGATTTCCAATGAGCAACCCTGCCTCCGCCGTAAGCCGATGAGGGAATTCCAGCGGCTTTAAAGAAAGGAACAGCTATATAGCCGTTTTCCTTATCCAGGGTCCACCTAGGGGGGATGGTAAGGGTATTAAATACAGGCAGCTTTATGTCCTCCCGGGTTATTTGAATAACTACTCCCTGGTCTTCCCAGGCCTTAAAGGTTTTTCTTACCGGGGGAGTGATATAGGAAACCGGTACCAGGAAAGCACCTGAACGGTAATCGATTTCCCCTATGGAAAAATCCCTGGCATCCTTCTCTTTATTGGGATTGATAATCCATTTTACCGCTACCTCGTGATCTTTTAAAAGTTCATATAATAAGCCATAAGGCTTCAAGGCATTTTGGTGGCTTTGAGGCCGCTGTCCCATATTAATTATATAAGCACCCGCCGCAAAATCTTGTTGTCCAGCCTGCGCATTAAGCGGCGGCAATAGCACGAAATGAAGAAAAAATAATATACCAGCCCAGAGACGCTTCATAATAGGTAAAAATACGCATTGTACGGCGGTAAAATTGAGTTTACCACTTAATTTTAACGCTATTTTCATAAGAAGTTTTGGACCAATTAACCGCTTTGAGCTTCGGATAAATTCCCGAAAAAACTGTACTTTTGCAGCCTTAAAAATTCAGAATGAAAAGCTTTCAAAAAGAGATTAATAGGCGAAGAACTTTCGGAATTATTTCTCACCCCGATGCCGGTAAAACAACCCTTACAGAAAAATTACTCCTTTTCGGAGGAGCAATTCAGGAAGCAGGGGCGGTAAAATCCAATAAGATAAAAAAAGGGGCTACCAGTGACTTTATGGAGATTGAACGGCAACGTGGGATCTCGGTGGCTACTTCGGTACTCGGTTTTGAATACAAAGACATTAAAATCAATATTCTCGATACTCCAGGGCACAAGGATTTTGCTGAAGACACCTTCCGAACACTCACTGCTGTAGACAGCGTGATCGTGGTCATTGACGTGGCTAAAGGGGTTGAGGAGCAAACCGAAAAACTGGTGGAAGTTTGCCGGATGAGGAACATTCCCATGATCGTTTTTATCAACAAACTGGATCGTGAAGGGAAAGATGCCTTTGAATTGCTTGACGAAATTGAACAAAAACTCAACCTCACCGTAACGCCCTTGAGTTTTCCCATAGGAATGGGATATGATTTTAAAGGGATCTATAACATCTGGGAAAAAAATGTAAACCTCTTTACCGGGGATCCTCGAAAGGATATTGAAGAGACCGTGGAAATCTCAGATCTTAATTCTGAAGAGCTCGACAACCTCATTGGCGATGAGGCCGCCGATACCCTTAGAGATGAGCTTGAACTCGCCCAGGGTGTTTATCCTGAATTTGATAAAGAAGCCTACCTGCAAGGAAATTTACAACCGGTATTTTTTGGTTCCGCCTTAAATAACTTTGGAGTTCGTGAGTTACTGGACTGTTTTATTGAGATTGCCCCAAAACCCCGACCAAAAGACAGTGATGTGCGGACCGTAGCCCCCGATGAGAATCACTTTACAGGTTTTGTCTTCAAGATTCACGCAAATATGGATCCCAAACACCGGGACCGCCTGGCATTTATTAAGGTCGTTTCCGGAAAATTCGAACGGAATAAGCCATACCTGCACGTAAGACAGGGTAAAAACCTGAAATTCTCCAGCCCGAATGCATTCTTTGCTGAAAAGAAAGAGATCGTAGATGTATCATACCCCGGGGATATTGTGGGCCTTCACGATACGGGCAACTTTAAGATCGGGGACACCCTAACGGAAGGGGAAAACCTCCATTATCGGGGAGTACCGAGCTTCTCACCTGAGCATTTCAGATATATCAATAACGCGGATCCCATGAAATCCAAACAATTGGAAAAAGGTATTGATCAGCTGATGGATGAAGGAGTTGCCCAGCTCTTTACCCTGGAAATGAACGGACGAAAAGTAATAGGCACCGTAGGAGCCCTTCAATTTGAGGTGATCCAGTACCGGTTAGAACATGAATATGGAGCTAAATGTACTTACGAAAACCTGAATGTCTATAAGGCTACCTGGGTAGAAGCAGAAGATGAAAAAAGTGAAGAGTTCAAAGATTTCAAAAGGGTAAAAGCCAAATTCCTGGCTAAGGATAAACATGGGCAGCTTGTGTTTTTTGCTGATTCCCAATTTTCTTTACAGATGACCCAACAGAAATACCCTTCATTAAAATTTCATTTTACTTCTGAATTTTAACAGGTCAAACACTCTCATTAATAGGCACTAAGCATTCACCAACAAATAAACTCCGCAAGGCTTCCTGTTAAATAGAAGTTAATTTCATATATTTTCAGCGCAAAGCTGATTTTATGAGTGAAATAGATGAAATTGTTGCCCAGTTTGCTTCGGCAGTCTGGGGAGTCCCCTTAGTGATTTTATTAATTGGTGGTGGGGTTTACCTGCTCATTCTCTCCAGGTTTCTACCCTTCCGTTACCTGGGTCATGCCCTTGAAGTACTTCGTGGAAAATATAACAATCCCAACGATCCAGGAGAGATCAATCATTTTCAGTCCCTCTCCACTGCCCTTTCCTCAACGGTTGGAATGGGAAATATCGCCGGGGTAGCCGTTGCAATAGCCATCGGGGGTCCGGGTGCGATCTTTTGGTTATGGGTCAGCGCCGTAGTGGGTATGGCTACCAAATTCTTCACAAACAGCTTATCAGTGATGTACCGGGGAAAGGACACCCAGGGAAATATCCAGGGTGGTGTTATGTATTACATCATGGAGGGACTGGGTAAAAAATGGAAAATAATGGCCATTTTCTTCAGTGTAGCCGGGCTGATCGGCGCCTTACCGGTTTTTAATGTGAATCAGCTCACCCAGGCGATCAACTTTATCCTTCTTGAGCCCAATGATGTACCTACAGGGTTTATAACAAATCTTATAATCGGCATTGTCCTGGTTATAATCACCTCGATAGTGATCCTGGGAGGCCTGACCAGGATAGGTTATACGGTGTCCAAACTGGTTCCGGCCATGGTAGCCCTATACTTTTTTTCCGTACTGATCATTCTCTTTGTCAATTATGACCAGGTACCTTATTATTTTTCCTTAATTTTCACCGATGCTTTTGCCGCTGAAAATTATAAGGGAGAACCACTCTTAGGAGGCGTTTTGGGGGGACTAATTCTACTAGGGATCCGAAGGGGTGCTTTTTCCAATGAAGCTGGAATTGGAACGGCTACAATGGCACACGGGGCAAGCAAGACCTCTGAGCCTATCCGAGAGGGGCTTGTAGCCATGATGGGACCTGCCATTGATACTTTGGTCGTTTGTACCTTAACGGCCCTTACCATTCTGGTAACAGGGGTGTGGCAAAGCACGGATGTCAATGGCGTAAGCCTTACCGCGGCCGCTTTTGATGCTTCTATTCCGTATGTTGGAAGCTATTTGCTACTATTGTGCATTGCTGCCTTTAGTATCTCCTCGCTTTTTTCATTCTCTTACTACGGTACAAAATGCCTTTCATTTCTCATAGGCGCTGAAAGAAAGCACTACTATAACTATTTCTACATTATAAGTATCATGATCGGGGCTACAACTTCCCTGAGCATGATGATTAATTTGATTGACGGTTTCTTTGCTCTTATGGCGATTCCCACAATGATAAGCACCCTCATTCTTGCCCCACGGGTCATGAAGGAGGCCCGGGTTTACTTTAAAAGATATAAATAAAAAACCCCGCTTTATCAGCGGGGTGGGTAGTCTTTTTAAGCCTGACCAGTAGGGCCAAAATTCAGCGGAATAGGTGACTTTTCAAAATCCTGGATTTCTCCATGGGCTTTTTCAAAGCGCTTTACATTATCACCCAGGGCCTTAAGCAAACGTTTGGCATGTTGAGGAGTCAGAATAATCCTCGACTTCACTTTGCTTTTAGGTTTTCCAGGCATAATATTCACAAAATCGATCACGAATTCTGAAACGGAATGATTGATAATAGCCAGGTTTGAATAGGTTCCTTCGGCAACGCTATCGTCCAGTTCTATATTTATTTGTCCTTTTTTGGGCTGCTTTTTTTCTTCACTCATAATACTGATTGTTATTTTAATTTTTTCTGAAGCTTATTGCTTAAACAAGCCGGAATCAATTTGCTAAAAATTCAGGCTAATACTAAAATACAAAAAATCCCGTCCTGTTAGCCACCGGGACGGGATTAAAAAAATCAGGGCCGCTAATGCGACCCTGATTATATTTGAAATTAGTTATAATTAACTTCCTGTTTACGCTCCAGCCTTTGGTCGAATTCTTCCTTAGAACCAACAATAATGCTGTCGTATTCACGCATTCCCGTACCTGCAGGAATTCTGTGCCCTACAATTACGTTCTCTTTCAGGCCTTCAAGTTCATCGATTTTTCCGCTAACCGCAGCCTCATTGAGGACTTTGGTGGTCTCCTGGAAGGAGGCAGCTGAAATAAATGATTTGGTTTGAAGCGATGCCCTGGTTATCCCCTGTAGTACAGGCTTAGCAGTGGCAGAAGTTACGTCTCTTGCCGTAGCCAGATTCTTATCCTCTCTTCGTAA
Organism: Salegentibacter profundi; assembly: GCF_054121475.1. Classification (NCBI taxonomy): domain Bacteria; kingdom Pseudomonadati; phylum Bacteroidota; class Flavobacteriia; order Flavobacteriales; family Flavobacteriaceae; genus Salegentibacter; species Salegentibacter profundi. The sequence goes on from NZ_JBSYGG010000004.1 coordinate 243,297, forward strand.
AAGGGAATTTTCATCTCTCAATTCGCGAGGAGAAACAATCTGTCCTGGTTTAAGATTCTCTGAATCCCCAGCATCCTCAACTACTTTCATTCCAAAAACCTTATCGTTCTCTTCGATGAAATCCGATTTATGAACAAGTTGGTTTTCAAGGAAAATCGTATCTCCTGGATCCTGAATTCTAACCTTTCGCATCATTTGTCTTACCACGACCTCGAAGTGCTTATCATTGATCTTCACACCTTGTAATCGGTAGACTTCCTGTACTTCATTGACCAGATACTGCTGAACTGCATTTGGTCCTTTGATATTAAGAATATCTTCAGGAGTTACAGATCCATCAGAAAGCGGCATTCCTGCACGAACATAATCGTTCTCCTGTACAAGGATCTGGTTAGAAAGCTTTACTAAGTACTTTTTAACCTCACCGAGTTTAGACTCGACGATAATCTCACGGTTACCGCGTTTGATCTTTCCGAAAGACACCACACCATCAATTTCGCTAACAACAGCCGGGTTAGATGGGTTACGGGCTTCGAACAATTCGGTTACCCTTGGAAGACCACCAGTAATATCTCCTGCTTTAGAAGACTTACGTGGAATTTTTACAAGGATCTTACCTACCTTGATCTTGTCCCCGTTATCGACCATAAGGTGAGCACCCAATGGCAGGTTGTAGGAACGGATCACTTCATCCTTCTTACCAAGGATATGAAGTGTTGGTATGAGTTTTTTGTTTCTTGATTCAGAAATTACTTTTTCCTGGAATCCGGTTTGCTCATCAATTTCAACCTGGTAGGTCACCCCTTGCTCCACGTTTTCATATTTGATCTTACCTGCAAATTCAGAAATAATAACTCCGTTATATGGATCCCACTGGCAGACCACATCACCTTTTTTAAGCTCTGCTCCATCCTTGATAAAGATCTGAGCTCCATAAGGGATATTGCTGGTACTAAGTACCACGCCGGTCTTTTTGTCTTTAATCTTAAGTTCCGCTGTTCGCGAGATCACGATATCGGCGTTGCTTCCATCAGGAGCTTCACCTTTAACAACTTTAAGGTCTTCAATTTCGGCAATACCGTCCAATTTAGCCTCAAGTTTATTGTCCTCAGAGATGTTTCCTGCAATACCACCTACGTGGAAGGTACGCAGGGTTAGCTGTGTTCCCGGCTCCCCAATTGATTGGGCAGCAACAACACCAACTGCTTCTCCTTTTTGAACCATCTTGTTGGTCGAAAGGTTTCTTCCGTAGCATTTTGTACAGATTCCTTTTTTAGCCTCACAAGTCAGCGGAGAACGTACTTCAACACTTTCTATTGGCGCACCGTCGATCTTTTCAACAACCTCGTCGGTTATTTCCTGACCAGCTGTTACAAGAAGCTCACCTGTTGAAGGATGGGTTACATCATATAAAGAAATTCGGCCAAGGATTCTCTCCCCTAAGGATTCCACAACTTCTTCATTTTTCTTAAGTGGTCTTACTTCAACCCCTCTTAAGGTACCACAATCTTCCTCATTGACGATAACATCCTGAGATACATCTACAAGTCGACGTGTTAGGTACCCGGCATCAGCCGTCTTAAGGGCCGTATCGGCAAGACCTTTACGCGCACCGTGGGTAGAGATAAAGTATTCAAGAATCGAAAGCCCTTCCTTAAAGTTGGAAAGAATTGGGTTTTCAATAATTTCACCACCCCCAGAACTGGATTTCTTAGGCTTAGCCATCAATCCACGCATACCGGTTAACTGACGAATTTGCTCTTTAGATCCACGTGCACCGGAATCAAGCATCATAAATACCGAGTTGAATCCTTGCTGGTCTTCGCGAATTCGCTTCATAGCCAATTCGGTAAGCCCTGCATTGGTAGAGGTCCAGATATCAATAACCTGGTTATAACGCTCATTGTTGGTAATAAGACCCATATTATAGTTTCCTATAATGCCTTCTACCTGCTCGTTGGCCTCATCGATCATCGTTTGTTTCTCCTCAGGAATAATAATATCCCCTAAGCTGAAAGAAAGTCCACCACGGAAAGCGAAACCATATCCCATTTCCTTAATAGCATCAAGGAAATCTGCGGTTTCAGGCACACTGGTTACCTTAAGAATCCTTCCAATAATATCTCTAAGAGATTTTTTGGTAAGAACTTCATTGATATAACCGGCCTTTTCTGGTACAGCTTCGTTAAATAACACTCTACCTACTGTGGTTTCAATGACCTGGTAGGTAATTTCACCAACTTCATTGAAATCTTTGGTTCTGATCTTAATTACAGCATTAAGGTCTACCTGTTTCTGGTTATAGGCGATAATTAGTTCTTCAGCAGAATAGAAGGTCAGTCCTTCTCCTTTCACCTTCACCTGGTCGGTAGATACTCTTGACTTGGTCATATAATAAAGACCAAGTACCATATCCTGAGACGGAACCGTAATAGGTGATCCGTTTGCAGGGTTTAGTATATTGTGAGAAGCCAGCATTAATAACTGTGCCTCCAGGATAGCCTCAGGACCTAAAGGAAGGTGAACTGCCATTTGATCCCCGTCAAAGTCGGCGTTGAATGCCGTACATGCAAGAGGGTGCAACTGAATAGCTTTTCCTTCAATAAGTTTAGGCTGGAAGGCCTGGATTCCCAGACGGTGAAGTGTGGGGGCACGGTTAAGCAATACGGGGTGTCCTTTAAGAACATTCTCAAGGATATCCCAAACCACAGGCTCTTTCTTATCTATTATTTTCTTGGCAGATTTTACCGTTTTTACAATTCCTCGTTCGATCAGTTTCCTGATCACGAAAGGCTTGTAAAGTTCAGCGGCCATATCTTTAGGAAGACCACATTCGTACATCTTCAATTCAGGTCCAACCACAATTACCGATCTTGCGGAGTAATCCACACGCTTACCGAGAAGGTTTTGACGGAAACGTCCCTGTTTACCTTTAAGCGAATCGGATAGAGATTTCAAGGGTCGGTTAGAATCGGTTTTTACTGCCGAGGATTTTCTGGTATTATCGAATAATGAATCTACTGATTCCTGAAGCATACGTTTTTCATTACGCAGGATCACTTCAGGAGCTTTGATCTCCATCAATCGCTTCAAACGATTATTACGGATGATCACCCTTCTGTAAAGATCGTTGAGATCTGAAGTCGCGAAACGACCACCGTCCAGGGGAACAAGTGGACGTAATTCCGGTGGAATTACAGGCACCACCTTCATAATCATCCATTCCGGCAGGTTCTCGCGGTTATTATTGGCATCACGGAAAGCCTCCACAACCTGAAGACGCTTAAGGGCCTCTGTTTTACGTTGTTTGGAAGTCTCGTTGTTCGCCTTGTGCCTTAACTCATAAGAAAGCTCGTTAAGGTCGATTCTCCTTAGAATTTCGATAAGACATTCCGCGCCCATCTTGGCGATGAACTTGTTCGGGTCATTATCATCTAAATAAAGATTTTCCTGTGGAAGAGAATCCAGGATATTAAGGTACTCTTCTTCGGTAAGGAAATCCATTTTTTTCAATGGTTCTCCTTCTTCATTTTTAGCGATACCTGGCTGAATGACTACATAACGTTCGTAGTATATGATCATGTCCAGTTTCTTGGACGGAAGACCAAGCAGGTATCCAATTTTATTCGGTAAAGATCGGAAATACCAGATATGTGCTACAGGAACTACCAAATTGATGTGCCCCACACGGTCTCTACGTACTTTCTTCTCGGTTACTTCTACCCCACATCGATCACATACGATCCCCTTGTAGCGTATTCTTTTATATTTACCGCAGGCACATTCATAATCCTTTACAGGACCAAAAATACGCTCACAAAACAGACCATCACGCTCTGGTTTGTGTGTACGATAATTGATAGTTTCCGGTTTAAGCACTTCACCGCGGGATTCTGCGAGGATAGATTCCGGGGAAGCCAAACCGATAGAGATCTTATTGAATCTCTGTACTGTATTCTTATCATTATTTCTAGCCATAATAACTGCTGCTATAATTATTGTGAAAATCCTGTTTTAAGGGGACACACCCAGGTGTCCCCGTATTCTAAAACAGGGTATTATTCTTCTAACTTAATATCCAATCCAAGACCTTTCAATTCATGCATAAGTACATTGAAAGATTCTGGAAGACCAGGCTCTGGCATAGGCTCGCCTTTTACGATTGCTTCGTAGGTTTTTGCCCTTCCTATCACATCATCAGATTTCACGGTTAAGATCTCACGTAGGGTGCTTGAGGCTCCATAAGCTTCAAGTGCCCAAACTTCCATCTCACCAAAACGCTGACCACCAAACTGTGCTTTACCACCAAGAGGTTGCTGGGTAATAAGCGAGTATGGTCCGATCGAACGTGCGTGCATCTTATCTTCAATCATATGTCCTAACTTCAACATATAGATCACACCTACAGTAGCTGGCTGGTCAAAACGGTCTCCGGTACCACCATCATAGAGATAAGTGTGACCAAAACGTGGAATCCCTGCTTCATCGGTAAGTTCATTGATCTGGTCAATGGTCGCCCCGTCGAAAATCGGAGTGGCATATTTCTTACCAAGCTTCTGACCTGCCCAACCAAGTACGGTTTCATAGATCTGTCCGATATTCATACGCGATGGTACCCCAAGAGGATTCAGCACGATATCCACAGGTGTTCCGTCATCGAGGAACGGCATGTCTTCCTGGCGAACAATTCTCGCTACAATACCTTTGTTACCGTGACGTCCTGCCATCTTATCCCCTACTTTTAGTTTACGCTTCTTAGCGATGTATACCTTAGCAAGTTTAAGAATTCCTGATGGAAGTTCATCTCCTACGGAAATGGTAAACTTCTCTCTTCTCAAGTTACCCTGAAGATCATTTTCCTTGATCTTATAGTTATGGATGAGATCGGCCACCAAAGCATTTAGGTGATCATCTGTAGTCCAGGTACCATGGGTAAGGTGGGTGTAATCATCTACAGAGTTAAGCATTTTAAGGGTGTATTTCTTCCCTTTTGGCAATACTTCTTCTCCTAGGTCGTTTTGCACACCCTGAGCTGTTTTTCCACCAATAATCGCAAACAGTTTATCAACTAGTTCTGCTTTTAAATTGGCGAATTTCGCATCATACTTTTTCTCAAGTGCAGAAACATCTTCTTTATCCTGAGCTCTTTTGCGCTTGTCCTTTATGGCACGGGCAAAAAGCTTTTTCTCAATAACCACCCCATTAAGTGATGGAGAGGCCTTTAGAGAGGCATCTTTTACATCTCCGGCTTTATCACCAAAGATCGCGCGAAGCAGTTTCTCTTCAGGAGTCGGATCGCTTTCACCTTTAGGTGTAATTTTACCGATAAGAATATCACCAGGTTTCACTTCGGCACCAATTCTAATCATTCCGTTCTCATCAAGATCCTTTGTGGCTTCTTCTGAGACGTTTGGAATATCATTGGTCAATTCTTCATTACCTAATTTAGTATCCCTAACTTCCAGTGAATATTCATCGATATGGATAGAGGTGAAAATATCCTCTCTAACCACTTTTTCAGAAATTACAATCGCATCCTCAAAGTTATATCCTTTCCAGGGCATAAAGGCAACCTTCATGTTTCTACCTAGTGCAAGTTCTCCTGCTTCAGTAGCATATCCCTGACATAAAACCTGACCTTTGGTTACCCGGTCCCCTACCCTTACAATAGGTTTAAGGTTGATCGAAGAACCCTGGTTGGTTTTACGGAATTTTATAAGATCATAAGATTTTGAATCACTATCAAAGCTGACCATTCGCTCCTCATCGGTTCTGTCGTATTTGATAATGATCTTCTTGGCATCTACATATTCTACTTCTCCCTCTCCTTCAGCATTTATCAATACACGGGAATCCGTTGCTACCTGACGTTCAAGCCCGGTTCCGACAATCGGAGAATCCGCTCTTAACAGGGGTAGTGCCTGGCGCATCATGTTTGATCCCATCAAGGCACGGTTCGCATCATCATGTTCCAGGAACGGAATAAGCGAAGCCGATATTGAGGAAATCTGATTTGGCGCCACATCGGTATAATGGATCTCTTTTGGATCTACAACCGGGAAATCCCCTTCCATACGCGCAATTACCCTGTCGGTATCAATGGTACCATCCTGGGAAAGAGGAATATTGGCCTGGGCGATCTTTTTATCTTCTTCTTCCTCGGCGCTTAAATAAATAGGCTCCTCGGATAAGTTTAATTTTCCTTCTGTCACCTTGCGATAAGGGGTCTCAATGAATCCCATTCCATTTACTTTGGCATAAACCGAAAGTGAGGAAATAAGACCGATGTTCGGTCCTTCAGGGGTTTCAATTGGACAAAGTCTACCATAGTGCGTATAGTGCACATCACGAACCTCAAAACCTGCCCGCTCTCTGGAAAGACCTCCTGGTCCAAGAGCTGAAAGACGTCGCTTGTGCGTAATCTCAGCAAGCGGGTTGGTCTGATCCATGAACTGAGACAGCTGGTTAGTCCCAAAGAAAGAATTGATCACTGACGAGAGTGTCTTGGCATTGATCAAATCGATCGGGGTGAAAACCTCGTTATCACGGACATTCATACGCTCACGAATGGTACGTGCCATACGGGCAAGTCCCACTCCAAATTGCTGAGATAGTTGCTCCCCAACAGTTCTAACACGACGGTTAGAAAGGTGGTCGATATCATCGATCTCAGCCTTAGAATTAATTAATTCGATAAGGTATTTTACAATGGTGATAATGTCTTCTTTGGTAAGCACCTGCTTATCCATAGAAACATCAAGACCAAGCTTTTTGTTCATTCTGTATCGTCCTACCTCTCCAAGGCTGTAACGCTGATCGGAGAAGAATAACTTGTCGATAATGCCACGCGCGGTTTCTTCATCTGGCGGTTCGGCATTACGCAACTGACGGTAAATATGTTCAACCGCTTCCTTTTCAGAGTTGGTTGGATCCTTTTGTAGGGTATTATGAATGATCGCATAATCACCGGTTGAATTATCCTCTTTATGAAGAAGAATAGTCTTGGTTCCGGTTTCTAGAATTTCTTCAATATGCTCTTTTTCAAGTTCGGTATCACGGTCTAAGACGATCTCGTTACGCTCAATGGAAACTACCTCTCCTGTATCTTCATCTACGAAATCTTCATACCAGGTGTTGAGCACACGAGCGGCCAGTTTACGGCCTAATACTTTTTTAAGTCCTGTCTTAGAAACTTTAACCTCTTCTGCAAGGTCAAAGATCTCGAGGATATCTTTATCACGCTCAAATCCGATAGCACGGAAAAGGGTGGTCACAGGTAATTTTTTCTTTCTGTCGATATAAGCGTACATCACGCTGTTGATATCGGTAGCAAATTCTATCCAGCTTCCTTTAAAAGGAATGACACGAGCAGAATATAGTTTTGTTCCATTGGCATGAAAAGACTGTCCAAAGAAAACCCCGGGCGAACGGTGCAATTGAGATACTACAACTCGCTCTGCGCCGTTGATGCAAAAAGTACCGCTGGGGGTCATATATGGGATAGTACCCAAATAAACGTCCTGTACGATGGTTTCAAAATCTTCGTGTTCAGGGTCGGTACAATAAAGCTTTAATCTTGCTTTAAGCGGTACACTGTAGGTGAGGCCACGTTCAATACATTCCTGGATGGAATATCTTGGCGGATCCACAAAATAATCTAAAAATTCTAGTACAAATTGATTACGGGTGTCCGTAATAGGGAAGTTTTCAAGGAAGGTGTTATAAAGTCCTTCATTTCCCCGCTCTTCTGATTTGGTTTCTAATTGAAAGAAATCCTGAAATGACTTGATCTGGATATCCAGAAAGTCAGGATAATCAGGCCGGTTCTTTACAGAAGAGAAACTCACTCTTTCAGTTTGCTTTGCTAACATCAATGGACGGATTATAAATTATATAAAAAAACTGCGCGTTATAAAGCCTTAAGCTCTATATACGCAAAAGGGTTTAGACCTTCAGGAGCGAATCCTGAGGCCTAAACCTAAATAATATTGCTTCGGCAAGCTTATTTAAGCTCAACCTCGGCTCCTGCTTCTTCTAACTGTGCTTTAAGTGCTTCAGCTTCATCTTTTGCTACTCCTTCTTTTACTGGAGCAGGTGCGCCATCTACTAATGCTTTAGCGTCTTTAAGACCAAGACCGGTAAGTTCTTTTACCAGTTTAACTACTGCAAGTTTAGATCCACCTGGAGCTTTAAGAATTACGTCGAATTCAGTTTGCTCTTCAGCTTCTTCACCACCTCCGGCAGCAGCACCACCAGCAACAGCTACAGCAGCAGCTGCAGGCTCTATACCATATTCTTCTTTTAAAATATCAGCTAACTCGTTTACTTCTTTAACGGTTAAGTTAACCAATTGTTCTGCGAAATCTTTTAAATCTGCCATTTTCTATCGTTTTAAAATGTTCTTTAAATATATAATTGTTAAAAAGTGCGTACTATACTATCCTTCCTTTTCGGAAAGGGTCTTAAGAATTCCGGCAAGTTTTCCACCGCCTGATTGAAGTGCTGAAATAACATTCTTAGCAGGGGATTGTAACAGGCCAACAATATCTCCGATAACTTCTTCCTTAGATTTGATGTTAACCAGAGTTTCAAGATACTCATCGCCAACATACACCGCTTCTTCTACAAAAGCTCCTTTTAGTAGAGGTTTATCAGATTTCTTTCTGAATTCTTTGATTACTTTCGCTGGGGCATTCCCAGTTTCAGAAATCATTATTGAGGTATTGCCTTTTAAAACTCCAGGAAGATCACCGAAATCTTTATCAGATCCTTCCATCGCTTTAGCAAGCAAGGTATTTTTAACTACCGCCAGTTTCACGTTAGCCTTATAACAGGCCCTACGTAAATTTGTGGTCGCTCCGGCATTAAGTCCGGAAATATCAGCTAAATAAATGATTGAATTATCAGTTAACTGGGCAGTTAAATCTTCAATTACTATTGATTTTTCTTCTCTTGTCATAACTATCTAATTATTGCTCAGTGAACCTTTTAGTATCAATCTCCACACTTGGGCTCATAGTAGAAGAGATATGTATACTTTTTATGTATACTCCCTTTGCTGCCTGAGGCTTCAATTTTACCAAAGTAGTTAATAATTCTCTCGCGTTTCCGGCTAATTTTTCAGCCTCAAAAGATGCTTTCCCAATTCCTGCGTGAACGATTCCGGTTTTATCAACTTTAAAATCGATCTTACCAGCCTTCACATCAGATACCGCCTTTGCAACATCCATAGTTACTGTACCGGTTTTAGGGTTTGGCATTAGGCCTCGTGGTCCTAACACCCGACCAAGAGGTCCAAGTTTACCCATTACACTAGGCATGGTGATAATTACATCAACATCGGTCCAGCCTCCTTTTATCTTGTCTAGATATTCATCCAATCCAACATAATCAGCGCCAGCTTGTTTTGCTTCCTCTTCTTTATCTGGGGTAACCAGAGCAAGAACTTTAACATCTTTACCAGTACCGTGTGGAAGGGTTACTACACCTCTTACCATTTGGTTGGCCTTTCTGGGATCTACGTTCAAACGAACCGCTAAATCCACAGAAGCATCAAAGTTTTCATTGGAAACGTCCTTTATTAAAGCTGAAGCTTCTGCTACCGAATACGTCTTACCGCTTTCGATTTTAGATTGGGCTTCTTTTTGCTTTTTAGTCAATTTTGCCATTTCTTAATTTCTTTTTGGATTAAAACGGTGGGTTCCCTTTTACAGTAATTCCCATTGAACGCGCTGTTCCGGCAACCATCTTCATTGCAGATTCTATAGTGAAGGCATTTAAATCCTGCATTTTGTCTTCTGCAATAGCTTTAACCTGATCCCAAGAAACACTTGCTATTTTTTTTCGGTTAGGTTCTCCCGAACCTTTTTTGTTCTTAGATGCTTCCAATAACTGTACTGCAGCTGGAGGTGTTTTAATAACAAAGTCAAAAGACTTGTCTGTATAAACATTTATCGCAACCGGCAATACCTTACCTTGTTTATCCTGAGTTCTACCATTGAATTGCTTACAGAATTCCATGATGTTTACCCCGGCAGCACCTAAAGCAGGTCCAACTGGTGGTGATGGGTTAGCAGCACCCCCGCGAACTTGTAGTTTTACAACTTTACTTACTTCTTTTGCCATTTTTTCAATTTTTAGGTGATAGTTTGTTATAGTGGAAGCTTTAAAAAACTATCGAAAAAAATATGTAACACTATTATCTTTATACTTTCTCAACTTGCATATAACTCAATTCCAATGGTGTTTTTCTTCCGAAGATCTTCACCATTACCTCGAGCTTACGCTTTTCTTCATTAATCTTTTCTACAGTCCCGTTAAACCCGTTAAAAGGACCATCGATAACTTTGATGGTTTCTCCAATGGTAAAAGGTATGGCCACATTATCGGCTTTAACCGAAAGTTCATCCACCTTACCTAACATTCTGTTGACCTCAGATTTCCTTAATGGAACCGGATCACCGCCTTTGGTCTCACCCAAAAAGCCAATCACTCCGTTAATGGATTTGATAATATGAGGAATTTCCCCTCCAAGGTTGGCCTGCACCATCACATAACCAGGAAAGTAAACTCTTTCCTTATTCACTTTTTTTCCGTTTCTAATCTGGATCACCTTTTCTGTAGGAACCAAAACCTGGTCAATATAATCCTCAAGGTTATTATGAGCGATCTCCCGCTCAATGTATTCCTTGACCTTATTTTCCTGGCCGCTAACAGCCCGGACTACATACCAGTTTTTATCCTTAACATCTGCCATTACCTGCTTTTTTTTTAAGATTTAATCCACTTGAAGTACTCCTCAATAACTCCACTAAATAAAGTGTCTACACCCCATATTGCAAGGGAAAAGATTATAGAGAATACCGCTACAAGAATGGTAAGCCTTTGAGCTTCTGGCCAGCTTGTCCAGGTAACGTGGTTTTTTAACTCGTTGTAAGATTCGGATATATAATTAACAATTCCTGCCATTGCTTTCAAAGTATTTGAACGGATTGAGAGACTTCCTTCAGTTTTCCTTAGGACAGGCTTCTCGCTTCTTTTTTTCTGCACGGGTTGAGAGGCTCGAACTCCCGACACCTGGTTTTGGAGACCAGTGCTCTACCAACTGAGCTAAACCCGTAAATATAAGTGAAGGTATCCCGGCTGTAAACCAGGATACCTTTTTATATAAAAACTATTATTAGTCTAGAATCTCAGTAACCTGACCAGCACCTACTGTTCTACCACCTTCACGAATCGCGAAGCGAAGTCCAACATTCATAGCGATAGTCTGAATAAGATCTACAGTAATAGTAAGGTTATCACCTGGCATTACCATTTCAACACCTTCAGGAAGGTTGATAGTTCCTGTTACATCAGTCGTACGTACGTAGAACTGAGGACGGTAGTTGTTATGGAAAGGAGTGTGACGTCCACCTTCTTCTTTCTTAAGGATATATACCTCAGCTTTGAATTTAGAGTGTGGAGTTACAGATCCTGGCTTGGTAATTACCATACCTCTAGAGATCTGAGTTTTCTCAATACCTCTTAATAGGATACCTACGTTATCTCCAGCTTCACCTCTATCAAGGATCTTACGGAACATCTCAACTCCAGTAATGGTAGAAGTAAGTTTTCCTGCACCCATTCCAATGATCTCTACTGGATCTCCGGTGTTAGCAACACCAGTCTCAATACGACCAGTAGCAACAGTTCCACGACCAGTAATAGAGAACACATCCTCGATTGGCATCAAGAAAGGCTTGTCTACATCACGCTCAGGAAGTTCGATCCAGCTGTCAACAGCCTCCATAAGGTCAAGAACGGTTTTAGCCCATTTCTCATCACCTTCAAGAGCACCTAGAGCAGATCCAGAGATCACAGGAGAATTATCTCCATCATACTCATAGAAAGAAAGAAGATCTCTTACTTCCATTTCAACTAGTTCAAGAAGCTCCTCATCATCAACAAGGTCAACTTTATTCAAGAACACAACGATTCTTGGGATACCTACCTGGCGTCCAAGAAGGATGTGCTCACGAGTTTGTGGCATAGGACCATCGGTCGCAGCTACAACAAGAATAGCACCGTCCATTTGTGCAGCACCAGTTACCATGTTCTTTACATAGTCGGCGTGACCAGGACAGTCAACGTGAGCATAGTGACGGTTTGCAGTCGCATACTCTACGTGCGAAGAGTTAATAGTAATACCTCTTTCTTTTTCTTCAGGAGCATTATCGATTTGATCAAAAGCACTCGCTTCTGAATAACCAGCATCAGCTAATACCTTAGTAATAGCTGCAGTTAAAGTCGTTTTTCCGTGATCTACGTGTCCAATAGTACCTATATTAAGGTGCGGCTTGGACCGATCGTAAGTTTCCTTTGCCATAATTAATACTTATTTAATCTTAGTTATATATTAGTGTTCAATTTTATACAAAATCTAGAGCCAACGACGAGATTTGAACTCGTGACCTCTTCCTTACCAAGGAAACGCTCTACCCCTGAGCTACGTCGGCTGTTAAGGAAGCATCACCCCCTATTTTTCAGGAAAACAAAAAATACCATAAGCCAGTTTAGGCTTACGGATTAAAGAATCGTTCACTCCTACAGACTCAGATGCCAATTATTGACTATCTGCGTCATAAAAACAGAGCGGGAGACCGGGTTCGAACCGGCGACATTCAGCTTGGAAGGCTGACGCTCTACCAACTGAGCTACTCCCGCAAATTATTTAAAATTCAATTTTCCATCTTTAAGACTTATCCTAAACGCAGAACCTGGAATCTTAAATTTAAAGTGGGGAGAGCAGGATTCGAACCTGCGAAGTTAAAAACAGCAGATTTACAGTCTGCCCTCGTTGGCCGCTTGAGTATCTCCCCAAAACAAAATTTCCACTATTTCATAGAACCATAACCACTATGGGTTAAGCTTTATGATGTCTTTTAAACGGCTGCAAATTAAATGAATTTTACAGCAGCATCCAAAGCATTTTTTCAAAAATTTTAAGAACAAATTTTAGCCGCCTCAACTCCAGAATTTTAAATCCTGATTTTTTTTATTCAGAACGGTTTTTTTTGCTTTTCAAAATTTCAAGAGCCGATGGAGGGACTCGAACCCACGACCTGCTGATTACAAATCAGCTGCTCTAGCCAGCTGAGCTACATCGGCCTCTAAGCCTACTTTTTCACACAAAAAAGTCCGCTATTTCTAACGGACTGCAAATGTAAATAAATTATTCCTTTCACAAAACAAATCTGTGAAAAAAAATCATCTAAACGTGAGCATTCATTTTTTCCTTGCGTTTTATTAATTGGCGCTGTAAGGATCCAACACATTCATCTACACATTCTTCAAATTTTTTACAGGTCTTTTTTACCATGAGCTCCCCTCCGGGAATGCTCAATAAAATTTCTGTAGTCTTATTAGTCTTATCACTGGAATTTTCCGTTTTTAGAAATACATCCGCATAAATTATCTTATCAAAAAAGTTGTCGAGTTTATCTAATTTCCTTTGAATAAAATCAATGAGTTTCTGGTCAGCATTGAAATTTACAGACTGCACGTTTACTTTCATCTTGTTGAAGAATTTAATTAAACAATAATTGAGTTAGTCTTTCTTGTTCCGGGGGTGCGCCATTTTGTGTACCTTATTTAATTCGGCAATGCTATTATGAGTATATACCTGAGTCGAAGCAAGGCTAGAATGCCCTAGCAACTCTTTTACAGCATTGAGGTTGGCTCCCTGGTTCAATAAATGTGTCGCAAAGCTATGCCTTAAAATATGTGGACTGGTTTTTAGCTTCCCGGATACCTTACTAAAGTAATTATTAATAATCCTATAAACAAAACTTTCAGATAATTTAACGCCGGTTTCAGAGACAAAAAACGGGGTGTCACCCCGACCTACTTCCAGGGCTTTTTTAGCGTCACGGTAGGTTTTAACCGATTCACACACCGATTCCAGCAAAGGAATATACCGCTGCTTGTTTCGCTTGCCCAGAACCTTGAGTACCTGGTTTCCTTCATCAAGGTCCCTATCCATTATATTGATAAGTTCAATTCGCCTAAGCCCGGTGGTATAAAACAGCTCCACTATAAGTTTATCCCTGATCCCCTGGAAGGTATCGGTTTCAAAAGACTCAAGAACCTGCATTACCTCTTTTTGAGAAAAGGGCACCTGTACTTTTACAGGAGTTTTTAAGGCTCTATGTTTTGCCAGGGGAGAAATTTCAAGTTGCTTGGTTTTCTGAAGAAAACGATAGTAAGCCTTTAAAGAGGATACTTTCCGGTTAACACTGCGGTTGGAAATTCCACTTTCAACCAGGCTTACGATCCAGGTTCTTATTTGGGGGTAATTAACCAGGATCAGATCCTCGGTATCGAATTCTTCCTTTAGGAATTCCCGGAAGGCCGTAAGATCAGCCTTATAGGCAGTAAGGGTATGCACAGAGTAATTTTTCTCTAATTGCAGGTAATCCAAAAACTGGGAGAAGGGCATAAAAAAAACTGTTGGAAAACAAAGTTATAAAACTTTAGTTTACCAACAGTTATATTGTAATACCAAGAAGCAAGGCTTACCTGGATTTAATTTTAAATCTCTCTAAGAGAATTATCAGCCTGGAAGATTCCCTTTTAAGGAAATGATCAAAGAAGTTCTAAATGTCTTCCTGATCTCTTAGATGCTGAATGTATTCTGCTTTCTGGATTTGAGCCCTACGTTCTACTGACGGCTTTGTGAAATGTTGACGACTTCTCAATTGACGCATCGTTCCCGTTTTATCGAACTTTCTCTTAAAACGCTTCAGCGCTCTATCAATATTTTCTCCGTCTTTTACTGGTATTATTAACATAGTGTCACCTCCTTTCTTTAAAAATTAGGCTGCAAATATAACTCAATTATACAAACCCACAATTAATATTTAAATTATTTCCTACCGTAGAATAAATTTATTTTGCCGCGGGTTTATACTCTTTCTTATCTATGATCATCTTAGCGATAATCTCCCTAAGGATCTCAGAGGTTCCTCCGCCGATAGGGCCTAAACGACTATCACGTAACATTCTTGCAAGCGGGTAATCCTCCATATAGCCATAACCGCCTAACATCTGCAAACAATCATAGATCACCTGGTCGGCCATTTTAGTAGATAGCAGTTTAGACATACTGGCTTCTTTCACCACGTATTCTCCGGCCTGCATTCTTTTAGTGACAGAGTAGTTAAATTCCCGACACATCTCTACTTCACTGGCCATATCAGCCACTTTATGTCTTAAGGCCTGGAATTTATTAATGGTCTTTCCAAAGGCTTCTCTTTCGGCCATATATTCCAGGGTGTAATCCAGGGCATATTCAGCACGCGCATGTGCGTTTATTCCCATTATTAAACGCTCCATAGCGAAATGCTGCATGATGTAGGAAAAACCTTTGTTCTCCTCACCCATTAAATGATCGGCAGGAATCTCTACGTTATCAAAAGCTATTTCTGCAGTATCTGAAGCACGCCATCCGAGTTTATCCAGTTTGGAACTGGATATCCCGGGGGTCTCCCGATCTACTATAAAAATGCTCATTCCTTTACTTCCCTTCCCGGGCTGGGTTTTAGCAGCCACCACGAGGTAATCAGCATATACCCCATTGGTGATAAAGGTCTTTGATCCATTGAGGATATATTTATCTCCTTTCTTTTCCGCTGTACTTCGCATCCCTGCCACATCAGAGCCGCCAAATGGCTCAGTGATACACAAGCACCCAATCTTCTCACCATCAATACTGGAGGTCAGGTATTTTTTCTTAATCTCTTCGCTGCCTTCTGTCTTTACGTGGGTCATAGCCAAATAAGCATGAGCCCACATGGCAGCAGCGAATCCTCCGGAGTTAATTTTTTGCAATTCCTCAAGAAAGATTACGGTGTAAAAAAGATCAAGCCCCATTCCGCCATATTCTTCCGGTTGATTAAGGCCAAAATACCCCATCTCCCCAAATTTCTTCCAGATGAAACGCTCAATCTCCCCTGTTTTCTCCCATTTATCTATATGAGGCACCACCTCTTTCTGAAGAAAATCCTTAAAACTCTTTCTAAATAGTTCGTGTTCTTCTGTAAAATACATACTGTTCATGCGCAAATAATAGGTTTAGAGGTAGCTGGTTTACCCTTTAGATTTTAAATTGTTAAAAATAAATTGATTTTTCAAGATTCCGAAATAAAAATGTCAGGTAAATCCTGACAAGAACGAAAATCCATAATCTTAATCAATGCTCAAATATAATTGAATCTTATCGATCTTATCCCCCTAAAATCACGATAATTTTATCAATTCCGCAAAATAATGGATTCAATCTTTAGGTCCTCGATACCCTGTAACAAGCGCAAACGGGCTGGGATTATGAAACTGGGAAATTCCATACGCGTCTTGGGGCTTTATTAGACTGGGGCTGCAATGTTTTTAAACCTTTTAAAGACTTTTTTTCTCAGTTGTTCCACTGTAAACCTACAGGGTAAACTTTTTATCAGATTAATATAAAAAGAAAGATCCCATTTTGCTTTTTCTAATAAAACAAAATGGGATCTCAATGTTGTCCTTTGGCAACAAGCTTAGCCTAGCTTGCTTTGGCTTCTCGCTGTTTTTTAAACAACTCTCCGGCCTTTAATTTTCGGAAATATTCTTTTAGATCATCCCGTACCTCACCAGACATGATATAGAGTCCGATTATATTCGGGAAAGACATGGCCAGGATCATCATATCGGAGAAGTCAAGTACCGCTCCTAAACTTATCGATGCTCCCACTACAACAAATACAAGGAAAAGCACTTTATAGACCAGTTCAGTCTTTTTACTTTTTCCAAAAAGATAGGTCCAGGAACGCATTCCATAGTAGGACCAGGAGATCATTGTTGAAAAAGCAAAAAGGAATACTGCCAGGGCCAGTACGTAAGGGAACCAGGAAATAACACTGGCAAAAGCATCTGAGGTTAACTGAACCCCGCCTACACCTTCAATTTCGTGCATCCCTGTGAAGATCAGCACCAAGGCAGTTAAGGTACACACAACCACAGTATCGATAAATGGCTCAAGTAAAGCCACAAAGCCTTCAGATGGTGGGTGGTTTGTTTTGGCCGCAGAGTGGGCAATCGCAGCGGACCCTACCCCGGCCTCATTAGAAAAGGCAGCTCTTTGGAATCCTACCACTAATACTCCGATTACACCTCCTTTTAAGGCTGTAGGATTAAAAGCCCCATTATAAATAGCTGCAAATGCTGGGCCTATATTTTCATAGTTTATAAAGATCACGGTAAGGGCTCCCAGGATATATACCGCTGCCATAAAAGGAACTACTTTCCCCGTTACTTTAGCAATACTCTGGATACCACCTATAATTACAATACCGACAAGCACGGCGATCACCAAACCAAACCAGAATCCATTTCCAACTAACATTGGGAACTGACCGGAAAGGATCTCGAAAGATTGATTGGCCTGGAACATGTTCCCTCCCCCAAAGGAGGCGCCAATACCAAGTACAGCGAAGAAAGCTGCCAGAAATTTCCCAAGCCCGCGCATGTTTCTTTTTTCAAGCCCATATCGCAGGTAATTCATCGGGCCTCCAAAAATTCGGCCTTCAGAGTTAATAAACCTGTATTTAACCCCAAGGGTACATTCTACGAATTTGGAAGACATCCCCAATAGACCGGCAACAATCATCCAGAAAGTTGCTCCTGCCCCGCCCAGTGAAACGGCTACGGCAACTCCAGCAATATTCCCTAAACCTACAGTAGCCGAAACTGCCGTGGTAAGAGCCTGGAAGTGGGTGATACTTCCCGGGGCATTGGGATCGTCGTATTTCCCTTTTGCCAGATCCAGAGAATGCCTGAATCCCCTGAAATTGATAAAGCCCATTCTTACGGTGAAGAAAGCTGCACCAAAAATAAGCCAGATTACAATAAAAGGTATATTATGGGTTTGAGGATCACCATTGGGATGGGTCAACATCACTGGTTCGTCATATTCGATGCTGGCTAGAAAATGAGCCCCCGCCTCGATAACATCCTCGGTATTTTCAAAGTCATAAATAACATTCCCTTCCTGCACTTTATGCTCAAGGGTCCCTGTTGCATTAGCATAGGCATTGACATCACCTCCTTTATCGGAGCCCACAACAGCAATGAGGTCTCCTTCCTCCACATGGGCTCCCTCGGCCACTCTCCATTCTTTAAGCACAAATCGGTCTTCAATTCCTGCTTCCCAGCCTGGGGTAGCTACATTTTTTATATCGGCATAGGCAATTGGATCATAAATCCCTATTGCAGAGAAGGGATCCCAAAACAGGATTGCCGTCATGTTTTCAACTATTGGAACAAAAGTACCATTAAAATGTTCGGTGATGGCTTCAGCCTTAACCTCATAAGAGCGGGTGGTAGAAGTTCCTTCACTATCGGTAATTACTACGGAATAAGGAATTCCTTCAGTCAGGTTCTCAGCTCTTTCAGAGTCTAAAGAGGTTCCCTGGTTAGACCATTTATAGGTATAAGGAGGTGCGCCCCCACTTACCTCAAGATCTATAAAACCATTATTAATTACATTTGAAGGATTCCCTAATTTGGCCTCGACTTCAAGTTCCTGAGCGTTTATTGCTACAAATGAAAATAAAAAGAACAATGAAAGTATATACTTTCCCATATAGTTTACTAGTTAATTAAGCATTTTATTTTTCAGCGAAGCAAGATGCTAAAAAAATAGCCTTTTTCAAATTTTTAGGAGTTAAATTGTAAAGGAATTGTTAAATCGAAGGTCTTTTTTAGCAGCATTTATACTAAAGATCAAAAACGGAAGAGCGTTTGGTATACACCAGGTCCTTGAGTTTTAACCAAAATGCCAAGGTCAGGTACACCACAAAACCCATTCCCAGGGTAAAGAAAGATGCATAGATAAAAAACAGCCGAACACTTTTTGCCCGCATTCCCATTTTATCGGCCATCCGGGAAGAAACATAAAACCCATGCCGTTCAAAAAAATACCTTATGTTGTGGATGAGCCTACGCATAAGGCAAAGATAAACTTTCCCGTTTAATTGACATAGTCTAATTAAGCATCCTTAATATCTCATTTGTTTTAGCAATGGCCCACCAGAAAAAAGGACCATTCTGGCTTCCAGGCGAAGTCTAGGGTTCGCGGCTTTGACCTTTCCGAATGCTATCGTTTTATCCTGTTTGAATGTTACTGGCTGGGCAGCTTCTGAGTGATTTGGTCTACAATCTCCTCCACCCAGTACCGGTACATCGTAGCGCTGGGATGAAGTTCATCCTCTACAAGCAGGCTCGGATCACGAGCGGCTTCCCGGGAAATAGGAGTAATATTATAAAAATCCACACCATATTCCTGGGCCACTCTTCTGAAAATTTCATTGAATTCCGCAATTTCAGCCGAGATGGCTTCAGCATCTTCCCCGGCAAACGGCGTCACCCCGTAGTCCGGGATACTCAAAGCGAAGACTCCCTGCTCACGGGTTTTTGAATAATTAAGGGCCATGCGAAAGACTTCCCGCAGATCTTCCTCATATTCCCTTTTGGTCTTTCCCTGATATTGGTCGTTCACCCCTATGAGAATGGAAACAAGGTCAAACTTGCGGGTATAATTAAGTTCCCTTTCCATGGCCTTAAAAAGGTTCCTGCTGGTCCACCCGGTCCGGGCAATAATTTTTGGAGGTGCAACACCGTAGCCTCTATCCCGTAAATGACTTACCAGTTGCACTGGCCAACGATCTTGTGGAGCGACACCTTCTCCTATGGTATAGGAATCTCCCAGGGCTAAATAACTGTACTCCATCTCATACTCGCGATCAACATCCTCCTGCACGGTTTGAACCAGGCTTCCACAGCCTGAGAGGCCGGTGACCATGATAAAAATTAGTAGTATATTTTTCATCTAAAACTATTTTAAACCTGAAAATACGCTAATTTGTAATAATCCAAAACTTTAGATATGCAAAAGAACTACATTTTCCTATTTTTATATCTGTACGCTTCATTCAGTTATAGTCAGCAAAGTCCAGCAGAAAAATTCTGGACAAAATTGCAGGGACACTGCGGAGAAGCCTACCAGGGGAAAATAAGCAGCGAAAATCCCGGGGAGACTTTCGCCGGAAAAAACCTTATAATGCACGTAAGGGCCTGCGATGAAAATAGTATTAAGATACCTTTTTTTGTCGGAGACAATAAGTCCCGCATCTGGGTGCTAAGGTTTAAGGATGATAAAATCACGCTAAAGCATGAGCATCGACACAGAGATGGCTCAGAAGACAAAATCACAGAGTATGGGGGATCAGCTTCCAACTCGGGAATGGATAGCCTCCAGGTCTTTCCTGCAGACCCACAAACTGCAGCATTACTCCCAGCGGCTGCTAGCAATGTCTGGTTTATCACTATCGATGAAAAGCATTTTACCTATAACCTCAAACGAATTGGCACCAAGACCAATTTCTCTGTGGTATTTGATTTAAGTCAACCGGTAGAAAACCCAGGGGTACCCTGGGGATGGGAAACAGATTAAAGCTTCAAAACAGCCTATGGGAATTCAGCCCTGAAGCCTATCCTATCCTTGATATAGCTTTCATGCTTTCTTTACTACTGTAAATTCCATTTAAATTTACCCTGTTTACACGGGACCAAAAGGGTTGGAATTACCCAGCAACTCATTCCAGGTAGCCCATTTTTTCCATCCACTCATCATTATACATTTTACCTACGTATCTACTGCCGTGATCATGGAACAGTACCACTACCACATCATCTTTGGTAAAATGCTCTTTTAGCTGCAAGAGTCCTTTTGCCGCTGCTCCTGCCGAATTTCCAAGGAAAAATCCTTCTTCCTTGGCCAGCTTTCTGGTATAAATGGCCGCATCCTTATCGGTTACCTTGGTAAACCCATCTATTACACTGAAATCCACATTCTTGGGCAGGATGTCCTCCCCAATTCCTTCGGTAACATAGGGATAGATCTCATTTTCATCAAAGATCCCTGTCTCGTGATATTTCTTAAATACAGAACCGTAGGTATCGATACCCCAAACTTTGATATTGGGGTTCTGTTCCTTTAAATACCTTCCTACCCCGGAAATGGTTCCCCCGGTACCGACACCAACTACAAAATGGGTAACCTTCCCGTCGGTCTGTCTCCATATCTCAGGACCTGTGGTTTCGTAATGTGCCTGGGTATTGGCCAGATTATCATATTGATTCACATACCATGAATTCGGGGTTTCTTCGGCCATTCTTTTTGAAGTAGAATAATAAGACCTAGGGTCGTCCGGGGCCACATCGGTAGGACAAACGATTACCTCACTACCCACGGCTTTAAGGATATCGATCTTTTCCTTACTTTGTTTATCCGAAATCACACATACCATCTTGTAGCCTTTTACGATGGCTGCCAGGGCAAGGCCCATTCCGGTATTCCCCGAAGTACCTTCAATTATAGTACCGCCAGGTTTGAGTTTTCCCGATTTTTCCGCCTCCTCTATCATCTTTACCGCCATCCTGTCCTTCACCGAATTGCCCGGATTGAAAGTCTCGTATTTGGCCAGGACCAGGGCATCTATATCTTTTGTTATCTTATTCATCTTCACCAAAGGGGTATTCCCGATGGTTCCTAAAATATTTTCTACGTACTCCATATATAGTTTTACAAATTATAACTCGTCCTTATAGTCGGTTTTCCTCTATAGGCTTTACTCGAATTTTATACTCTTTGCCGGAGATATTTTTGAAATGATCACGGATGGAATTAGCAACATCAGCATACACAAGAGCAAGGTGCCGAGATTCACGGCCAAAATATAATCCCAGTTTAAATATACCGGAACTTCCGTGACATAATAGGTATCCGGGTTCAAAGGGAATAATTTAAAATATTTTTGAATCAGCAGCAAACCCAGTCCAATAAGATTTCCCCAAAATAAGCCCAGCAGGATTAAATAGCCGGCATTGTACAAAAATATCTTCCTTATACTCCAATCTCCACTTCCTAAAGCCTTGAGAATCCCTATCATCTGGGTTCGCTCCAGGATAAGCACCAGCAAAGCGGTGATCATATTTATTCCTGCAACAAGGATCATGATTCCGATGATCAGGGCAATGTTGAAATCAAAAAGTTCCAGCCATTCAAAAATGGAATAATATTTCTGATTAATGGTTTGCGCATCGAGGAACGAACTGGTATTCTCATAGACCTCCTGGCCTTTCTCGTCCAATTGACCAAAATCGCTTAAAAATACCTCGAAGCTTCCGACCTGGTCTTCTTCCCAGCGGTTAATACGTTGAATATGTCGAATATCAGCCAGCATATACAGCTCATCGAACTCCTGGAAACCAGAATTGTAAATTCCTGTAACGACAAAGGCCCGAAGCAGGGGGCGATCGCTTTCTTCCCTCAAAAAATAGGTCGGCACTTTATCTCCTACTTCCAGTCCCAACCTATTGGAAAGGTATTGGGAGATCATTACCTCATCGTTAAGGCTTTCGGTGAATTGGGGAATCTCACCCGCGGTGATGAAATCCTCAAAATATTCCCATTTATAGTCTTTCCCCAGGCCTTTGACCAAAACCCCTTCGAAATCAGTCTCCGTTCTAATGATTCCCGCCTTAGTGGCTACAGCCTGCACATGCTCAATGCCTTCCACAGTGTTGAACTCAGGATAAAAATCCTGCTCTTTGGAGATAGGAGCCAAAGAAACCTGTGAACTGTTATTATCGTAACTAGAGATACTGATATGGCCATTAAATGCCGCGATTTTATCCCTTATTTTTTCCTGCAGTCCCAATCCCGTAGCGAAGGAAACCAACATCATTACAACCCCAATAGCAATGGCAGCTATCGCAATTTTTATTATTGGGGCAGAAATACTACTTTTATGGCCTTTGGCGTGAATAAGGCGCTTTACTACGAAAAATTCGAAATTCAAATTATCACGATGATTAAAAGGTTATTCAAAAGTACATTTTTATTCGCTTTTATTGGACTTGTTTCCTGTGGAAACACAAATTCCCAAAAAGACGGTCTCAAGGATTCCAAGGAAGAGACCCCGGTTGAATTAACCGCTGAAAACATAATTGTTGGCGCCAACCGCACCCAGACTTACCTTCCCCTGTTAGAAGGGAAAAATGTGGGTCTGGTGGGAAATCAGAGTTCCCGTATCGAAAAGGAAACAGGGTATATCCACCTTGTAGATTCCCTGCTTTCAAAGGGTGTGAAGCTAAAGAAAGTTTTCGCGCCCGAACATGGGTTCCGCGGCACGGCTGATGCCGGGGAAGCTATTGAAGACGGAAAAGATGCTGAAACAGGCCTGCCGGTCATCTCCCTTTACGGAGACAATAAAAAGCCCAAACCCGAACAACTGGAAGGTCTCGATATCCTTATCTTTGACCTACAGGACGTGGGAGCCCGGTTCTATACTTATATTTCATCCCTGCATTATGTAATGGAAGCCTGCGCCGAGAATGATATTCAACTTATTGTTTTTGACCGTCCAAATCCCAATGGACATTATATAGACGGCCCTATTCTGGAAAAGGAATTTAAAAGTTTTGTGGGCATGCATCCCATCCCTACAGTACACGGGTTGACCATGGGGGAATATGCAAAAATGATCAATGGGGAAAAATGGTTGAAAGACGGCATCCAGTGCAGTCTCGAAGTAGTGGAAATGGAAAATTACGATCATTCCCTGGCCTATGAACTTCCGGTTAAGCCATCACCGAACCTTCCAAACACCCAGGCTATCAATCTTTATCCCAGCCTTTGCTTTTTCGAAGGCACCAACGTCAATGCAGGCCGTGGTACCGATAAGCAATTCCAGGTATTTGGCTCCCCTTATTTGGACCAAAGCTATTTCGATTATAGCTATACCCCCCAGAGCAAAGATGGCGCGAAAAACCCAAAACACCTTGGAGAGCAATGCTATGGCCGTGACTTAAGCACACACCAGGCTCTGGACAAAATTAACCTGGAATGGCTTATAGAAGCTTACCAGCACACCGAAGATAAGAACGAGTTTTTTAATGGCTTCTTTACCAAACTTGCAGGAACCAAAAAACTTCAACAACAAATTGAAGAAGGACTTAGCGCCAAAGAGATTCGCCAGTCCTGGGAACCGGGATTAGCAGAATTTTCTAAAAAACGAGAAAAATATTTATTATATTAAGGGAAATAATTTCCCTATGATCGAATTAGATACTTCAGGCTTTTGGCTTTCCGCTTTAATGGTGGCACTGCTGGTGTTGCCTGTCCTGGCTTTTGCTCATTTGCTAAAGCAAAATTTTAAAGGAAGGCATCGATTAATCTGGGTCCTTATTATTATCTTTTTACCCCTGTTTGGGCCGATATTGTATTTCATTATCATAAAAAAATACAAGAAAGTAAACCTTCTTAGAAGAAAGGTCAGACAATACAGGCAGCGATCCTAAACTTTTATCCTGCGCTTCATCTCTTCCACAATATTATATGCCGCAGGACAAATGGCGGTATTTTTCATGGTGAGATTGCTGATTTTATGGAAATCCTTCCTATCGGTATGCGGGAATTCCCTGCAGGCTTTCGGTCGGACCTGGTAAATAAGACAATAGTTGTCGGAGTCCAAAAAGGCACAGGGCACCTGCTGTAATACATAATCATTATCCTCATCAATTCGAAGGTATCGCTCGATGAAATCCTTTGGTTTGAGTTTAAGGTGTTTACTTATTCTCTCGATATCCTTATTGGTAAAAAGAGGGCCAGTGGTTTTACAGCAATTCGCACAATCCAGGCAACTGGTGCGAGAAAATTCTTCCTGGTGAAGCTCCTGCATTTGCCTGTCCAGGTCCTTGGGTGGTTTTTTCCGAAGCCTGGAAAAGAACTTTTTATTTTCCTTATGCTTATCTTTGGCCCGCTCCGGGAGACTTTTTAATTCTTCCTCCATTTTGCAAAGATATGAATAACAATACTCCAGATAAAGATATCTTCGGAAAAGCGATCTCCGCTTTTTATCACCATAAGGATGAGACGCCTATCCATGTGCATTCCCCCGATTTCGATGATGATATTATTCCCGTGCCTTATTTATTCAGAAGTTTTTCGCAAATGCCTGCCCTGGAGCAAACAGCCCTGAGGTTGTGTTCCGGGTCTGTGCTCGATGTGGGCTGTGGAGCCGGGAGCCACGGTCTCTATCTTCAGGAAGAAAAGAAATTAGAAGTTACCGGCATAGATACCTCTGGGGGAGCCATAGCGATCGCTCGTCTGCGGGGGCTAAGAGATGCCCGTCAGATTGATTTCTTCAAGCTGGGTGATGAAAAGTTCGATACCATATTAATGTTGATGAACGGCAGCGGAATTATAGGCAAACTTGCCAACCTGGATGCTTTCTTTTCCCAGGCTAGAAACCTTCTGGCTGACGGCGGTAAAATCCTACTGGATTCCTCAGACCTTAGTTTCCTCTTTGACCAGGATGAGGATGGAGGAATATGGGTAAACCCCGAGGAAGGATATTACGGGGAAATCCAGTTTGAATTAAGCTATAAAGGTGAAAAGGGCCGCTGGTTTAACTGGCTGTACATCGATTTCAACTCCCTGGAACTGGCTGCCGAGAAAAACAATTTCACCTGTAAGCTGATAAAAAAAGGAGCACACTATGATTATTTAGCCGAATTGAAGCCCAAAATGTATTAAATTTCTATTTTTACCATTATTTCAAACTCCTTCAAATGCTTAAAACAAATCACTTAGCTTTACTTCTATCTTTACTGCTGGTGTTATCTTCCTGTACCTCTGATAATTCAGAGGATGAAAACAAGATCAATAAATCGGCTAATCTGCAGGGACTTGGAGATTCTGCCAATGATTTACTTAGTGACCAGCAGTATACCTCAATGAATATTGAAATCGCCTACGTGGAGGGTTATGCTCCCACACAGGAAGCCATTGCAGCATTTAAGGGTTTTCTTCAGGACAGGGTATACAAACCAGATGGCATTCAAATAAGTATGAGGGCTGTGCAATCCTCCGGGAAGGCGCCATTTGATATCGAAGAAATCGCCGATATAGAAAAAGATATCCGTAGCGTTTATAATGTAGGGGACGAGATTGCCGTATTTATATATTTTGCCGATGGAAGCAGCGAAAAAGACGAGGATAATCGTTTTGTCCTGGGGTCTGCCTTCAGGAATACTTCCATGGTGATCTACGGGGGAACCATAAAGGATTTTGCCAACCGGCCCAATTCACCTTCTAAAGCCAATATCGAAGCGGCCACCCTGAATCATGAATTCGGGCATCTATTCGGACTTGTGGATTTGGGCACTGAGCCACAATCTGCTCATAAGGATGAAGACTTTGCCGGGCATTGCAATGTTTCAGGCTGTCTGATGCAAGCCTCCATCGAGTTTGGCGGCGGAATCGTTGATGTGATCGATAGCGGAAACATTCCCAGCCTTGATGATCAATGTATTTTTGACTTGCAGAATAACGGCGGTAAGTAAATTCCCCAGCCGGGTTAATACCGATACTCACTAGGCGTGCCATACAAAAGGAATTCATTCTCCGCCTTCTGGTTACTCCTTATTATAAGGCTAAAAAAAGCCCGGGGAAGCCATGAATGAAGATTGAATCATAGCTCCCAGGTATCATAATGATGGCTAATTGGCCACCTCACTGATGAATTTTATCCGGTAAAGGCGTAGTTCCTCATCATCATACTCTCCTTCAAATTCCTCTATGGCAGCATCTATATTGTCCGATTCAGCCTCGATGAAATATTCATGTAGTTCCTCCTGCTGATCTTCATCCAGGATATCATCTACCCAGTAATCGATATTGAGTTTGGTACCGCTATAAACGATGGCTTCCATCTCCTTGATAAATTCCGGCATTTCCATCCCCTTAGCGGAGGCAATATCATCAAGAGGCAATTTCCGGTCCACGCTCTGAATGATGTAAAGCTTAAGTGCGGAATTGGCACCGGTTGATTTAACGACCAGGTCATCCGGTCTGATAATATCATTATCCTCCACATACCTGCCGATGAGATCCACGAATTCTTTTCCGTATTTTTTAGCCTTGCCTTCCCCGACACCATAAATATTATTAAGCTCTTCCATGGTGATCGGATATTTCAAGGCCATATCCTCAAGAGAAGGATCCTGAAAGACAACAAAAGGAGGAACTTCCCTTTTCTTGGCTACTTTCTTGCGGAGTTCCTTAAGCATTTTCACCAGGGTTTTATCCACCCCGCCGCCTGCCGTTTGGGCATTGACCGTCACGCTTTCCGTGGTACTGTCAAAAATATGGTCTTCGGTCATCATAAAGGACTGTGGATCTTCCAGGTATTTTCGGCCTTTATCGGTAAGTTTAATCACGCCGTAAGTCTCGATATCTTTCTTTAGATAACCCGAAACCAATACCTGCCTTATAAGGGCCATCCAATATTTTCCATCCCTGTTTTTGCCCTTCCCAAAAAGCGGATGTTCATTGGTTCTATGCGATAGGATTACCGCATTGGATTTCCCGATAAGGGTCTTAACCACTTCCTTGGCCTTGTATAGTTCTTTGGTCTCTTTTATCGTTTTGAGTAGGAGTTCCACCTCTTCCTTAGCTTCGTGCTTTTTCTTGGGATGCCTAACGTTATCATCCATGGAAGCCCCTTCCCCGGTTTCCTGGTCGAAAGCTTCCCCGAAATAATGGAGGATGAATTTCCGACGTGACACCGAAGTCTCGGCATAGGCCACGACTTCCTGTAAAAGCGCATGTCCAATTTCCTGTTCGGCCACCGGTTTACCACTCATGAATTTTTCCAGCTTCTCAATGTCCTTATAGGAATAAAAAGCAAGACAATGTCCTTCACCACCATCACGACCAGCCCTACCGGTTTCCTGGTAATAACTTTCTATACTCTTGGGGATATCATGGTGGATCACAAAACGCACATCGGGTTTGTCAATTCCCATTCCGAAAGCGATAGTGGCTACCACCACATCAATATCCTCCATCAGGAACATGTCCTGATGCTTGGAACGGGTCTTGGCATCAAGCCCGGCATGATAAGGCACGGCTTTTATCCCGTTGACCTGAAGGGTCTGGGCCAGTTCTTCCACCTTTTTTCGACTCAGACAATAAATGATCCCCGATTTGCCTTCGTTTTGTTTGACAAAACGAATAATATCGGCATCGACATTTTTTGTCTTTGGTCGTACTTCGTAATACAGGTTAGGCCTGTTGAAACTCGCCTTAAAGGTTTTAGCATCAGGTATCCCCAGGTTTTTTAAAATATCTTCCTGAACCTTCGGAGTTGCGGTAGCTGTAAGGGCAATGATAGGAATGTTATCTCCTATTCTTTTAATAATTTGCCTGAGATTCCGGTATTCCGGTCTGAAATCATGGCCCCACTCACTGATACAGTGTGCTTCATCAATGGCCATAAAAGAGATTTTCTGCCTTTTAAGAAAATCAACATGATCTTCTTTGGTAAGCGATTCGGGAGCTACATATAGTAATTTAGTCACCCCATTCGAGATATCCTCTTTTACCTGCCTGACTTCTGTTTTGTTCAGGGAGGAATTAAGGACATGGGCCACGCCATGTTGCGAGGAAATTCCACGAATAGCATCTACCTGGTTTTTCATTAAAGCGATAAGGGGCGAAACCACAATTGCCGTTCCTTCTTCAATCAACGCAGGGAGTTGGTAACATAGGGATTTCCCTCCTCCGGTAGGCATTACCACAAAGGTATTGTTTCCTTTCACAATACTGGTAATCACCTCTTCCTGAAGCCCTTTGAATTGGCTAAATCCAAAGTACTTCTTTAGCTGTTGGTGTAAATCAATTTCCTTCAAACTCATTCAATTGTGTTACAATTTTACATACATTTGCAAACTAAAGATACATATTTCTTTAAACCCACAATTCATAATTTTATCTAATTTGAAACTCCAGGAAAAAATTCTTATTGCTGCCCGAGAAACCATTTCCATTGAAGCCAAAGCGATTGCAAATTTAGAACATCTTATTGATAATGAGTTCGTTCAAGCGGTAGAAAAAATTTATCATTCTAAAGGAAGAGTGGTGGTTACAGGAATAGGAAAAAGCGCCATAATTGCCAATAAGATCGTAGCTACCTTAAATTCCACCGGTACCCCTGCTATTTTTATGCACGCGGCCGACGCGATTCACGGAGATTTGGGAAATATTCAGAAGGACGATGTGGTGATTTGTATCTCCAAGAGCGGGAACAGCCCCGAGATCAAGGTTCTTGTTCCTTATATTAAAGACTTTAAAAATCCCCTTATAGGAATTACTGCGGATAAAAACTCATTTCTGGGCCAGGAAGCAGATTTTTTCCTGAACTCCTATGTAGAAAAGGAAGCCTGCCCAAACAACCTCGCCCCTACCACAAGTACAACGGCGCAAATGGTCCTGGGTGATGCCCTGGCCATTGCCCTGGTTAACTTAAAGGGTTTTTCACGAAAAGACTTTGCCAAATATCACCCAGGGGGATCCCTTGGTAAGAAACTCTATCTCAGGGTAAGTGATATCACTGCCCAGAACCAGAAACCGGCGGTATCTCCCGATACTTCCGTAACCGATGCTATCATCGAAATTTCTGAAAAAATGCTAGGTGTAACTGCAGTGCTGGAAAGCGATAAGATCATTGGTATAATTACCGATGGCGATATAAGGCGAATGCTGAAAAAAAACACCGAGTTTCAAAAGCTTACCGCAAGGGATATAATGAGTCTCAACCCAAAAACAATCAATCAGGATACCCTCGCAGTGGATGCCCTGGATATGTTGGAAGAAAACAAAATCTCCCAGCTCCTGGCAGTAGAAAACGGGAAATACTCAGGGGTTGTCCATATTCATAATTTAATTAGAGAAGGTATTTTATAATGAAGCAAATAGGTACTCCCCAGGAAGAAATGTCATTCCTTGATCATTTAGAAGACCTGCGATGGCATCTTATACGTGCTACTCTTGCGGTAGTCATTGCAGGAAGTTTAGCCTTTCTGGCCAAAGGATTTATTTTTGATGTGCTGCTATTCGGCCCCAGTAAAGGGAGTTTCTTTTCCTACGATATCCTTTGCCGTATCTCCACGGCTATAGGAATTGACGGGGGGTTTTGTTTTGACGAGATGCCTTTCCGGATTCAAAGTAGAACCATGGGCGGGCAGTTCTCTGCCCACGTTTGGACTTCAATTACTGCCGGGTTTATCATAGCTTTCCCGTATGTGATTTATGAATTCTGGAAATTTGTGGCCCCTGCCATGCATAATAATGAACGCCGGTACGCCAAAGGATTTATCTTTATTTCCTCCCTGTTATTCTTTACCGGTGTGATCTTTGGATATTACGTGGTCACCCCACTTTCCATTAATTTCCTGGGGAAATACCAGGTAAGTGAAACGGTTTTTAATGATTTTGACCTGAGCAGTTATATTGGCCTGGTAAGAGCCTCTGTGTTGGCAAGCGGACTTATTTTTGAATTACCCATTCTGATCTATTTTCTTACCCGAATCGGGATTGTAACGCCCGATTTCCTAAAGAAATACAGAAAATACGCATTGGTGCTGGTACTTATCCTTTCTGCCATAATCACCCCTCCGGATATTGTGAGCCAGATTATTGTCGCCATTCCAGTGCTCTTACTCTATGAAGTGAGTATCATCATCTCTAAGGTGATCTATAAACAGGAACAACGAAAATTAAAAAACCAAGGCTATGAGCAATAAAGTTGAAGAATTTAATGAGTATCGTGCTCAGATGAATGATAAGATCCTCAATGAAAATAACAAGGTTTTAAAAAGGATCTTCAATCTTGATACCAATGCCTTCACCGAAGGCGCCCTTGATAAAAAAACAAAGGAACTTCTAGGCCTGGTGGCTTCCCTGGTGCTAAGATGTGACGATTGTGTAAAATATCACCTGGAAAGCAGCCATAAAGCCAATTTAAACCGCGAGGAAGTTATGGAAACCCTCAGTATCGGTACCCTTGTGGGAGGAACGATCGTGATACCTCACCTTCGCAGGGCATTTGAATACTGGGAAGAACTTGAAAAAGTCAAAGAATAAGGCTGGTATAATTAATGTAACTTAGAGCATTAAATTTACAGGATGAAATTACGCGCTGAAGACTTAGTAAAGAAATATAAAGGAAAAGCAGTTGTAAAGGGTATTTCCATCGAGGTAAACCAGGGGGAGATCGTGGGGCTCTTGGGTCCCAATGGTGCCGGAAAAACAACCTCTTTCTATATGATCGTGGGTCTTATTAAGCCCAATAGCGGCAGGATCTTTCTCGACAGTGCGGAAATCACCAAATACCCCATGTATAAACGGGCCCAGCACGGGATAGGTTACCTGGCCCAGGAAGCTTCGGTCTTCAGGAAATTAAGTATCGAGGATAATATTATGAGCGTGCTGGAACTCAC
This sequence comes from Salegentibacter profundi, assembly GCF_054121475.1. Taxonomy (NCBI): domain Bacteria; kingdom Pseudomonadati; phylum Bacteroidota; class Flavobacteriia; order Flavobacteriales; family Flavobacteriaceae; genus Salegentibacter; species Salegentibacter profundi. Next base: position 274,719 of record NZ_JBSYGG010000004.1, read on the forward strand.
CGATCTCTCAAAAAAAGAACGACACCTTAAGATGGAGTCCCTCATTGAGGAATTTGGGTTAAATCACATCAGGAAAAACCGGGGGGACCTACTAAGCGGGGGAGAACGTCGTCGTACCGAGATTGCGCGTGCCCTGGCTACCAATCCGAAATTCATCCTGCTCGATGAACCTTTTGCGGGGGTTGACCCTGTCGCCGTAGAAGACATTCAGCGTATTGTGGCCCAGTTAAAGAATAAGAACATCGGTATCCTCATCACGGATCATAACGTCCAGGAGACTCTTGCTATTACCGATCGCACCTACCTTATGTTCGAAGGAAGTATCCTCAAACACGGGGAACCTGAAGAACTCGCCGAGGATGAGATGGTAAGAAAGGTCTACCTTGGAAAGAATTTTGAACTCCGAAAGAAAAAGATCTTCGATTAGCCTTTTTAGAGTTTTAGTTTACACCTCTTCCTTTTCCGGTACCAGAACCGAAAGTATAACGTAGCTCACAATAATAAGAGGAATGGCAATAAACTGAAAAATTAGGATTAATGCCAGGGACCCCAAGAGGAAAAAATATCGCAGCTTATTATTGGCAAAAGACCAGTCACTGAATTTAAGTGCAAAGAGTTTGATCTCTGCATTAAGCAGATAACAGCTTAGCAAAGTTAGCCCAATCAGGAACCACTCATTGAGCAACAGGGAAGTGATCATCTCCCCGGGCTGGAAAGTTAGAATTAACGGTAAGCTTAGTATCAACATGGCGTTGGCCGGGGTAGGAAGTCCTATAAAAGAATCCGTCTGGCGATCATCTACATTGAATTTGGCCAGCCTGAAAGCCGAAGCCAGGGTAATAAACAACCCTATAAAGGCTAAGGTATTAAAATTCCATTCCCACCAGGTCCCCTGGATACTCCACTGGGTTGTGGAGGCTGCCTGGGGATTCGGAAGTGCCTTACTGAGCATCTGGTACATTACAATTCCGGGTACTACCCCACTGGTAACCACATCGGCCAATGAATCCAGTTGCAGTCCAACTTCGCTTTTCACATCCAGGGCTCTTGCCGCCAGGCCATCAAAAAAATCAAAGAAAACTCCCGCGGCCACCAGCACAGCCGCCATAATTAAATTTCCCTGCACGGCAAATATTACGGCGATGGTCCCACTAAGGAGGTTGAGATGAGTAATAAAGTTTGGAACGTATCTTTTGATGGTCATTGGTGTAGTTTTTGGTAAAAATACTAAAGTTAAATTTAGAAGATTAGAAGTCCTTAAAATTTTCAAAAACGAGGATTAACAGCTTTTTTCATTAGGCTGGCTCGAAAACAAGTCTCAGTTTCCTATTTTTGAAAAGAATAACAACATATGAAGAATTTTTTATACGCCCTTTTCTCTGGAATTTTACTTGCCCTGGCCTGGCCTACTTATGGTTTTCCCCTGTTGCTGTTTTTCGCCTTTGCTCCCTTGCTCTACGGCGAGTTTAAACTAAGGAATTTTTCCAAAAGCCATACCGGTTGGAAGGTATTTGCCCTGGCTTACCTTAGTTTTTTCACCTGGAATTTAATCACCACCTATTGGATCTATTTCAGTACCGCTTTTGGAGGAGCTTTTGCCATCCTGGTGAATTCCCTGCTTATGGCCCTGGTATTTATGCTCTACCATATAGTAGCAAAACGCACCGGCTTTGGGGCGGCGGCTACTTTCCTGGTCAGCATCTGGATGGTTTTTGAAAAACTCCATCTGGAATGGGAGTTTTCATGGCCCTGGCTTAACCTGGGCAATGCCTTTTCGGAGTATCATAACTGGGTGCAATGGTATGAATACACCGGTACCTTTGGTGGGACTCTTTGGGTTTGGCTGGTAAACATCGCCGTTTTCAAAGCGGTAATTCTTTACCGGGAATACAGGGATAAGGCCGTCATCTATCGTGGAATATTTAAAAGTGCCCTCCTCATTTTAATCCCTCTGGGTCTTTCCTGGATCATTTTGTCCAATTATGAGGCTGAAGGGGAAAAGCTCGAGGTAGTGATTCTGCAACCCAACATCGACCCCTATACCGAAAAATATAACATCAATGATACTCGTATCGGGCAACTTCTGCTGGATTTAGCCGAAGAAAAGACCACGGAAAATACCAGGCTCCTTGTGGCTCCTGAGACGGTTTTTGCCGATGGTACCGTGCTTCCGAATTTTGAGGAATCAGAAGCAGCTTTTTTTAGCAGGCAGCTTTTGAACAGGTATCCAAACATCAATTTTTTAAGCGGGATATCCTTCTATGAACGCTTCAATGACCCCTCCAGGGTCAGGGAACAAAGCAATCAGCTTGGTCCTAATGACTGGTATGACGATTATAATTCGGCATATATGATGAACAGTACGGACTCTACCCAGCTTTATCATAAATCCAAATTGGTAGTTGGGGTCGAGAACTTCCCCTACCAGGACATCCTTAAACCCATCCTGGGAGATATTATGATTGATCTGGGCGGCACCGTGGCCATGAAAACCACCCAGGAAGAACGTTCGGTCTTCGAAATGGAAAACGGGAAAGCTGCGGCAGCAGCACCGATTATATGCTACGAATCAGTTTATGGGGATTATGTTACCGGTTATATCAGAAACGGTGCGGGTTTTCTTAGCATCATCACCAATGACGCCTGGTGGGGCAATACCCAGGGGCATAAACAACATTTGAGTTATGCCAAATTAAGAGCCATAGAAACCCGAAAAGATATAGTGAGAAGCGCCAACACAGGGATCTCGGCCTTTATAGATCAAAAAGGAAATATTGTAAAAAGCCTGGGGTACGAAAAACAAGGTAGTATTAAATCGGAGATCCTGGTCAACAATAAAGAGACCTTCTATGTGCAGTATGGGGATTACCTGGCCCGGGTAGCACAGTTTTTGGCCTTGTTCATATTCTTATTCGCCATGGTAAAATACCGGAGAAGCAGACCCTCATAAAAAAACTGGTCTGCAAGCATGGTTCTTGAAGGAGGCTAAAGATGTAAATTCCAAAGCCACTCACCAATAGTGCAATGGACTTTCAGAAAGGGAAGGGTTTGAGCCTGGAGCCTTCAAGAAGCACACCACCTTACAGGGCGCTTGCAACCGGTTAGTCCATCAAGACTTAACCAGCGAGCCTATTGCTTTTTTAGAACAAATTCCAAGGTATCCACAATATCTCCATATTCATCCACCTCTATTTCAAATTCAATAGCTTCCGGAACGGAAACATACCCCAGTTTTTCCAGTTGCGCCTGATCAATTTCTGCGGTGTACTGGCCTGGTTTTAGCCCGAGATAAGTGAAATATCCATCACCTTCACTGAGAATTCTGGCAGCTTTATTTCCTTGTGCATCCAATATATTGATCACAATCCTGCCCTGTCCTCTAAGACCATCGTCTTCCATATAGACCATTCCACTGACTTCCCCCATGACTTCAACGGGCACATGAATTTCCTGGAAGTGATTAGGCAAGGTATGCACCTTAATTTTTGGATTAGGGATCTTCCAGGCGATATTATCTAAACTTACCGGATCTATTTCAAGGACCATATCCAGATAAGGCTGTAAGTCACGAATCCTAAGGATGGTTTCATCTTCATGATAGCTCAGTCTTCCGGTTCGGTTCTTTAACTCCATTCCCGGAACTCCTGGTTCCATAGGGTCTCGCACCCCATTCCCATTAAAATCCAGAAATGGAATAATAGTTAACCCGGCTTTAGACATGGCACTGCGGTTACTGGTCAGGATTTGACCGGTATTGTCATCAAGCATCATACTTCCCCTTGCGGATTGCACAAAAGAGGAATTACGGTTTCCTATCCTTGAGGTAATAGAGGTTTGTGCAAAATTTAGCGCGTACCGGAACCCGACTTCAAAAATATGGGCGTCCCGCAGGAAGTTGTTTTCGTAAGCAAGATTCAGAAAACCACGTTCAAAGATGGGCCGTTCCAATTCCAGGATCAGATTATTGAACTGCGATCTGCTGTAATCATATTGCACCTGCGGTGAGAACAAGAAACGTTTTGGCAATCTGTAGGTTTGTGAAAGCGAGCTGTAAATCGTTGGCTGCTTTACCCTGTCGTTATAAATACCATAGGTGGTAAAATTGGTACTGACCCCAAACACAGCTCCCGAAAGCAGCATTTGTGCTGTCGTGAACTCGGTTGTCGGCATGATGATCTGGTTGAGGCTAAACCTCCCGAACATCGAGAAATTATTCCCCCTGATTGGCGTGGATAAACTTATTTTTCTCTCTTCCAGGTAGTTGAAATTTATTGCCGTCTGGTTCTGATCATATTTGATGTAATTCAGATCAACCTGCAAGTTTTTTGGTGAGCGATAACTCAGTAAGCCTTCTCCTTTTACCCCGTACATATATTCCCCGGAGAACAATAATCCGGAAGCTATCCGTACTGAGGAATTCACAAAAGGCATCACTTCACCACTGGTCACTTCAGAAAGGTACTCCACACCACCCCCGATGGTAATAGCATTGCTTAACCCGTAATTGAGATTAAACCGGGAAAAACGTTGCCACTGTTCATTCTCTACCACTCCAGCACTAAGGGTATATTCCACTTCATTCTTCGGAACAAAATTATAAGGGATATTGATTACCCGCTCCTCTACCCTTTCCTCCCCCCAGGGGCCGTAAAAGCGAAGACTCACGGCAGTATTTCCATACATCAACGGGACTTCAAAGGAATAAAACCCAGAGGCATCTGCCTGGGTAAAATCTATCAGTACATTATTCACGTAGAGTTCCACCGTCCAGCGTGGGTCGGTATAATCATTCAAAAGGTAAGTACCAAAAGACCGGCGGTTTTGCATAGGGCTGTTACTGACCTGTACCCCGCTTACCGGTGCAAATAACGAAGAGGTGGCACGTGCAAAAATCCGACCTACGCTCACCTGTTTGAACAGCTTGCTCTCATTGTTCACATAGCGCCACTGGTAAAACTGGTTGCGGGAATTAAAAGGTACCCTGGAAGAATAATTCAGCATTAAATTAGTCTCTCCTCCAAGGAACATGGTGCCCAGACCCAGGCTCAGTCTGTTGTCGTTCTCAAAGTCGGTTTGCTGGGTGGTCACCACCCCCCAATCCAGGGTTCCGGGTTTAAAAAAAGGATATCTTCTGGCAATAGTGGTATCGGGTTTGACTTCGCCCCGAACACGGTTGAGATTCTCCCTCATTTTCTTTAACCGCATTTCCTTGATCACCGGTAATTCTAATTCGGTGTCGAGATCAACGGAAAGACTCCTAAAAGAAAACTGGGTATCAAGTCCGAAAATATCTCCAAAGTAATTCGACTTGAGATAAGTGCCTATTGGAGTTTCGATGAAATCTGAAGCTGGAAGGTCAAACTCCTCACCTTTAAACAGAATATAGTTTTCCTGGAAATTCATCCTGTATGTGGAATCCGGGTGGACTATAAAACCTGTGATCCCATCAGAAGTTTCTTCATTCTTTATCTTCAGAAAATCAAATAATTCCTGAACTGGTAAATAGGCATCTTGACCTTTTATAGCAATAGGGATATCGATGGTGCCGAGTCTTGGTACAGTCATTTCGACACTGAGCTCATCATATTCGGGAAAAGTTTCTTGCGCGCTTACTGATAAGGAGCACAAAAGAAAAAATAAAATTAGAAGATGGAATCGTTTAGGTTTTGGAGGAAAATTCGAAGTAATTCTATTCATCGATAATGGAGCTTACTGATGGATAAAATTTAAAGTGAAAGTACCGTTATAAGTTCCCGGAAGGCTCCCTGAATTATCAGCAGGAATTTGCAACGTGCCCCCTACAAAGACCTCATTAGGGCTCTCGGCATCGGGTGCCGTGGTCACAAAAGTACGCCGGCCAGTACTAAAGCTATTGATATAAAGATAAATTTGGGCTCCTGTGCCTTGATTCTCCAGAATATAGGGACTCGTGTCCTGAATATAAATAATTGTTCCGGGATTGGCATATACATCAAATAATGCAGCCGAAGCCTCCATGCCAAAATTAAGCTCAAAGATATCCCCGTTGACCGTCCGCAGGTTATCGTAACTAACGGTAACATTCCCTCCTGCCGCACCGGCCACAAAAGAACCAAAATTAAGATTCCGGGCGGTACGGACTTCCACACTGATGGGAACTGGTGGATTCTCCTGAGCGCTAAGCTGCTGGAAAAGACCAGCACCTAATACCCAAATGATAAATCCGATTTGTCTGAGCCCATTTTTTACCATAGTCCTATTTCCTGATTAATACTTTCTTGGTATATCGCTTCCCATCTTTCTCCAGGGTCACGAAATATACCCCGGAGCTGCTTATTCCTTCAAAATTTACCTGTTCTTTTCCTCGACCTGCTTTGGTCTCCAGGACCTGGCCAGTTACCGAATTCACTCTCAAAAGACCCTCCTCTTGCTCATCAAGGTTGAGATCCACCTCCATATTTCCATCCCGGCTAAACACACTAAAAAATTCATTCCCGAATTCTGTCTCTGTCAAAATGGGTTGGTGGCTAAAAAGCACTTCAAACCTATTATTGATTTCGCCTTTCTCTACTTCAAAACTGTAAAACTGTTTCCGCAAATCAACGATGTTGTTTGTTTTATTGTCCCTAAGAAAAACAGCAAAATCAAAAGGCAGATTTTCCAGGTCCCCGAGTTCAATCCTGATAGTACCCCCTTTATTAGTCTTTAGTCCAAGAGGTAGGATTTCTTTCTTCTCTTCCGAAAATGCCAATGCATTTATAGAAAGCTTCTTTTTGTCTGGAGTCAGAATATATAGGTTAGGAACATTCACATCGGTATTCATTAGCTTATGAGCATCCAGCCTGCTATCATAACGTTGGCTGGCCTGATTTTCAAAATAAATCAGGGTTCCGTCCTTACTTGGCGCTTCTTTAAAAGAAGCATAAAGTCTTATTAACGATTTTGGAGCCGGTTCCTGCTTGCGATAAAATGCCTGACTAAAATTATTTACCCTGGCAGCATTGCTGATTCCCAATGTTCCATTAACGGGGTAACTGCCTGTGTCAGAATCACTCACCTTTACAAAGAAGCCCTGCATTGCCGGAATGACCCCCGTGGCATTCCCTCCGTTTTGGGCAAGGCCGTTGACATAAGATTCATAGGTGCCAGTATATCGATTCCCACTGCCGGCGGTAAAAAAATGTATCTGGTCATCGATATTTACCTTGTTCCAACCTGCAGCATCCCAATCTATAGGAGAAGGATACGGGTTTCCTACCAGGTGGAAACCTTTGGTATACGAACCATTATTATTTTTTAAGTCAACACTATAATCACCATTATTCACTTCTCCTGTCAAAGAAACCGTCAGGGCATTTGTTGCGGCCCCAAAATTAAGGGCATAACCCTCCATAATATTCAGCGCGTTTTCAGGGATGAAATAGGGTTCCCAACCTGTGGCATCCAGATCCAGACTGTCTATCCTTCGGTTTTCATCATAGCGGTAAAAATTAGGAAAGGCTTCGGTCAAATTAATATCAGTAAAATCACCTACTTTTGAGGCTTTAAAGGGAGAAGAGAAATATTTATAACCGAATGCATTGTCAAGATAACGTTGCATGGTAACATTCCCCAGGACCTCACCAGTCCCGGAACCGTCAATAAGGGCGGTTTGACTGGCATCGGAAATTAGGCTTAATTGGTTCCCGGTATCAAAATTCCCCGAAGCAACCCTGAGCATTCCTGTAAGTTCTATTAAGGCTTCTGAGGTAACCCCAGAAGGATTATCAATCTGCAAATTTTGAATTCGGTTATTTACAAACGCGGCTCCAGGGATTGTTTGAGGGAGTTCACCCTCAAAGGAAACACTCCCGGTTTCTACATTCAAATTCTGAGAATTCACAAGGCTACCGGCAATTCTAAGCCAGTTATTATCTACCAGCACTGAAGCTCCTGATTCTATAGTAAGATCATTCGATAAGGCATTTGCGCCAGCATTAATTACCGGGTACCGTTGAAGGCCAGCAGGGATAAGCACATCGGTTTGCAAATCAGGAATTCGCTTACAACTCCAGTTTTCTACGTTATTCCAGTCGGTGTCAATTGCCCCCGTCCATACTCCAGGCTGTTGCACCTCAAGGCTCACATTTCGGGAAATAGATATTTTACAGCTAGAATTAGCCGGATCGGTTGGTTTTACAATAAGTCGGTAAAGGTTGCCGCTATCCGCAAGTGAAGTATTTTCCAGAGAATAAGAAGGAGCGTTCATGCCTACATTAGTCCAGTCGGCTTCCCCAATTTTTTCCTGCCACTGGTAATTTACTGGTGTATCAATGATGGGAGACACACTGAAGCTTGCCGTTTCTCCCTGACACACGCTTTGGGAAGAAATATCGCTCAGGTCAAAGCAGTTCATCAAATCCACCAGTTCATCTGGAAAATCCTCCTGATTATCTTCATAATCAGCGGTAGAACCATAGTCACAGTTTGTATCAATATTCGGAGTTCCAGTATAATCCTGGCCCCCGGTACAATCAAAGGTATCAGGCCAGCCATTTCCATCTAAACCCTCAAAAATATATATTTTGGCCTCTTGGATATCTAAAAAGGTGTGATTGGCACTCCCATTGGCAATGAACTGGCCATAGATGACCAGATAACTCTCCAGGGAAAGACTCACCTGGTTATTCACCTCAAAATCTCCATAAATTATTACCGCCGAGTTATCCCCCATATTGAACCCCAGGGAATTATTGGTCATCGTAACATTCCCTTGAACAACCAGGGTACCCTGCACATCCAGGTAGGCATCCTTTCCAATTACTAAAGAATTAATGGTAACAGTTTGACCTTCGGGAATCGTGACGGTACCGTTTTCCAGGGTCACATCGCTAGTTTCATCCGGTAAACCCGGTTGAGACCAGGAAACATCATTCCAATTTCCTGTCCCTGATGAATCCCAATCATTCTGTGAAAAGGCTAATTGGGTAAGAAAAACCCCCATCACCAGTAAGGTGATTTTAAAAAGCTTAAAAAACCGGGGGGAGTTTATTATCATTACACTATTCTAAAGATTTCTCTTCGTTTGCCAGTACTCGGCCTTCTTCTTCCCAATATTTTATTCTGAGTTTGCCTTTTCCAAGATCGACCTTCTCGGCATCTCTTAGCTGAAATGAAAAATCTCGGACCGAATTAGGAGTGTACACCGAAATTCCTTTAACCACGCCAACTTCTGTTTCAATACCATTGGTTGATATATGGGTCACCGTTAAGTTTCCGTACACGGACATATTCCCAGTGCGCTTTATTTGCAGGCTAAGTTTTGGTTGTTCCGCCTGAGTATCAAGTTGGATGTTCTCCAGACTTATTTGGGTAGTATTCTCCCCTTCACGGATAATAATAGGTATACTGATCCCGAAAACAGTTTTGATATTTATTGAGATTCCTTCGCTCTCTTCTTCGGTATCTTCACCAAGGGCAGTTTGTTCCTCCACGGCTCTGAAATACATATGCGAGCGGTACTCGCCCTCTTCCAGGTTTCCGGTGCGAGTTAACTGCACCCTGATGGTTTGTGCTTCATTCGGGGCTAGCCTTACTCTTCGCGGGAAATATCTAAGGAAATCCGTCGCAAACCGCTGGCCTGCTTCGGGTTTTTCCACCTGTTCGAAATTGCCTTCCTGGGTCATCTTATAATTCACAAAAGAGATCGCATACACCGCTGTATCGGAGCCAGTATTGGCCAGATCAATCTCCTGGGAACGCTGCGAACCATCAAAAACCAGGCGTTTAGGCATGATCATAAGGTCTCCCTGAGCGTGAGTGAATCCTGAAAAAATTAAAATAAATAAAAAGAGTAAGGGACTAAGTAGTTTCTTTCTCATATCCTTGGGGCTGCATTATTAATTGTACTTCAGATTTCAAAGGTACTTATTTTAAGCAGAATATGTTAACGAAAGCTTAAGGTTTCAATTATAAGACACTGTTACATTGAAGCCCGCTTCATTGGTATAATACCCGGCAGGCTGATTGGCTTCCAGGTTAAGGGTTGCTCCTATCTTCAGTACATCACTGTTTTCCCCTGGTAGTCTCTCTACACTAAACTGATCGATCACCAGGATCTGGTTGGGATTTTCCTGATGATACAGACTAAAAGAGGTCGGCAGGGTAATCGCATAATTATTGTTTCCATGAGTTACTACCGCTTCAGCAGGAGCGACATTCCCTGGAATCGAACTTGAAATCTCCACCCCATAGGCAACCCTTGAACCGTCAGGTGAAAGTATCACACTTCCAGGGTTATAAGCAGAGATAATATTCCCAAAATCAAGGTCAACGCTTTTGACTATCTGAATAGGATCTATCACAGTTGCCCTGCTCTCAACCGTGGCCGAAGCCGAAGCCTGGGCCTGGCAGAATTGCTGGGCTGATAGCGTAATAAAAAGAAAAAGAAGCTTTTTCATTTTTATTTTTTAGTTGGTATTTAGTCGTTATAAGCAAAAAACGCCGCCATAGGGGCGGCGTTTCTTATATATTTAAATAAGTTTTATTATTCATAAGTTACAGTAACATCGAATGATCCTGTATATTCACCGGTAGGCTGACTTGCTGCTACATTCAAGGTGGCACCTACACCTACTGCTTGAATTCCTCCTGTACCTACAAGGTTTCCTGCAGCGTTATGATCAAAAGTATCTACCGTAATGTTATCAGTACCATTAGAAAGGTTTACTGTTCCTGGTAATGCTATAGTATAACTAAAACCTTGGGCAGCAGTGACATCGAAAGAAGCTGCTGACGGAGAAGTTGTTCCTATTTGGCTTAATGTGGATGTACTAAAATCACCGTTTGGAGCCACAACCACTGTACCAGCGGTATTATTTGCTACCTTACCAAAATTTAAATTTTGTTCAGCAGAAATTTGTATAGGACTAACGATTTCAGCTGCAGCATTCGCTGTTGCTGTAGCATCTTCTTGAGCAAAAACAGTTCCTGAAATAAGTGCAAGTAGGATAAAAGTAACTTTTTTCATGTTGTCTATATTTTATTTGATTTGGGTTCAAATGATTTAACGGTGCAAAGATGGGGGAAAACCCCTATTGCCATCTAATTTTTTCGATAAGACAAATAAATACTCGTTGAAATACACTTTTACCTAAAAATCACTAAAAACTACAACGTTATAGCAGTTTTGTTTAAGGGATTTTTAATAGAAATAAGGAAAGACTAATTATAATTCACCGTCACTTGAAGGTCCGCAACGGTATTATACACCCCGGGCTCCTGGTTGGGATTGACATAGAGACTGGCTCCTACTTTTAAAAGGGCCGGACCATTTCCGAGCACATTTTGCTCAAGTTCTGCAGTGAAATCCTGAAGGGCCATAGCTTCTCCCCCGTTTCGGAGTTCATGACTTCCCTGGGGCAAACTAATATTGAAAGAATAACCTTGTTGCCCTGTTACCAAAAAAGTAGCTGCAGAAACATTGGACGCTTCTTTAAGTTCAAGGCCTCCTGTTGCGCTCCTGGTATTATCGGGTTTTAAAATCACAGTTCCCCCATTACGTGCATCAATATTGGCGAAGTTCATATTTGAGGTAGTAGTGATACCTATGGGTTCTATAATCGTGGCTGAAGCTTTGAAACTAGCAGTCGCTGAAGCCTGGGCGCAGCATACTCCACTAACCAATAGTGTGATAATTACGATTATATTTGAGTAAAATGATTTCATGTTCTTATCCCAGGAAAAATATTAGATTAAAATTAAGGAATTTTGTAGGAATAAGCGACAAAATACATTTTTTTTCGATGAAATGCATAGTTGATTAACATTGGATCTTCTAGTAAGGTGAATACCAAAAATACACTTGGCTAATAAGTACAGTAACTGAAGGGGTTCAAGGGATTATCATCCTTTTTAAGTAGCAATAATTTTACAAGAAAATGAATTCACAAGGGGGTACAATAGCTAATGAGCTTTTAATAAGCCTAACAATTATTGCCCCCTAAAGAAAATAACAGTACTAAGGGTTTTAAGAAGTATGTTAAGATCCAGAAAGATCCCGCGATGTTTAATATAATAAAGATCATATTGAAGTTTGAGTAGACTATCCGTATGACAGGTACCATAATCGGCCATGACCTGTGCCCAGCCAGTGAGACCTGGTTTGATCACGTGTCTGGTATCATAGAAAGGTATACTATCGGAAAGTTCTTCAACAAAAATAGGTCTTTCAGGTCTTGGACCGATAAGGCTCATATCTCCTTTCAGTACATTATAGAACTGTGGTATCTCGTCGATCCGCGAGCGTCGTAAAAACTTACCGAAAACAGTTACCCGGCAATCATTCTTTTCAGCATACCTGGGACCATTAGGTTCTGCGTTCCTGTTCATGGTCCTTAACTTTATTATCTGGAAAACCTTCCCATTTTTGCCCACACGCTCCTGCCGATAAAACAGGGAACCACGATTAGCCAATAGGTTACCTATAAGAATAAAAGGTAGGATAAGTATTCCGAAAAACAGGCCGAGCAGGGAAACCACGATATCGAGAACTCGAAAAGCCAGGATATAAAATTTATTTTGATTGCTTCTACTAAATGGGAAATACCGGTAGAAGTGTTTATCGACATGCTCTACGGGAATACGATGGGTTACTTCCTCATAAACCTGGATATAATCCCGAATTGGAAATCCGCTTTTAAGAAGTTCGTTGAGTTGGTTATAAAGACTGAGCATAAGCCCTTGCTGATAACCGCTTGCTACAACAATTTCATTAATATGATGTGCCCTGATCGTATCGGAAAGTTTCTCAACGTCGAACCTCAATAAGCCGCTCTGGTCCAGATCGTGGTTGCCTCTATGATCGGTATTGACAAAACCTACCACCATATAATTGGGATCCGACTTCTGAAGGGAATCTGCAATTAACCGGATATCGAAGGAGTCCCCCACCACCAACACCCGCTTATAAAAGCGAGGCGTTGAAATCAAATTAATATAGGTTAGACGCCAGATTAGCATTGAAAAAGCTATCGCCAGGAAGAAAAAGAGAATCTGTAGTCTGTTTTCGGGAAGCACAGGGGTAAAATAGGGAGTAAGCATAAAGAAAAGCACTGTTAGGGCTGTGCTCAAAAGTACATTCTGCAAACTCGCCTCCCATATACTTGCCTTCCGGAGATCGTAGAGCTCAAAAACGGTATTGAAAATATTAAAATAAAGCAAAAAGACCAAAGTCCAGGTCCAGGTATCAGAAGTGATACGAAAATAATCAAAATCAAAAATGATTCCTATAAGACTGAGACTTAGTAAAACACAAACATTGTCAAACAACCGAAGCAGGACTTTGCGCTCGGAAATTTCAAAATGAAACAGCGGACGTTGTTCCGACATATTCTAGCTTGGTTATGAAGCTAAGATATAATTTTTCCTGAGAAAATTAGGCTATGGTTTGATTAGCTATGAATGGTTTTTGTTTTAGGTATAATAACCTTATTAAAGAGATACAGTATTAATAATTTCTGGGTATATGTAACTAAAGATCTTCCAATAAAGCTTTCCATTCCTTCTTCACAATTTCCCAATCAAAAACCTCAATTTTTTTCCTGGCGGCAAGACTGATCTTTTCGGCCAGTTTTGGCCTTTGCAAAAGCATTTTCACCTGGCTCAACATAGCAGTGGCATCCCCAGGTGGTACCAAAAGACCTGTTTTCATATCATTTATTAAGTAGGAAATACCTCCGACCTGCGTAGAAACAATAGGTAATCCTAAAGCCATGGCTTCAATCAGGCTTACTGGAGTGTTATCAATTTCAGTGGTATTTAGAAAAATATCGTAATCCTTTGAAAGTTTACCCCATTGGTCTTTGCTTAAAAGACCAGGAAATTCCACAGGAAGCTCTTTTTCCAAGGCATAGGCTACACACTCTTCAAAGGATTCATCCTTCTTTGGGCCTACCATACAAAGTTTCGCTTCCGGATAATCCACCAACAGCTCTTCCAGTACTTTTATGGCCAAAATCGGATTATAAATTTTCGCAAAAGAACGCACCCATAATAAATGGGGTTTTGGCTCACTCCTAATTTTAAAGGTATAATCGCTCCTCCTTACGGGGTTGGGAATAAAACGAGCATTATTTATTCCTTCTTCCAACAAGATTTCCTGCATATAGGCTGAAGGGCAAATATTAAGGTGGGCATTAAAAAAAAGAGCTTTTGTTGTTTGTGCATGTGATTTTATTCTGCGGTGCAATTGCCCCCCATGAAGCAATAAGATATATCTTAAGGAAAGCAAACGGCACAATTTGGCACAGTATACTGCATACCAAAAATTTCGCGTGCTGTAGGTGTCTATGAGAACAGCATCAGCCCCTTTATAATGGCCAATAATCGTAAGGAGCATATCACTTAAACGGAGCAGCTGGTTCTTCTTAGAAGAGGCTGTTGTGATCTTAAACCCTTCAATCCTTAACAGTGGAGCGAGTATATCTATGGAAGTCGGCGTTCCTCCCCGATCTTTCAGTTGGTTGCCTATATAGATCAAGTTTTTCATCAGGTAAGCACCCTGTTCCATTGGTCCTTAACCTTCTCCCAGTCAAAATTTTCAACTTTCTTCCTGGCTTTAAGACACATATTAGCTGTCTTCTCCTGGTCGGCAATTAAATTCTCAAGGGTACCTGCCATTGCCTGGGCATCGTTTTCGGGAACCAGAATTCCGTCTTCCCCATCCTTTACCAATATTGGCATTCCACCAACATTGGTGGAGACTACCCCTAGGCCGAGACTCATGGCTTCAATGACGCTTATCGGTGTATTATCTATAGTAGTAGTATTGATAAAGAAATCATAGTCCCGGGATAATTTCGCCCACTTCTTTTTAGGAAGTTTACCAGGGAATTTCACGTTTAAATGATGCATGCGAGCGAATTTTTTACATAATTTTAAACTACCATCCTTATCGGGACCTACCATACACATTTCGGCATTTGGATATTTCTGCTGTAGAATATTTAGCACCTGCAAAGCCAGCAAAGGGTTATAGCGTTTCTGAAACCTGCGCACCCATAGCAGTTTTGGACTGAATTCCCCGCGCTGTTTAAATGGATAGTTCTTTAGCTGTATGGCATTGGGAATGATCTTGATATTTTCAAATCCTTCAGCTTTAAAAATATCAAAAAGAAAGTGCGAAGGTGCAATATTGATCTTGGCCTTTCCGAATAAGCTTTTACTTAAGGACCGAGACCCCATTAAACGCTCAGGAAGATTCCCTCCATGAAGGATAGGGATGTAATCCAGGTTATAGGCCTGGCAAGTTTTGGCCACCAGGTAAGCGTAATAGAAATTCATAGCCCCATAAGTGTCGATCAGGACCACATCGGTTTTTTTATGGTAGCGGATTATCAAACCCAGCATCTCCAGCAACCTAAACGCCTTATTATTACGAGTGGAGGCGGTTTTCACCTTATATCCCTCTCTTCGTAGCACCTTGCTAAAGAAAGAAATATAAGTTGCTGTAAAGCTGTTAACGCGTAAGTCGTTTCCTATATAAAGGATCCTTTTTGTCATCTACTATATATAATAAAGCTAGTCCATAAACAAAAGCTGGCAACGCTATTCGCATAGCCGAATGATTTATGGTAAGAAACCAAAAAGCTAAGAACGCTAAAAAATAATAATTGTTCTTAAACTTGGTCCAGAAAATTACCGGCACAAGCAAAAGTATGAATAATGCGACTAAACCAAGAAGCCCATGTTCCGATAATAGCCTGCTGATCTCATTATGGGTGGCTATTTCCACACCAAGATTTTCTTCCCTATACTCTCTACCTTTTCCTACCCCGATCCCTGTAATTGGATAATTTACAAATGCATGGAGTTCAGTAGCCACCAATTCCACTCTACCAGTTGTGATATCTCCCTTTAACCTTCCCGCAGCATCCTGGTTGGAATACCGATTACCTAAAAGTCCTCCTGTTTGAACCATAGAAAATAGCCAGATTAATAAAGTTGCTGCTCCCAGGAGAAATACCTTAAAATTAAGCTGACCTTGTTCCCGGCTCCCTTTTTTATAATAAAGAAAAATGAGAAAGGCAAGAATACAAGCGATTGCCGTAAAGACTCCGCCCCGGGAAAAGGTGATCAGCGCTCTATAACCCATCATCCCAAGCAGCACCAGGTCGATTATATTGATGAGTTTATTTTTTATTGTAAAAACCCGGGTGGCCAGCAAAAATGCTCCCATTCCCATAACCGTTGATATTTGGTTAGGTCCAAAGCCTCCCGTGGCTGCATAATTTGCTTGCAGGTTAATTTTTACATCCAACATACTCGGAGTATATAAATAGAGAAAAAACGTTTGGGCGATCAAGGGCATCAGGAGCATAAGAAGGACTCTCTGAAAGTCTTCCTCTTTTATCTTTTTATAATAGCAGTAAAGGGCAGAGACTCCGAGGGCTACAGGGCCACTAAGATTAAAAGCTATCTGATTCTTGAATTCGGCTTCGTAGCTCATAGTTATAGAAGCCACCACTATCCCGGGAATAAGGATGAGAAGATATGTCCAATAAGGCACGGTACGAGAAGAGGTACCTTTAAAGAACATGCCTATTATCAGGAAGACAATTACCATATATTTGCCCGTCTCGTAGAAGACCATCCCGTCGGTTTGCCTAAAAAAAACCTCGGCTCCTGCAATATAAGCAGCGGCCATCAGGGCCTCATTATTACGGTTTTCACGAATAATAATTATAAAAAGAAAATAGAGAATTATCCCAAAGAGAATCAAGGAAGAAAGAGGTCGATAGGCGTAAATTGCGAATGCCATCCCCAGGTGAAGAAGAAGCAATTCTATATAATTGTATTTATATCTACTTGTAGCCGCCATTATCCAGTTCTCAAGTTAGTATAAAATTTCAGAAAAATTGGAAGCAGCCCTTCTTTTGAATAAGCTTTCCTAATCCTGGTCTGCAGGGAAAGAACATGCTTTGTTCTGAGATCTGGATCCCTGTAATACTGGGCAATACCGGCTGCCAGGGCATCGGGATCGCCGGGACCCACCAACAAGGCTGAGCTTCCGGTCACCTTTTTGCACTGACCCACATCGGTGCAAACCACCGGCAAATCTGCCAGGGCATACTCCAAGAGGGCCAAGGGCAAACCTTCAGAGCGGGAACCAAGTACACCCATATCGGCCTGGTTGAGAAAACCTGAGACTTCGGGAAAGCTGCCATAATAAAATATCTTCTTTTCTGAATTCGCAATTTTCTCTATAACTTCCTTTGAATAAGCTGTACCCGGATCGGACCCAATTAGATGGAGACTGATTTCCTTTATATCGAGTTTTTCAAAGGCTGCCAGCAGGTTCAGATGATCTTTCTGTGGACGAAGATTGGCGACACAAATTATTTTAAAGTCAGCAGGATCGCCTTTAAGATTGACTCCTGAATCAGCAACTTCAGCAGGGACGATAAAGTTATTAATCTTAATCACTTTGGGGGAATTCAGTTTCCGTTGCGCCCAAGCCTTAAGATCTTCGTTTACAGAAATTATTCCATCGAAATACTTTGAGAGAGGTTTCAGTAAATTTGTATCCCGCTGTTCGATCCACTCCGATTCCCCGTAATGATCATGCCACACTAACTTTAGCTTCAGTCCGGATAACTTCAACAACACCCCCCAGAACCAGGAAGTCCCATGAGCGTGTACAAGCTGGATCTTTTCCTTCTTTATAAATTGTCGTAGCTTCCAAAATGTCTTAAGGTCGAGGCTGTGTTTTTTATTCAGAAACAAATAGCCTACCTCCTTTTTCAGTTCCTGTTTCAACGTGCCTTCTTCCCGGGTACAGCAAAGATATGAAGCTTCAATCTCTACGATCAACGAATTCGCAAGGTTCACCGCCATGCGTTCGGCTCCGCCGGGGTTTAGAGTATCGATTAGTTGTAATACCCGAAGTTGTTTATGGTTTATAGTTTGTTGTTTGTTGTTTTCGGGTGTCGGTTCTGAGTTGTCTGTTTTAGGTTCTGAGTTCTGGTCCCGATAACTACCGGGAGTGAATTTTCCGTTGTTGGTTGTGGCCGTGCTGGCCGAAGTTCTAGCGAAGGGGTGTTGTAGGTTGAGAGTTTTAATTTGTGAATTATCAGGTGCTAATGACCCGTAATCTGGCTTTTTTTCTTTGAAATACTTTGATATTGTGACTGAACCGAGCGAAGCGATTTTTTTATCCCGTGTGTAAGTGTAGCAAATCGGCAGTGTAAAAAAAAATTGAAAACCTGGAAAAAATTTAGGTGCCAATGGGCGATTTTTTGGCCCTGTTGCTAAAAAAACACCTCTACATAGGGCGCCCTTTTTTGTTTCGTTTTTTGGGCGAGCAAAAAATGAAAGGATAAGCAATTCTTGAAAGGCTAAAAATTCCCTCATAAATAATTTAAATGAAAATTATAATCATATATAAACCCAGCTGCCAAAGCTCCAAGTCCTCAAAATGTGCAACCTTAGCCATCTTTTAAATATTTACAAATTCCACACTGAAATTATAAAATTAAACCGGAACACACCGTATATCACACGAATTGCTAATTCATTTTACACGTTGAACGGGAAACATTGAACCTGCCCTGGCAAACATCTTAAACTTTAAACGAATTCCCGAATCGATTTTTCAAACTTTTCCAGAGTATATTCCTGACTCCATTTCTGCGCAGCTATGCACATTCGCTCGATCTCCTCAGGATTCTCAATTAGCGCCTGCACCTTCTTTGCAATAGCATCCAAACTTACATCCTCAACACTTGAACCTTGGACCTTGAACCCCGAACCCTCAAGGATTCCACGCCTAGTATAATTTAACATCCACGCTAGACAACTAATATTAGTAGCCACAGGAATACATCCATACCACATTCCTTCCGCTATTGCCTTTGGCCAGCCTTCGCTCTTTGAGAGCAGAACCACGAAATGGGCTTTTCTATAGGCTTGTTTTAATTCTTCCAGGCTTTTCCGGCCTTTTAGTCGTACGAATTTTTGCAGCTCTGTTTCCTGAATCAAGTCTCTAAGAGAATCTTTTAAAACTCCGTCCCCGTAAATCTCTAGTTCGGCTTCTACTCCTCTTTTCTTAAGCACCCAGATAAGATTGATTGCCTCAAAGACTCCTTTGCCTTCCACCAGGTTTCCGGTATAGACAAACTTATATGGGGGGCTGAAATCTTTTTGAACTAATTCTCTATCCTTTTCAGAAAAACTTGCGGTAAAAAAAGGAATTATATTTTTAGTCTGTCGCGGCCAGTCTCCGTAAACCAATACGTTGAGATTCCGACTCAAGAAAGTATTACTTAATATCCATTTCTGAAGCCTGTAGCTGAGGGGTTGCCTGGAATCGGGATCCCAGTTCCCTGCGTATTTAATCGATTTGGGTTTCTTCGGAAAAAAGATCTGGGCAATAGCGGCAAGCAACCCGATATTCCCCGGGCATCGCAAATGCAAGTGATCGGCCCGGCGCATTGCCCCCATTATACGGAAGAAAATCACCGGTATTTTAACGAGTGTTATAACGATATTTTTAACTTCAAGTAGATTAAAAGATGGGATTGCAGTAAAAGTTAAATTTTCGTGAAGATACGGAGCCTCCATTCCCCGGGTCTCCTGCTCCCCCATTCTCCTTCTCTTCTCCAAAGGTGCCACAACTTCAACTTCTTCTGGATATTTAAACCACAAATTCATCTCACGCACATATGGGCTATAGGCATAATAACGGTCCTGATTTCTATGATGAATCACGTGGGTGAAAATGGCAAATCTCATTTTGATGGCTTTTTAGCCATGCGCATACTTAAATGCATACATGAAAACATATGTTCATCAGAACCGGCAGACAAATCCCAGTCTTCCTGATGCCAGGCCCTGGCCTTTGTTAGTTTTTTTTCTTCAGATAGCGGCATAAATCCAATCAGGGCACTCCACTTGGCCTTGCCCAACACAGCCCTACGCTCCTTCATTTCAAATGCCTTTTCGAACTTATAATAAGTCTTTTTGGAAAAAGGCCACTCCCAATCCCGGTCACTTTGGAAAGGTCGGTAGATATTTCTTAATAACTTTATAGGCTTACTGGTCTGAAGTGGGTCATAACTAATAATCTCACCTCCGGCCGCAAGTTTTTCGAGCAATTTATTTATTAACTCATCTACATCTTTAAAATGATGTAAAACCCCATAGGCATAGATCAGGTCGAAATCTTTTTCAATGAATTCCTCTGAGAGAAAATCCATCACCTCAGCACGGGCTCCGGCAATCTTTTCCAGTCGATGGTTCAGGTTGTTTATACCTTTAGGACTCAGGTCTATGCCCAGGTATTCTTTAGAATTTTGAGCCAAGTAAAAGCTTAGGGAGTTCCCGGCATAACAACCCAGGTCCAGCACCTTTTTTTCAGATAGCTCGCCAAACCAGCTTTTATGCAATTCATAGATATCCCGCTCAACCCCGATGTCTTTTTTGATCCGGTTTAAGGCCCCATTCCGGAAATAAGACCACAGCCGGGTAGCAGCATTCTTCTGCTTGGAATCGTAGAACTCTTTTTGTTTTCTATTAATTATTTTCTTATTATCATTTTCTCCCATAATTTTAAAGTTAGTTGAAATGGGATAATAATCTTTGGATTGATTTTTTCGGCGTTAAGTATTGATTAAAATACTCCTTTGAGTTTTTTTCCATTCTATTTCGGTAGACCTCATCATTAAAAATTTTACGAATCACCTCTTTTATTTCTTCTTCAGTGGGATTAACATAATGCACATGAATTCCGTGTTTTAAAGGCTCAGGTAATTCATTGGTATAGGATGTAGTTATGATAGCTTTACCTAAAGCTAAGAATTCTGCTAATTTCCAACCATGACATTGTTGAACGGCCGGAGTATTAAAAACCACAAAAGATTTCTTTATTCTTTTTAAGTATTGTGAAGGCGGAATTCTTTTATCTATAAGATCAGAGTAAATTAATTCATTTTTATCAGAACGGGGAGCAAAACCACCTTCAAATTCTATTTCTTCTATTTCTTTACAAGCTTTTATAAATTTAGACCTTAATTCATTTGTTTCCGGTTCATTTTTCCAGAGGGAACTAATGAAATAAATATAATTATTTTTTGATTTATAGGCTTTTAAATACTTTTTATAAGGAAGCCTTTTATATTGTCGCCAATAACTGGTAAAGAAGTATTTTTTTAGGTAAATCCTATCTTTTGATTTATAATAATTACTTAGGGAAAAGAAAATGGTCTCAGGTATAGACCAAATCCGTATTCCAAAACTTGGTCCCAGTATTTTAATTTTCTCGCTAAGTGTATTGGGCAGGGTTAATTTGTTGTAATTTACCTTACCATAAATATTGCACCATTTAAGTTCCTTCACAGATATTCCAGGGGAATCAAGAGCATCAATTACAATTTTGGTTTCTTTTCCATTGTTTTTAATTATAGCTGCTAATGTTCTTGATGTGAATTTAGGAAATTCCCTGGCGCCAAAACTTACATTCTTTCTACCATATATATTATAAAGTCCTTCAATATAAAAAGAATAGTAAAATACATCTACTACCGAATAGATTATTATTTTCATTCTATTTCTTCGGTTTTTTAATTAGCAGGCTAAATAATCCATTTATCCTTCCAACACTTTCGAAAAATGTTTCTTGTTTTTCACCTCTATTAATTATATTACCTAAACGTACCAATATAAGAAGAACAGCAAGAGCATACCATTTAAAAGTAGCTTTAATCCCAGGTGAATTATATTTAACCCGCCAGACATACCAGCCGTTTCTGATCACCATTTTACCATATTTGAATTTATCCGGCCTGCCCGATTGTTCATGATGATGAGCCACCCGAGCCGCAGTATTCACATAAAGCTGACCAAATTTTGAAGCCCGGAGACAAAAATCCATATCCTCATAAAGTCCATAGCCAACAAAATATTCACAAAAGTTAAGCTTTTGAAACAAGCTTTTTCGATAAGAAGCCACCCCACCCATAAAGAATTCTACCGGGTAGGTTTTCCCCGTGGGAGGCAAAAAGCCAATAGAAAGCCCATTGGAAAATTCCGGCATTATCCCCGGGGGGCGATCGCTTAATAGTCCCATTCTTTTCCGAAGCAGGTTCCTACTACCCAGGGTTCGAATGAAGCCATCAATTTTAAATTCCTGATAAGCCGGTGCCCTATCGTTTTCTTCCCAGTTTACTTCGTTGGTGATATACCCCCCAATCCCAATCGCATCAGGAAAAACCGAATAAGTGGTGATAAGTTTTTCAAAATAATCCGGTTCCAGTATGATGTCGTCATCAAGAAAACAGATAACCTCTATATCTTCCGCGGCCTTTTGGATCCCGTAATTCCGTTGACGGGTTAGACCACGATCCTTATCTTCTACCTTAAAATATTTCAAACCCGGAAACTTTTTATTTTCCAGTAGTTTTCGGGTGAGCTCATCGGGGGAGGCATCGATCACCAGCAGCTCATCGGGCAACCGACTTTGTTTAGCTAATGACTCCAGCAATTTACCAATAGCCCCGGGTCTTTTATAAGTGCAGATGATCAGATTAAATTTCATCCGGCATCTTTATTTTTTGGTTCTCTATGGTTAATGCTTCAAGTTTTTCTGACCACTCCTCACTTTTTCTCCAGCGTTCCCTCATCATTTTTAGATATTTGATAGGGCTCTTTATCTCCTGCATGAGATAATAACGAAGGAAAAGTTCGTTTTTATAGCCTTTAAGTTGATGCACAGTATAATATTTCCTGACGTAAATCATTAATGTAGGGGAAGGTTTAGGTTTATCCTGTTGCCAGGGAGGCAAATTTAATTCTCTGAAGCCCCCTCGGGGAGCCTTCAGATGCAGAGTTTCTATTTCAGGATGATAGATGATATCACAGCCGGCATAGCGCAGCTGCATTCCGTAATCCTGATCTTCTCCAAATCCATATTCAAAAACCTCATCAAAGCGAAGTTTTTTACAATAGCCTGCATTTACTATACTGGTGCCTGATCCAAAACTCCCCCATTGTTTTATTTTATGAAAAACGGTCATTTCTCCTTCCTGTTTACAATTAATGTTAAGGCAAGGCACGCCAAGTCTTTTTAATTCATCCAGGCTATTGTGCAGCAGATCTGGCTCAAATCTTATATCGTCATCGGCAAAGAAAACCCAATCGGCATCCACCTCTTCAAGAGCTATATTTCTTGCATTGCAGGCCCCGGTTTGATGTGTGAAATGATGCACTATATTAAAAGGCCAATTTCGGGTTTTTAATTCCGTCAGAGCAGATTGGGAATCCGATTGCGGATTCTGTTCTACCACAATCACTTCATTGGGAAGAAGACTTTGGACTTTCAGGTCTTCCAGTACCTGCAACAGGTATTTCCTACGCCCAAGAGTAGGAATAATTACATCAATGCGATTTCCGGTATTCTCAGGTTTCATGGACTTCACCACAATATCTGAAAGGTCCACCTCCTTCTTAAAATATTTTTGCTGAAAAACTGCCCGGACTACTGTCAAAAACGGGAAAGAATTCTCATATTTCATAAAGCACCAAAACAATAACCAGACACGAATGCTTTTATAATGTGAGTACACGAAAGCAAACAATTCTTTAGAAGATGCTGTGGCCTTAACATTAACCGTGTCAGGCTGAGCCTGCCCGGAGGGCGACAGTCGAAGTCCCTCCTTTACCAACTGCGGCACACTATAACAAAACAGTCCGTTCTGCTGCCCCAGTTTGGCGACGGAATTCAGTAGCAAACCAAAATCCCTGATAGGTCCGAATAAGTTTTTAAACTTCAGCAGTACTTCTCCTTTTATCCCTCCAACATCAGTACTCATTCTCCAGGTCGCATACTTAAGGTTTCGGCTAACATTCACAAAAGGCAACTGGTCAATATACCCGATAGCCCCGGGAAGATAATCTGATTTCACAGCATAGGAGGCCATGATTAGGTTGTGATGAAAAACTTCTTGCCAGGACTCTGGATGCAAATAATTTTCGAATTCCTCCTCACACCAACATATCAATTCCTCAGGATACTGTTCCGCTAGATCCCAAAAATTCCTGCAAATATCAGTTTCCTTCACCTTTAGATCTCCCCCTTTATAATGGACGCGGACAAGCTTTTCAGCATGTTTATGGATAAGGAGGAGCATAGGTGCTTTTCTGATTTGAACAAATGTAAAAAAATTAGGTGTTAGTTTTTCATTGGTGATCTGTAGTTTTTGCTAAGTAGGTTAATCAATTTAGATTATTTAAGCGAAGCCCACGATACTTTCCTGGGGAGTTACAACATAAAATTTGCAGTGGAGACTGAACAAAAAAAAGGAGACATAAGCATGGCACTGAACTCCCTCCCTACCGGGAATTAATGACAGTTTTATGTCTCCTCCTTTATTTTATACTTCTGCGTACTCTTCCTCGCGTACTTTCTCTTTTTTCTCTGTTGGTACTTTCTTACTGCTGTTCAGAGAGAAAACAAACCATACAAAGGCAAATAGACCTATAGCAAATATGGTATCACCAATGGCCCTTAACCAGCGTAGGGTATCCATTCCCGGTTGTTGCATGAACTCGGCCGATCTAGCGTACCACATTCCCTCATTTACACTGGCTACCGTTTGCAGTAATCCAATGGGAAGTACACTTAGAAGTACCATTAACAATAAGCCTATATTTATAGACCAAAAAGAAAAACTTAGGAGTTTGTCATTCCATATCTGAACCCTGTATAGGCTTCTCAGCACAAATAACATCAGTCCAATCCCCAGAAAACCATAAACTCCAAATAGCGCTGTGTGAGCATGTACAGCGGTGGTGTTCAGTCCCTGCATATAATAAAGAGCTATTGGAGGATTGATAATAAATCCGAAAATTCCAGCACCTAAAAAGTTCCAAAAAGCTACCGCAATAAGGCAGTATATAGGCCATTTGTAATCCTTGAGCCATTCCGTGGCCTTGGATAGCTTATAGTTTTCATAAACTTCATATCCAATCAGCACCAGTGGTACTACTTCCAATGCACTAAATGTTGCCCCCAATGCCATAACGGCCGTTGGCGTTCCACTAAAATATAAATGGTGAAAAGTTCCCAGAATACCACCGGAAAGAAAAATAACCGTAGCTAATAACACACTCAGTGTTGCCGTTTTTGTACGCAGTAAACCTAATCTAACAAAGAGGAAGGCAGACACTACGGTGGCAAAGACTTCAAAGAATCCTTCTACCCACAGGTGAACCACCCACCAACGCCAGTATTCTGCAATGGCAAGGTTGGTTTGTCTTCCCCACATTAGACCTGCACCATAGAAAAGGGCAATAGCGGCTGAAGAAACCAAAAACATTATTAGCATATTTCTTTCCGCAGTTCGTTGTCTTATTACAGGAAGGAGTGGTCTTACCATCAGGGCGAGCCACACAAATAGCCCTACGAAAAGGAATATTTGCCAGAACCTTCCAAGGTCTACATATTCATAACCCTGGTGTCCAAACCAAAAATTCTCTGCTAATCCTAGTTTTTGCATGATCCCCATCCATTGTCCGGCCATTGAACCAAAAACGATCACCAAAAGACATACGAAAAGGAAGTTCACTCCGAATTTCTGAAATTTTGGGTCTTTGCCTGAAACAGCGGGTGCTATATATAGACCAGTACCCAACCAAGCCGTGGCAATCCAGAGAATTCCAAGCTGAACATGCCAGGTTCTTGAAATCGAATAGGGTAGAATTTCGGCCAGATCCAATCCATAGAACCCATCACCTTCTACTCCGTAATGAGCAGTAACCACACCAAAGGTCACCTGGATAAGGATAAGAACACATACTATCCACATATACTTCTTTACCGCTTGCATTGAAGGGGTAATTGTTTGTTTCATCAGTGGATCTACCACAGGTTTTTCAGGTTCATCCTCTTCTTTCATTTTTGCATGATAGAACACCATAAGCCCTATTCCTACAAGGAGAAGGATTATACTGAATCCTGTCCAGATAAGTAGGTCTCCCGTAGCTTTATTACCCACAAGATCATCCGGAGGCCAGTTATGGGTATAAGAAACTTTCCCGCCTGGCCTTTCAGTAACGGTCGCCCAGGTGGCCCAAAAGAAAAAACCGGCCATTTGATGCATTCGTTTTTCATCCTTAATGGAGTTCTCAGGAATGGCATAATAATTCCTAAGCTCGTCAAGTTCCGGATTGGACATAAACAATCCGCGGTAATAATCACTTAGATGACTGACCGCCTTTGCTCTTATAGGAGTGATGGTAATACTTCCATCGGCCTCATTATAGGTGTTCTTCCTCAGTTCGAGTTGAAGCCTTCTTTCCAGGAGCGCCTGCTTTTCACTTTCAAGCTCTTCGTAGGGCTTGGCATAATCCTCTTCAGACCATTGATTGAGGATGAACAGGGCCTCACGGTGAAGCCAATCTGCAGTCCAGTCAGGGGCCTGATAAGCACCATGTCCCCAAATGGAACCAACTTCCTGGCCGCCCATACTTTGCCAAACATTCTGGCCGTCCTTAATGTCCTGCCCTTCAAAGACAATTTCACCTTCAGTGGTGACAACCTTTTCGGGCATTGGAGGAGCCTTTTGATAGATTTCAAAACCATAGTAACCAAGGATTGCAAAGGATACTGAGATTACCAGTAGGAATGCAATCCATAATTTTCTTTCTTTTGTCATGAGGTAATAATTTGAAGCCAAAAAAGAATTTAAAACCTATTCTTTTCTGGTTTGGTTAGGATATTTTTTTGTTTAAGTAACTCAAATTAAGAATTTTAGGTCGGAAGAAAAAAGGGCAGGCTTGTTTTGTGGTACTTTCATAATTTGATTTTAAATGGGTTATTTATTTAAAAGCAAAGATGAAAGCTTCAGAAGCGTTGATTTATGAGTCGGGTCATAAAGATCCGATTTCCCCTACTTTATTACAAGCATTATGAAACCAGCCTGACAGTGTTGGTTTTATAAAATTTTTTAATGATAAACGTGTGCCACACTGAGCCCGAAGGGATCGAAGTGAAAATCCAGTATACAGATGCTCATAGAGGAGAGTAAAAGAAGATTTAATAATTAATTATTTGTTATTGTTTTTTCTTCCCCCCGCTTAATCCCTCCTTTATCAAACTCTTTTTCTAAAAAATATCGTTAATTTCACTTCCTAAATTTTATTTTATATACAGTGAATAATTTAGAAGACGACTGGCTTTACGAGATAAGTCCGAAGCGCAAATTAATCGACCTGAATTTTAAGGAGATTTGGGCTTATAAAGACTTGCTCATTCTATTTGTAAAGAGAAATATTATTACTGTATACAAGCAAACCATACTGGGGCCACTTTGGTATTTTATCCAACCTTTATTCACCGCCATTACTTTCACCCTGGTTTTTAACAATATTGCCAATATTCCGACAGGAGATGTGCCTCCCTTTCTTTTTAATCTTACCGGGATTACAGCCTGGAACTATTTTAGCCAATGTTTCACAGGCACTTCCAGCACTTTCAGAGCAAATGCTGGAATATTTGGAAAGGTTTACTTCCCAAGGGTAATAATGCCATTATCAACGGTTATTACAAACCTCTTTAAATTTGGAATTCAGTTATTAATCCTCATGTTAGCATATATTTATTTAGTTTGGAATGGCAACAGTATTAGCCCAAATTATAATCTTTTTCTTTTTCCTGTTTACGTTTTGATGATGGCCTTACTTGGACTAGGACTTGGAATGATTATCTCTGCCTTTACAACTAAGTACAGAGACCTTACAGTTTTAGTAAGTTTTGCAACCTCCCTTTTAGTATATTTCTCCGCTGTCCCCTATCCTCTTAGTGAGGTTTCCCAAAAATTACCCGAATGGGACTGGATAGTAAAATACAATCCCTTAACTCAAATTGTTGAAGGATTTAGATATATGATATTGGATACCGGCATTTTTACATGGACCGGTTTCTTCTATACTCTCATTGTTTCAGTAATATTATTTTTAATCGGACTTGTTGTTTTCAATCGAACTGAAAAAAACTTTATCGATACAGTTTAGAAAAGTTTTATAATAAATCAAAAGCAAGCCGAATTTGAAAAAATGAATTGAATGAAGCTAAAGAATATTATTAAAGAGGAATTTAAGAAACCTTCCAGGAAAAGATTGCTTAATTCTTTAGATGACCTAAGAGCCTTATTTTTTCGAAATAACCTTAACCGGCTAGCCAAAATCTACAGAACTGATAAAGGTATAGGTCATTCTTACGTCCAGCACTATCAAAATCATTTCAAAGGGCTTAGATTAAAAAAAATTAAGCTTCTGGAAATTGGAGTCGGAGGTTATTCTTTTTCTCATTTGGGAGGAAATTCTTTACGGATGTGGAAAAGATTTTTTCCTTACGGTAAAATTTTTTCATTAGATATATATGATAAAACTTCGCTTCAAGAACACAGAATTAGGATTTTTAAAGGGAGCCAGGTAGATCCCGACTTCCTGGAAAGGGTTGTAAGGGAAATGGGGAGCATAGATATTATTATTGATGATGGAAGTCATCAAAACGAACATGTTATTACTACTTTTAAGTTGCTATTTCCAAAATTAAAAAATAGGGGCTGGTATATAGTGGAAGACACCCAAACATCATACTGGGAGAACTATGGAGGAGACAGTGAGGATCTTAATAACTCTAAAACAATGATGAACTTCTTCAAATCCTTAACCGATTCTTTAAACTATAAAGAATTCAATAAGCGGGATTATTCACCCAGCTATTTTGATAAAAATATTGTTGCTATTCATTTTTATCACAATATTATTTTTATTCAGAAAGGGATTAATACTGAAGAATCTAATGTTTTAGAAAAGAAATAATTTGGCATGGATGAAGTGAAAGAAATCTATGTAAGTGTCTTTGTGCTAACCTATAATCAGGAAGAATTTATAGGGCAAACCATAGAGAGTATTCTTGATCAAGAAACGAATTTTAAAATTCAATTGGTTATAGGGGAAGATTGCAGCACAGATGATACCCGCCGAATTTGTGAAAAATATGAAATAGATTATCCAGAATTAATCAAGTTACTTCCTTCGAAGAAAAATCATGGGCTTATAAAGAATTTCATCAGGACCTATAAGGAGTGTGAAGGTAAGTATGTTGCTATTTGTGATGGAGATGATTACTGGACAGATCCCTTAAAACTTCAGAAGCAGGTAGATTTTTTGGAAAGCAACTCTGATTATAGCATTATTTTTACTTCTTTTAAATTTCTATTTCCAGACGGCCGGATGGTAGAAAAAAATTATAGTAACCAAAGTACAAATACCAATTTTGAAGACCTGATCTTCGGAAACTATATATCTTCTGTAACAGCAGTATTCAGGAACAAAAAAACAATTGCTGACTTTCCCGACTGGTTGGGCACCTGTCCTTACGGCGATTGGCCATTATATTTGTGGACGGCCAGAAATGGCAGTAAAATAAAATTTTTAAAAGATGTAACCGCGGTATACAGAAGGGAAATTGGAGTTTCAGAAAAAATGAAACTGGTGCCTAGCAAGATTGCACTAGAGAATCTTAAAATTGTTAAGAATGTTGGGAACGATTCTCATTTTCCAAAATTTCAAAGGGAAATAAAAGAAAGTTTATTAAAACATCAAAAAGAATTATTGGTTTGTCATATTAGAGAACACCAATATTTTAATGCACTCCAAATGAGCTTTAAAATGTTTTTAAGAACACCTTTAAAGATGCTTCATCTGTATGCTTATTTGATTAAACGTAAATGTATTCCCTTAAAATAAAAAAATAACTGTAAGAAAATAACAAGAATTGAAAGTTAATTAAGAAGTATATCAAGGTTAATACCTGCGTAGAAATATATTAGAAAAAAATGCAGTTATGATTAATTGCTCTAATTTTTTAGAATATTTAAAAATTATTCATCCATATCATAAATTAAAAAAATCACCAAATGAAGTACCAACTTTACAAGTTCATCAATAATTTGGGATATAATGTTATTAATAAGAGAAAAAAGGAAAAAAACATTTGGAAAAAATTAGACAAATATAAAATACGGGTACACAAGGACTTGTTGTATAATAGTGCCGCTTACATATTTCAATTCGAAAAAGCTTATAAGGACTTTTCTGTTTTAGAAAATGAAGAATTTCTAATTATAAAATTTTGTGGTTTAATTTTTGAAATTGAAAGCACTGAGGAATTGTTAATTCTTAGTGAGATCTTTCTTGAAAAGGACTATAACTTTATATTTAATTCACATTGTGTTGTAATTGATATTGGAGCCAACGTTGGCATAGCAAGTATTTTCTTTTCTCAAAAAGATTATGTAAAAAAAATATATTCTTTTGAACCCGTAATCGATACTTTTCGAATTGCAGAACAAAATTTCAAAAATAATAATATTAAGAAGATCAAGGGTTTCTATAATTTTGGTTTGGGTGCAAATAATAGAGTTGAGGATTTTTTCTTTAATAAGAACTTGAAAGGTAATTCGGGATTAAGAGGCTTTTTAAGTCCAAGTTACAACAGAAGTAGTATTGTAACTGAAAGTCGTACAGTGGAAATAAAGAAAGCTTCTGATGTTTTAGAACCGATAATTAAAGAAAATCAAGATTTGAAAATTGTAGTAAAAATTGATTGTGAGGGTGCTGAATATGAGATAATAGAAAATTTATCAAAAGAAAATCTTCTTAAAAATATTGATATTATTATGATTGAGTGGCATGATCGGGGAGCTAAAGTTATTGAAGACTATTTGACCATAAATAATTTCACTATCTTTTCAAGATCGTTAGGGATTACAGGATTAATTTATGGGAAAAATGAAACCTTATTAAATGGTAAATAAACAACGAAAAGCAATAAACTAAAAATTTTTGAACGAGTTAGTATCAATTATAATCCCAACCTATAATAGAATGTCATTCTTAGGGGAAACCTTAGATTCCGTCTTAAATCAAACTTACAAAAATTTGGAATGTATAGTGGTAAATGATGGGGGAAGTGACTACACTAATGAATTAATGCAATTCTATTGTGAACGTTTTCCTGAAATTAATTATTACAAAAGACCTGATGATCTTCCAAAAGGTGTTGGTAGTTGTCGTAATTATGGTTTTGACTTAAGTAAGGGGGAATTTGTAATGTGGCTGGATGACGACGATGTACTTGGGGATTCAAAGCTTGAAAAGCAGATTGAAGTTGCTACGCCTGGTACTAATTGTCTAATTACATGTTCCTGGGGCCGGCTAGTTGGATAAAAACAAATTTAATGAATTATAATATCTACAAAGACTATTTTGACCCAATTGGCTTGTTGGTAGATTATGCTAAACTAGAATATTTTCCACCTCATGTTTTCCTTGTCCCACGGCAGTTAGTGAAAAAAGCCGGCTACTGGGATAATAATTTGAAGATTAATGATGATGGAGTTTTCTTTGCCGGTATTATAATAAACGCTTCCGAAATTAAATTTGCCCCAGGAGCTTTTGTTCTCTACAGAGGCCATACCGGCAATAATATAAGCAAATTGGATTCCAAAGAAAAAGCTCTTGATTTAATAAGTAGCTGGGATATCATTGAATCAATGATACCGGTTGGAAGAAAAAAAGAGGTTGAACCTTTTATTTATAATATTAGAAGATTTGTATATAGGATGCTCAAGGAAGCTCGATTTAGAAGCGTTATAATTAAAAATGTCTATCAATTTCGTGGATATATAATTGAAGATTGCATAAGAAAAACAAGAGAACTATTAAAGAAAAGATCACAATCCAAAATTTAATATTGAATTCAGAATACAGGAGTCGGAGGTTAGAAAAAGACATTTAAAATTATATAATGATTTCTCATCAACACAAAACGATCTTTATCCATATCCCTAAAACGGGAGGCTCTAGCATTTACAAATTCTTCCATCCAGATGTTCCACTGATACCTGATACTCCAAATTATAATATTCATTATGGCTGGTGTCCAAAGAGGAAATTTTATCTCCAACACGCAACTGCATTTCAGCTTTTAGATACAGGATTAATTTCAAAGGAAATTTGGAACAAATATTTTAAATTTACTATTGTCAGAAATCCATGGGATAGAAGCTACTCAGATTATTTATGGGCAATGAGAACTTCAGCTATAAAAGATTCATTCAGAAATTATATTACAGCGGGAGGAGATTTTGAAAAAATATTTTCAAATCAGGATCATCCAGGTTACAAAGGAGATCATTTGAAGCAACAGAAAGATTTTTTTGAAGAAAAAGGGATTTATTCTGTTGATTATGTGGGAAGTTTTGAAAAGCTTCCCTCTCATATGAAGTTTATTAGCAAAAAGGTCGGCCTCAATAAAAAATTTGATATTAAAATTAATGAAAGCACAAGCAGACATTCTCATTATTCGTTTTTTTACACAAAAACTCGCAAAAAACTAGTAGAACAGTATTATCATGATGATATAGTTAGATTTAATTATACATTTGAAGAGCAAAAAAAAGGCTTGTATAGTCTTAAAAAATTTATTTAGCTAAATAGTTCCCAGGTTTGGCAAAAATTCTTTTTGAATTTGGCATGCATAATAAATTTGTTCCTGAACCTTTCACTACAAAAATAGGTACTTCCAAGATTAAAGTTTATAGCATTTTTTTTTAATGAAGAAAAGTAATTTCAAAAGCAGGGTTAAATTTTCTAGATAATATTTGATAACAAAAGCTTTAGGATGGAAATAATTTGTTACAGTTTTAGTATCCTGATAAATTCTATTTAAATAGTTATTATGGAATTTTTAAAGAACAGTTTTTAATAATGAATCAATTACAAAAATATTTTGAGCATAACAAAGCTAATTGTATAGATAAATGGCTACACTATTTCGATATTTATGACTTTTGGTTTAATAAATATAAAAACAAGTCTATAGTTATCTTAGAAATTGGAGTTTTTCAGGGAGGATCTTTAAAGATGTGGAGAGATTATTTTGGTGAAAAAGCGAAAATTTATGCGATAGATATACAACCTTCTTGCAAGCAATTCGAATCTGAAAACACTAAAATATTTATTGGGTCTCAGGAAGATAGAGAATTTCTCTCAGAAGTAAAATCTCAAATTCCTGAAGTCGATATCATTATTGATGATGGGGGACATACCATGAATCAACAAATTGTATCTTTTGAGGAGTTGTACGGGCACTTAAAGGATGGAGGGATTTATTTATGCGAAGACCTCCATACGTCTTATTGGGAAGTTTATGGAGGAGGTTATGGAAAGCCTGATACTTTTATTGAATATTCAAAAGGTTTTATAGATTCTATCAATGCTTGGTATGCGAGAGATAAGAAGCTAAAAGTGAATAACTTTACTCTTAATACCTATGGCTTGCATTATTATCCCAGCATGCTGGTAATTCAAAAGAGAACCATGGAGAAACCCGTTTCAAAAAGACAGGGAAGTATTATTATACCGCTTGAAAATTTTTCATTACCCGATTTAAAACAATCTTTTTATATAAGAAATGCTAAAAAGATTAAAAAATTCTTAAAAAAAATTCAGAGAAAAAGTAATGGTTCGTTTAAACAACAATGATATAATGTTTAAGTAAATTATCATGAGTGTAATTCTAAAAGCCAAAAATATCTCCAAACAGTATCGCCTTGGAACAGTAAGTGCCGGAACATTAGGAGATGACCTGAAGCGTTGGTGGTATAGTATAAGAGGGAAAGAGAATCCATTTTTAAAAGTAGGTGCTGTAAATGAAAGAAACTCTTATACAGATGAGGATTATGTTTGGGCCTTAAGAGATATCAACTTTGAGGTGAAACAAGGCGAAGTACTGGGAATCATCGGAAAAAATGGGGCCGGTAAGTCAACACTCTTAAAATTATTGTCCCGAGTTACCTCACCAACCACCGGAAGTATTAAAACCAGGGGACGTATAGCATCTTTACTCGAAGTGGGTACGGGATTTCATGGGGAACTTACCGGCAGGGAGAATATTTTTATGAATGGAGCCGTGCTGGGAATGACCAAAACGGAGATCAAGTCTAAACTGGATGAGATCATCGCATTTTCTGGATGTGAAAAATATATTGACACACCAGTTAAACGCTACAGTAGCGGGATGACAGTAAGGCTTGGTTTTGCCGTGGCCGCTCATTTGGAACCTGAGATCCTCGTGGTAGACGAAGTGCTTGCCGTAGGTGATGCTGAATTCCAGAAAAAAGCCATCGGGAAAATGCAGGATCTTTCCACAGGGGAAGGGAGAACCGTGATTTTTGTAAGTCATAATATGGGATCAATTCAACAGCTTTGTTCAAAGTTAATGGTTCTAGAAAATGGAAGGTTGAAATTCCTTGGTAATACTCAGGGGGGAATTGATTTGTATCTAAGACATAACAGGAATACAGTAAAAGCCTCACTCTCTGAAAGAAAAGATAGGATCAATGGTGAAAACTTTAAGTTTTCTGATCTGAAAATTATAAATAAAGAAGGTTCAAATCTTTCAAATCTTTTATCTGGAAAAGAGTATACGTTTAGGATGAGATATCTATTGAAATCCGATTTATATTCTGTTCAAATAAGACTGATTTTTGTTGATAATAAAGGTATAGTAAGGTTTTTATGTAATAATCAATTTTCAAACAGAGCGTACAACCTTCTTAAAAATGATAATGGTCAAGGCATTATCGAGTGTACAATTCCTAAATTTCCATTACCTAACGGAAGCTATGCAGTAAATTTAACTTGTTTTTCATCAGGCGAAATAATGGATGATGTCCAAAATTCAATACAATTTGAAGTAGTGGGTGGAGATTTCTATGGTACTGGTAAAGAGCAAGGTTTAAAAGAAGGTGTACTTGTTCCTAATTCTTTTTCATTTAAATAGGATTTAAATGCAAGTATGGGAGATAAAAATGATAATTTGAAAGAACATAATCTCATATTCATAATTTCTCAACCCCGAAGCGGATCTACATTTTTGCAAAATCTGCTTTCTAATAATACCGAGGTAAACACCTGCAGTGAACCGTGGTTGCTTTTAAATTTTACCAATCAACTAAAACCTTCTTTAATATCAGCTACTTTTGATAATAAGTTAGCAAGAAAAGCTTTCCGCAATTATATAAATGACCAAAAAATAGATTTCACCAAAAAGCAAAAGGAATTTATTCTGGAACTGTACAGTCCGCTTCAGGAGGGTTTTAAATTAGTAATAGATAAAACCCCGCGCTACTGGGAAATCTTAGAAGAAATTCAACAATTATTTCCCAAAAGTAGAATTATACTTTTGAAGCGTAATCCTATAGACGTAGCTATTTCTATGATGAAAACCTGGAACATTAAATCTTTATCCAGTTTAAGTACTAATTACAGTAGAGATCTTTTAATAGCTCCCGGTAAGATCCATTTATTTAGTTTATCAAATAAAGCTAATAAAAATATATATGTTTTGCGGTATGAAGACCTGGTAGACGACACGCAAACAGAAACTGAAAAGATTTATAATTGGTTGGGAATTAAATATTCTACAAAGGTTTTAGATTTAGAACAAAATCAAAAGTACAAAGGAGAGTTCGGAGATCCCTATCAGAATTCAGATAAGAATTACGAAGAAATAAAGGCCATTTCAGAACTGGTTGAACTGAATAAAACTCAGAAAAAATTTTTAAAAGGCTATGCTCATTTTCTCGGAAAGAAATTTCTTAAAGAGTATGGGGATTATGAGTTTAAGGAATATAAAAGAACAGCAGAATTTTCATACTTTTTTCAACAAACAAAAAATTGGAATGGCAAAGTTAATTTTAGGAGCAAGATAATATTCCTCCTTAAAGAAGCATATTTTAGATGGTGCAAAATAAAGTAATTAATAGTCTTGTTTGCTTGATTTTTTTTGAAACTAAAAATATATTCAAACCGACTTATTTAATTTTACCCAAGCTATGTCTTTCTGACATAAAGAATTTTATATGATGAGCAAAGCTCCCTTAATAAGTATATTAACTGTCAATCTCAATAATCTTGAAGGTTTAAAAAAAACCATGCACAGTGTCTTTGGTCAAAACTGGCAGGAATTCGAGTATATAATCATAGATGGAGGTTCTACCGATGGAAGTAAAGAATATATTGAATTTCACAACCCAAAAATAGATCATTGGGTGAGTGAACCTGATAAAGGGATCTATAATGCGATGAATAAGGGCATAAAAATGGCCTCCGGAGAATATCTTCTTTTTTTAAATAGCGGAGATTCAATTTGTGAAAATGATATATTGTTGAGGGTATCAGAAGACTTAAAAAGTAGATTAGACATATATTATGGTGATGTTCTTTTAGTGGATAAGAAAAAAGAAAAAGAGTTACTTACTTTTCCAGGTAAACTAAGCTTCAGTTTTTTTTGCATTAGCACTATAACCCACCAGGCAGCCCTTATAAAAAAATCACTTTTTGAAAATATATTTTATTATAATGAGAATTATAAATTAGTATCAGATTGGGAGTTCTTTATTTGTGCCATCTGCAAATATAATGTTCGTTATTATTATTTAAATATTCCAGTGGTAGAATATGATAATACGGGCTTATCCAGTGGAATGAATTATGAGCTTATGCTAAAGGAAAGGAAAGAGGTTTTGACCACTCAGTTCCCTTTGTTTTTGGAAGATTACAGCGAGTTGGTTAAAGCACGGCAAAAATTTGGTTCAAAAAGATTCCGTGCCTTTTCAAAATTAGAAACAAAACCTCTGACTAGAAAAATAAACTCCCTCTTGTTTAAATTATTTACAAATTATTAAAGTCGGATATTGTTCGTTAATTGAAACTTAATGAAACCTTTAATTTCTATAATTATTCCAACCTATAACCGGGCTGACCTGCTGGGTGAGACTTTAGCTTCAGTTCTTAAGCAAACTTATCAAAACTGGGAATGTATAATTGTAGATGATGGTTCAGAAGATGACACCAAAGCTTTGGTGCATTCTTATAAAGATAATAGGATTAAATATTTTTATAAAAAACATGAAGAAAGAAGTCAGGCCAGAAATTTAGGTTTGTCAAAGGCAAATGGAGATTTAATCCAGTTTTTGGATTCAGATGATATTTTAGAAAACACCAAATTAAAAAGGTCTCTTGAAAAAATTAGTATTGAAAGCCCGGAATTTAAAAATATTGTAATTACAAATTTTAGAAATTTTTACGATTCTTCTGAAAAAACCATTTGTCCATATTGTAAACTGAAGAATGAATATTTAAATTTCAACAGTATTCTATTCGAATGGGAATTTAAATTTAGTATACCAATTCATTGTGCATTAATCGATAAGAGATTAATAATTGATTTTAAATTTCCATCTCAACTATCCCAAAAAGAAGATTGGTTCCTTTGGCTGCATATATTTCAGGATCCTAAGTTGAAAATTAATTTTATAGATAAACCCTTAGTTCTACAGCGTTTAGTTAAAACAAAAGCAAGATTGAATGACTATGAAATTGAAAAAAAAGTTTTAGCCCATCTCCAAAATAGAATATCAGATAATGAGAGGGCGGATTATTATTTGTATTTGATAGAAGATAAAAACAAAAAAATCTTTCAATTGCGTAATTCTGTAGGGAACTATAGAAATACCAGAACTTACAAATTATCACAAATGGTAAAGAAAATACTCAAATTAGGATAATATGAAATCTGAAAATATAGAAGTATATGCTATTATCTTAAATTATAATTCATCCAAGGAGGCCATAGGATTGTATAATAATCTTGTTGAAAATTTTGGGGTTTCTCTTAAAATTCTGGTTGTGGATAATGCTTCTGCAAAAGCCGACCGGGAGCAACTAAAAAAAAATATTCCTGAAGAAAATATTATTTTTAATTCTAAGAACTCCGGCTATGCCGGAGGTAATAATATTGGGATTAAAAGGGCGATTCGGGAGAATGCTAATTATGTTTGGATACTAAATCCAGATATAAGAGTAGAGAAAAACACTTTATCTATACTTGTTGAAACCCTTCAAAATAATTCAACTCTTGCTGCAGTGGGCCCAAGGATACTTAAAAGAGAAAATCCAGATACAATTTTTACTGATGGTGAAAAATTATTGATGGATAAAAAATGTCATACCCACCAAAAAAATCATAATAAATCGAGACATGTAATTGAACCTAAAATAGATTTTGATATAGATTACATAGATGGGAGTTGCATTCTTATTAATAGTAGAGCTATTGAGGATGTTGGCTTTTTACCAGAGGAATATTTCCTATATTTTGAAGAAACGGATTGGTGTTCTAGGGCTAAGAAACGAGGATATAAATTAGCTGTGAATTCTCATGCGATTGTCTACAATCTTACCAGTATAAAGAAGGAAACATTTCATTACTACTTTATGCGTAACAGACTAATTTTTAGTAAAAAATTTCATCCGAATTTTAATAAAGTAAGAAGGTATTATCTGAATCTAGTATTCCTGGAATTTATTAATAGACTTAAAGGGAAATACTTCAGTCCTTTTTATAAGAGCAGAGTAAAAGGTTTAATTTCTGGAATATTCAGAACTATCTAATTATGATCTTTGAATCTTGCTTATTCTTTTTTGTGCTTTTTCTTTAATTTTTTTTGTTAAGTATAAAAGATATTCTTTAACTCCATTTATTTCCCCTGTTATTTTAAGCCTTAAATAATTAAAAGGGATCGAATAATTATGATGGTCAAACTTAGTCCATCTTTCGGGAAAGTAGTCCCTTTCATTAGTTATATCTGCATGTTTTCCCCTAAAATTTTTTACAGGTGCGATTATTTTCGATCCCTGTTTTTCACCAAACCAGGCAAGCCACCATGAGAATGTGGAATTACTGATTATAAAATCTTTACAGAAAGTTCCAAAGGCGAGTTGTTCTATAGCCGATAGGTTTTCAAGGAAATGGGAATTTGGTAAAAAGGAAAAGTGCTTTTTACAATAATCAATATCATCACTAGTAAATACTAGCTTTCTATCTCTCCAATCTGGAAAGTTCTCGGTTAACGCGGTAAAGTAATATTTATAAGATAACTGGTAAAACCATGGATGATGGACAAAATCTCCTCGACGAACTGAAATTAATATTTTGTTTTCCGCACTAGCCAATTCCGTTTTCTCCAGGATATTTTTCAAAAACCCATCTCTGAAAGTAAACGTATTCTTTACTAGGTTGATGTCAAAATACTTTTCAGACTGTAAATAACCATATAGATCATAATTTCCGTTTGAAAGGTTCCATTCGTGAAAATGATAGAATTTTTCATTTATTTGTATGCAATTATTGCAACTACCATGGGGTAGATTAAACTTAAAATATTCTTCATATTCCCAAATTGGAAAAACGCAATCCTGATTATTTCTTTTAGCTAAACTTATTGTAGAAGCAATTTGGAATAATTGATTGCCTAAATTTCCTTTTTTTCCTAATTTAGAAAAAGTTAGCATAGGATCATTTTTTGTTTAAAGCTTTTCTTTTTGTATTGGTTTTGAAAGCTCTCTATAGCCTACAAATAAATATCATTCCTTTCAGAAATTATCTGAGATTCTTAAAATTTTATTTTTCTTTGAAGCGTGAAGATACTATTTCCATTATCAAAGCATGAATATCATCCATATTTGGAGGAAATTCTTATTCATTCAAAAGAAGAGATTGTATTTGGTAAAATACAAAAATACGATGCTTCGATTGATATTGTAAATATTCATTGGCCAGAAACTTTTTATAACTGGAATGAACCTACAGCAAAAGAATTACAGGCTCTAATTCCTCAATTAGAGAAATGGAAGAGAACAGCAACTATCGTTTATACCAAACATGATCTTAGAAGAAGTAAGGGGGAAACCCCTAATTTTAGCAAACTCTTTGATATTGTGGAAAGTTTAACGGATGTATTTATACATTTAGGACTCCACAGTAGAAAGTTGTATGAGGAAAAATTTCCAGATAAAGTCCATGAGATTGTTTATCACCCATTATTAAAAGATGTTTTCAAGAAAACTTCTAAATATGTTGCTAGAGAAAAATTAGGAATAGACCAAAAATCTTTAGTAATACTGGCACCAGGAAAAATAAGAACTGATGAAGAGCGAAAGCTTGTTTTGAAGTCATTTAATTCTATTAAGAGAAGGAACAAGGTTCTTATTTCTACACATATGAGGACGGAGCTTAAAATAGAGTTACCTGGCAGGGTAAGAATGAAAAAATTCTTTGATTTTCAATCATATTTTAAAATGAAATTTAAACAGAAGCACTCTCCACCAAAATATATTTTTACTTATAAAAGTTTAAGTAGTGAAGATTTAGCCTTAAAAGTTTCAGCTGCGGATATAATTTTAATACCGCGAATAGATTTATTAAACTCAGGAAGTGTTTTTCTTGGATTTACGTTTGATAAAATTATAATTGGACCAGATGTTGGCAATATTGGACCTCAACTAAAAGAAGTAGGAATGCCAGTCTTTAATCCGTTATCTTTATCTTCCGTTAAAAGTGCTTTAAATAAGGCGATAGAAATGCTTAAAAGGCATAATGCTGATTCTGAATACATTGAAAAATACCAACCAAAAGCTATCGCTATGAATTATTCAAAAGTTTTATCAAAATATCTCAAAAATTGAATCCTCAAGTTTCCATAGTTATCGCTTGTTACAACGATCCCGATGTGGTAAAGGCCGTAAAATCTGCAAAGAGCCAAACCTATCTAGAAAAGGAGATCATACTGGTGAATGACGGATCAGATAAACTGGTGGCCGATATCATGGAGAATTTAAGGAAAGATGTAGACCTGTTGATTAGCCAGGAAAACTTAGGGCAAAGCATCGCCAGGAATAACGGTATAGACCAAGCTACAGGAAAATATATCTTAAACCTTGATTCAGATGATTTCTTTGAACCCGAATTCTGTAAGAAAGCAGTGAAATTGATGGAGGATGACCCCGAAATAAAGATTGTGACCTGTAAAGCTTTAAGGTTTACTAAAAAGACAAAGATTGATATTTACACCCCCCGGGGAGGGGATTATAAAAATTTCCTTATCCATAATTCAGCCCTGGGAAGTTCTATGTTTAGAAAAGAGGATTGGAAAGTTTGTGAAGGTTATGAAACGGATCTACCTGTACTTGGTTTTGAAGATTGGGAATTATATCTGAATATTCTTAAAGATGGTGGCCGTGCCGTGGTAATAGATGAAGTGCTATTCAATTATCAAGTTCGCCATAACTCGACTACTGCCCGGATTAAACATTTGAAACAAGAAAAATTCAAACAAATAGTTTTTAAGCATAGAGATTTATATGTAAAACACTTTGACCTTCTTGTAAATGATCTCTTTGAGAGGATTAAAAAAGAAGAAAGGGAAAAAATTAGAATTTCTAATACATTAGATGCCCGTTTAGGTGGTAAGTTGCTATCTCCATTAAGGTTTCTTATAAAAATACTGCAATGATAATAGATTCCAAAAATCCCGAAATATCTATTATAATGGCTACTTATAACCGCAGTCACCTCATACAGGAAACTTTGAATTCCATAGTTAATCAAAGTTTCCGGGACTGGGAATGTTTAATAGTAGATGATGGCAGTAATGATGACACCTTTTCCGTAATTAAAAGCTTGTTGGATTCCGACCAAAGATTCAAATATTACAAAAGAGAAGTTAAGTATAAAAAAGGGCTCCCCGGATCCAGAAATATGGGTCTAGATCTTGCTAAAGGAAAATATATTCAATTTTTTGACGACGATGATATCATCCATCCGGAAAACCTTAAAACTAGTCTTAATTTATTAAAAGATAGTGGCTTTTACTTTTGCAGATATCAAAAGAAACCTTTTACCGGAAAATGGAAAAATATTGAATTCGGTAGGACCGAACAAGTTGAGAAAATACCATTTAGTCTTAAAAATATTGAAGATATGATTACCGGAAGAATTCCTTTTGCTTCCTGTACTCTACTCTGGTATAAACAATGTTTCGAAGAAGTAAGATTCAATGAGGATCTCATGTATGGGGAAGAATGGGAATGTTATACCAGAATATTAACGAAGGGATTTAGCGGCGTTTCAATTAACAAGATTTTATATTACAATAGAAAACATTCCCAATCAAATACAGGAGAATATTGGGCCAAAAATACCATAAGGCGGAAATCGAAAATAAAAGCCGCAATCCTTATTATAGAAGAGCTAAGAAGGAATAATTTAATATCTCCAAAAATCTTCAAGTATTTTATGCAGCTTGGTTTCTTTTTAAAATCTCAAGCTATTATAAATAAAGTCTTAATTTGTGGTGAAGCAGGTCTCATTACCAGGATAAAGTATAACATGGGCTTTTATATTTACCCCCTACTGCGTCCCATTTTTATTATAAAAGGAAAAATCAGAAAATTGATATTTTCTCCAGAATCCTAACAATTCTTTCACCCGTTTTTCCATCCCATTTTTCGGGAATATTTCCTTTTTTCCAATGACCTTCAAAAAGCTGATCTAAGTATTTTTTAAATTTTTCTGGATTGGTACCAATTAACTCATTGGTTCCCTCACTAATAGTTTCGGGTCTTTCGGTATTATCGCGCAAACTAAGGCAGGGTAATCCTAAGACGGAAGCCTCTTCTGTAATTCCTCCACTGTCCGTTATCACTGCTTTACTTTCTTTTATTAAATAATTAAACTCATGGTAATCCAAAGGTCCGGT
This sequence comes from Salegentibacter profundi, assembly GCF_054121475.1. Classification (NCBI taxonomy): domain Bacteria; kingdom Pseudomonadati; phylum Bacteroidota; class Flavobacteriia; order Flavobacteriales; family Flavobacteriaceae; genus Salegentibacter; species Salegentibacter profundi. The sequence continues at coordinate 317,405 of NZ_JBSYGG010000004.1, forward strand.
TATATGAATATTAGGAATTTGCAATTTTTGATCTGCAATTCTTTTTGCAGTTCTTGGATGTGCCGGGAATATTATAGGCATTTCATTAGCATCGGCTGAAAGAGTTTCAAGAATAGTTTTCAATTGGTTAATATTATCCACATTTGAGGGCCGGTGGATAGTTAAAACCAGATATTTCTCTTTCAATAGATTAAGTCGTTCGAATATTTCGGGCTTTTTGAATTTTGATTTATGATGCAATAAAGTATCGATCATGATATTTCCAACAAAGAAAACCTTATTAGGATCCTTTCCCTCTTCAATAAGAATTTGTGAAGCTGTGGCACTGGTAGTGAAATGGTAATCACTTATAGAATCTATCAGAATCCTGTTTATTTCTTCTGGCATTTTCCAATCGTAAGAGCGCAAACCCGCTTCAATATGAACAACTTGAACATTTTGTTTTTTAGCGGTAATCGCACAGGCCATACTAGAAGTTACATCTCCTACCACAATACATAAATCGGGTTTTTTATCTGCTAAAATCCTTTCATAAGCAAGCATAATACCTGAGGTTTGTTCGGCCTGCGTTCCACTACCTACATTTAAGTTAAAATCGGGTTCAGGGATCTCCAAAACTTCGAAAAAGCTTCCGCTTAGTTTATGATCATAATGTTGACCTGTGTGTATTATTCTTAATTTTATTGGAGACTTTAAAGTTAAAATCGCGTGATATAGTCCTGCTATTTTAACAAAATTGGGTCGGGTTCCAGCAATTAGATCAACTTCCATAATATTTATTTCGGTAAAGCAAATCTAAAGAAAATAATTACTGGCCTTATTTTCTTTTAATACCATCAGAATAATTAAATTTTAAATTTCTTAGATTTACAAAACAATATACAAATCCTTCAATTTGCCCAAATTTCCGAAAATTCTTGTGATTTCTGAATCTATTGATACAGAAGACAGTAGTGGAACCAAAGGAAGGGTAGCCCTGATTCACAACTTAAAAAAGATCGGTTGCGATTTGAAGGTGCTACACTATACCCGAAAGGAAATTCAACTAAAGAATATTCCCACTATTGCAATAAAGGAAAATAGAAAAAGCCTTTATTTTTTGCTCAGTAGAATAGAAAGACATCTTAGGAAGACTTTAAAAATAGATATTCATAAATTTCTTGAAAATATCTTCGGTTTTTCGTTTACTCTTTATAATGACCGTGATAGCATTATAAAAGAAATAAAAAAGGAAAAAAACTACAAGCCAGATTTCATACTTACTTTAAGTAAAGGAGGCAGCTTTAGGCCTCATCATGCCCTTTTAAAATTGCCAGAATTGCACCAAAAATGGATTGCATATATACACGACCCCTACCCTATGCATCTTTATCCTCCACCTTTTGCCTGGGTAGAGCCGGGACAGTTTAAAAAATGGGAGTTTGTTCAAAATATTTCCGAAAAAGCATTACTTCCTGTCTTTCCTTCCCAACTCTTAATGCATTGGATGGGGAGCTATTTTCCTGAATTTCTACAAAAAGGGATAATAATACCACATCAAATTTCCGATGATGTTAGGATTGACATAGATCTCCCTGATTTTTTTAATCCTGATGCTTTCAATATTCTTCACGCGGGAACCCTTTTGGGTCCGCGTGATCCAAAACCCCTGGTGAATGCTTTTGTTTCCCTAATAGAACGATATCCACACGCCTCTGAAGAAATTAGATTGATATTTATCGGGAAAAGTTCACACCATCAAAATTGGCTTAAAGCAAAATCAGATACAAATGAGAGTTTAAAGTTAATCCCAGGAGGAATCCCCTATAAGACTATACGTTTACTTCAAAATTCATCTGCTGTAAACGTTATTCTAGAGGCGAAAGCTCAAATAAGTCCGTTTCTGCCGGGGAAATTTCCGCATTGTGTGCAGGCAAACAAACCAATTTTACTTTTAGGACCTGCCTTAAGTGAATCAAGGCGGCTACTTGGAGAAAGTTATCCCTACTGGGCTGAAGTGTCTGACGAAAAAAGGATATTTAAATTACTGGAAGAAATGTACCTGCATTGGAAGAAAGATCCATCATTATTCCTGCTGAACAGAAAAGATCTTGAAGAGTATTTATCCCAAAATCATTTATCGGAGGTCATTAAAGGTCTAATAAAATGAGAATATTGATGGTATCTATGTTTGCAGGACATTTTTTCAACTGGGCCGATCAGCTCAAAGATTCTGGGCATGAGATCTTATGGATAGATGTTTTTGATAACGGACAGGAGGTAGAAAGGATCAACTGGATGGAGCAAACGGTAAACTGGAAAAGGAAATTCGATTATCCGGGGAGACAATTTCTGAAGAAAAATTTTCATTTTTTTTACGAAGCCCTGAGTGCTTATTTTGAAAGGCCCCTTTCCTATATATTTGAAGAAAAACTAAAGGAGTTTAAACCTGATGTGGTGCAAAGTTTTGTTCTTTTTTCCGCCTGTACCCCTATTTTAAAAGTGATGCAAACACATCCTCAAATAACATGGATATATTCAGCCTGGGGGAATGATCTCTATTATTTTCAAAATGAAGCAAATTATCTAAAAGATATTAAAAGTGTTCTTCCAAGAGTGGATTATATGTTTGCTGATTGCACCAGAGATTACCACATAGCACAAAAATATGGATTTGAGGGTAAGTTCTTAGGGAGTTTTCCTGGTGGCGGCGGTTACGAACTTGAACCTAAAGAAAATTTAATTCATCCTTCAAAGAGAAATCTAATCTTAATAAAAGGCTATCAGGAATTGTTTGGAGAATGTATTCCGGTTTTAAGAGCTATTGAAAATTTAAAATCAGAATTAAAGGATTTTAAATTTGTAGTATTTGGGGTAGAACCAAAGGTTATTGAGTTTATCCAGACGTCAGAACTAAAAAACTGGCCCAATTTTAATCTATTAAAACAAATAGGCCGAGCTAAAGTTATAGAGCTTATGGGGCAGGCAAAAATTTATATAGGGAACAGTATTTCGGACGGGATGCCTAACACCCTGCTTGAAGCTATAATTAGTGGAGCTTTTCCCATTCAGTCTAATCCCGGAGGAGCTACAGCAGAAATAATTGAAGAGGGTTTAAATGGGTTGCTAATAAAGGATCCTTTAAATGTGGATGAAATACAGTCTGTAATATTAAAAAGCTTGAATAATCCGGGTTTAGTGGAAAATGCATTTTTCTATAATATTGAAAAATTAAGACCTGAACTTGAACGAAAAACTATAAAACAACAGGTGCTCCAAAGATATAACCAAGTGGAAAAAGATCTAAATACTAGAAATGGATAAAAGTCTTAGTATTATATATGCATTTCGGGATAGAGATGTAGAAAGAGTAAAACTTTCTATGGAGTCTCTAAGAAATCAAAAATCCCAAAATTTCGAGGTAATCTTTGTAGATTATGGAAGTGATTCCGAGACTTCCAATAAAGTTCAAAAAGCCCTGGAGAGTTTTGAGTTTTGTAATTATTCCTACCTGCATACTTCTCAAAGGTTATGGAATAAAAGCAGGGCATTAAACTATGGGATTAAAAGAGCAAAAAATCCATACATCTTTATTGCTGATGTTGATCTGATTTTTTCGCCAGTGGCTACAAAATTTCTTGAGAATAATATTTCTAAGGATTCTTTTAAAATATTTAAACTCGCATATTTGGATGAACAGGCCTCTGTAGATATTGATCGTAATAAAAATTTTAAAGACCTTAAAGCTACAAGAACAGGAGAAATAAACGGAATGATTCTGGCCCGCAAGGAAGCCTTTTATGAAATTTCAGGTTATGACGAATTTTATCATTTCTATGGTTCGGAAGATGTCGATCTTTATGCAAGACTTAAAAATGCCGGTTTTATAGAAAAAAGAACAGAACAGATTCACTTTTATCATAACTGGCATCCCTCCTACCAAAATTCTGAACAGGGAAAATTAACCATAATTCCCAGACTGAAAAATGCTATGAGGATTAATGAACAGCACTATCTAAATAGTCTTAAAAATAAAGTGATTGAACCAAATTCTCAGGTTTTCTGGGGGGAAGCGTTTGAAAAAAGTAATGCTGATAAATTGAAATCACCCGATGTTAAAATAGAATTAGAAAATATCGAAGCTGCTGTGGAGCATTTTATTTTTGAGGGAATCAAATTCTATAAAAATAAGATTGTTGAAGTAAAAATTTATGAGGCTGATTATTATACCGGCCTTAAATACAAGATCAAGAAAAGACTAGGAAAACAATCTCAGACTTATATTTCCCTTAAAAAAGTGAACGATATAATCCTGAAAAGGATCATATTTGAATTTAGGAATCATAATTATTCCTATAAAATCACAGCCGATCTGAAGAATATTGTGTTTAAAATTGAACTCTAAGAAACTTTTAATGGCAGGAATTCCATTATTTCGTAAATTATATTTTTTCAGCCTTAATAAGGGGAAAGGACTGCTTGCAAAGCTGCATCTTAGGAGAAGGAGAAAAACGACCAAAGCTCTAAGAGAAAAGGGAGAAAGTGATCTGAATAGATGGAAAAACCCTGATGAACTTGATGAGAGCTGGGATGAGAGGACCTATATCTTAGCATCCTTTATAAAACCGGGTGCCAGAGTTATAGAATTTGGAGCGGGTAACCTTAGCCTTAAGACTAGACTTCCCGTAAATTGTTTATATCAAGCGTCTGATATAGTTTGCCGTTATCCTGATGTAATTAAGTGCGATTTGAATGAAGAGATACAAATAGATATGAGACAGTATGATACTACTGTTTTCAGCGGAGTGCTTGAATATGTATACAACATTGAAAGTGTGTTCGCTCAAATATCTAATCATATCGAGAATATTGTATTATCTTATGCCTGTAGCGATATTTCTAATGCAGACAGATTAGAAAACGGTTGGTTAAGTGACTATAAAAAAGCCGAACTGGAAAAGATATTCGTTTCATATAATTACAGAGTCATAAATTATAAGGAATGGAGGAATCAATCTATATATTGTTTAAAGAAGAATAATAACTAAAGGCAATGAGAAAAGGTTGGAATCCCCAAAAAACTCAGGAAAAAATTAAACTCAGTGTTAATCATAGAGTGGTGATCGTTGTATTTATTCCTAAACCTGAAGGCTATTATGAAAACGTCCTGGACGTTTTTAAACTTAGCCTTGATTCTTTGATCAGAGCCAATAATGATAGTTACAAAATTACTGTTGTAGACAATGGTTCCTGTGAAGAATTAAGAAATTTATTACTTACTTATTCAAAAAAGGAAGTTGATTGTATAATTCAACACTCAACTAATATTGGTAAAATAGATGCCTTAATAGGTGCTGCAAGATCTTCCCGGGAAGAATATATAACTTTAAGTGATACAGATATCCTATTTCTGGAAGACTGGGAAAAAGCAGTTATGGACGTCTTCAGGTCTTTTGACAAGGTTGGTTCTGTTTCTCCTATACCCGTGAGGCAGGGCCTCTTTTATGGCACAAGTTCGGTCCTAGGACAAATTCTTGCGCAGCGGGTAAAGTTTAATTTCGCAAAGATTCCGGAAAATTTTGAAGACCACAATAGGTACCTGTCAAGTATTAATTGGAACAATGAGAAAGACCCTGATAATAAATGGCCTGTAATAGAGAAGAATGGGGTAAAGGCCATCATAGGAAGCGGACATCAGGTTTTAACTATAAAACGAGAGATTCTTTTTGAAACCGTACCATTAGAACCTTCCTTAACTTTGGTAGGGGGTAATTCAGAATATAAATATGTTGATGAGCCAATAGACAAAGCAGGCTTAATGCGACTTTCAGTCTTTGAAAATAAGGCCTACCATATGGGTAATGAGATAGAATCCTGGATGTTAGAAAAGTTGCAGAATAATAGGCAAAATTTCACCGATGCGGTAAGTAACAATACCAATCAGAATCTGAATGGAAACTCCAATGCCAATTTCACTAAAAATTTAAGACAGAAGGCTTATGGCCTTAGAAAAGCTGTGCTTAAAAGAATGTTTCGCATATTTTATAATTAATGGCAAGAATATTACTGATAGGTCCAATAGAAGATTTAGGAGGAAGAGAGCTGGAAGCAGGTTTTGCAGCTTCTGTTTTGCATTATGATTTCGAGGTTGACGTCCTCTCCACAGGAAATATTACAGACCGCTCACAAATTTATGAAATGGTGGGTGATATTAAAATGAGGTCCCTAAAGCAGTTGTTATTCAAAAGATACGCCTTTTTACGACCTGCTGCATTATTAAGTTATCTAAGAAATAATAAAAAAGAGCCGGTTTATTTCTATATAAATAACCGGGTTAATTCCAGGTTTCTCAAACTACGGGAAAATGAGATATTAAAAGATGTCCTAATAAATTATGATCTTATCTTTATAATAGCTCATTTAGAGACCTTAAGAACTAAAGAAATAATCAAGTTTTCAAAGCTATTGAAGAAGCCGGTTATTTTCAGAACTACGGGAGAAATAGAATTAACCGGCGAAGTCCCCTCCTATTTAAAGGATGTAGATCTGTTTATTCATCATTCAATAATTAATGCTAATAATTTACATCCCAAATTAAATTTTAATAATTATACCATAATAGACCAAAACTCATATATGGAAGAGGGACTTTTGGGGCTTGATTTGCCAAAAAGAAAAGTAAATAGATTTATTACTGTTGCCCGTCTCGCACCAGAGAAAAATCTTTTTAATCTTATTTCATTTTTCGAAGAATTCAGTGATGAAAATGATGAATTGACTATTGTAGGTACTGGTAGACTTTATTCTGAATTATTGGCTAAATCCAGAGACATTAAGAATATTAAATTAATGGGACATCTAAATATTAATGAAGTTAAAGAACTTTATCGTGACATTGAATGTGCTATTATTCCTGCTTACACCGAAGCAGGGCCATTGGTAGGAATCGATGCTATGGCGGCAGGCAAGATCATTTTAAGTACAGAAGTTGGGGCTATGCCTGAAAGACTGGCAAATACGAATAATGATTTTTGGTTTGAGGCGGATAACGGAGAAAGTTTTAAGAAGCAATTTGAAAAGATTAAGAACTTGACAGATGCAGAAGTATATAGAATAAGCGAGCAGAACCGAAATACTTATATTGAAAGGTACAGCAAGACTGCTGTGTCCAAGCAATATTACAAATGTATAACAGATATTCTCAAAAATAATTCTAAAGTATGTTTATAATAGCTGAAATAGGACAAGCCCATGAAGGGAGCCTTGGAATAGCTCTTTCTTATATAGATGCTCTTGCAGAAATGGGGGTCGATGCGGTAAAATTTCAGGTTCATATTGCAGAAGCTGAGAGCAGTATTTATGAACCCTTCCGTGTTAAATTTTCTGAGCAGGATAAAACAAGGTTTGATTACTGGAAAAGAATGGAGTTCAGTAAGAAACAATGGCAGCTTTTAAAGAATCGATGTGTGAAAAAAGGAGTTGAATTCCTGGCTTCTCCTTTTAGCAATAAGGCAGTGGAGCTACTGGAGGAGCTAGAAGTAAATAGATATAAGATAGGTTCAGGGGAGGTAAATAATTTTCTCCTACTTGAAAAGATCGCTCAAACCGGGAAGCCTGTAATCCTGTCCTCCGGGATGAGTACTCTGGAAGAGCTTGATAAAACGACGCAGTTCCTTAAAAATCGAAAAGTGGAATTTTCAATTCTACAGTGTACCACGGCATACCCAAGCGAGCCGAAAGAATATGGACTGAATGTGATTGGAGAGTTAAAAGATCGATACAGGGTATCGGTAGGCTATTCTGATCATTCTGCACGACCTGAAACCTGTATTGCGGCCACGGCCCTGGGTGCCGAAATACTAGAGTTTCATGCCGTATTTGATCGTCGGAGCTTCGGACCCGATGCCACTTCCTCCATGGAAATTGATGAGATCAAAGATCTTGTGCAAGCTGTTCGAAATATCTACACATCTATGAAGCAGCCCGTAAATAAATCGGATAATTCAAAATATGAAAATTTAAAAAAGATCTTCGAAAAATCCCTCGCTGTTAATAAAGATCTTCCCCAAGGTCACATTTTAAGTTTTGAAGACCTGGAGGCGAAAAAACCAAAAGCTTATGGAATGGATGCATGGAACTTTGAAGAAGTAATCGGTAAGCAATTAAAGCGGAAAATGAAGAAATGGGAGTTTTTGCATTGGGAAGATTTAAGTTAGGCTAATCTTTATGTCTAAGGCAGCAGCCCCAATTTATACTTACGCGCAAAGACTTTTTGAATAATCAGTTTTCTCTATATTTGAAACCAAGCTAAATACCAACTGATCTGAAACCCAAAAAGAAAATACTCATCCTCCTCCCCGATGGGGTGGGCTTACGAAATTTTGCCTTTACCTCTTTTGTGGAAATCGGAAAAAAAATGGGATGGGAAGTGATCTTCTGGAACCATACTCCTTTTGACCTTCATGAACTGGGTTATAAGGAAATTAAACTTCAGGGAAGCGCCCAGCCTCAAACCGATTTACTAAAAAGAGCGAAAATCGAAGCGGAAATCGATCATTTTACAAAAAAATTTAACGATCCGGTTTATCAAACCTATAAATTCCCTATCACCAAAAAAACGATTAAAGGCAGAATAAAGAACGGAATAGTAAGTGCTCTCCATAGTTCGCATAAGGGAGAAAAGGGGCTGTCTAGGCTCAGAAAAAAAATGAAGACTTCTGAAAGGAAGGGGGACTACTATAAAAAATGCAAAAATGTCCTGGAAAAGGAAAGGCCCGATCTGCTTTTTTGTACTAATCAGCGTCCTGTGAATGCTATAGCTCCACTAACGGCGGCGCTAGATATGGGTATTTCCACCTCAACTTTTATCTTTTCCTGGGATAACCTGCCTAAGGCAACTATGGTGGTGGAAACCGATCATTATTTTGTCTGGAGCGAGTATATGAAGGAAGAGTTGTTGAATTACTATCCTAATATCAATGTGGAACAGGTTTTTATTAGTGGGAGTCCGCAGTTCGAACCGCATTATGATTTGAGTCTGAGACAGAGCCGAGCAGTTTTTTTTAAGGAACACGGGCTAGACCTCTCTAAAAAATATATCTGTTTCAGTGGTGACGATATCACCACCTCTCCTGATGATCCTCAATACCTGAATGATTTGGCCGAGGCTGTAAGGAAATTAAATTCCGAAGGAGATAAACTGGGAGTTATTTTCCGGCGCTGCCCTGTGGATTTTTCTGATCGGTATGATGAAGTGTTGAAAAAGCACGCGAAATTAATTGTACCAATAGCACCAAAATGGGAGAAAGCCGGAGAGGAATGGAACAGCATTCTACCTACCAAAAAAGATCTGGAATTACAGGTAAATACTATTTTGCATTCAGAAGCTGTAGCTAATGTAGGTTCTTCTATGGTTTTTGATTTTGCAGTTTTTGGAAAACCCTGTTTATACATTAATTATGAAGCAGAGACAAAGAATAATCCTGAGTGGTCTCCCGGAAAGGTTTATAATTTTATTCATTTTAGATCGATGCCAACCGGTGAGGAAGTGTTCTGGTTAAATTCAAAAGAAGAAATTGAGGCTAAGTTGGAAAAAGCTTTAAAAAATCCAGAGGAGAAAGCGGAACAAGCCATCACTTGGTTTAAAAAAATAAATAATTCCCCCGCTGATAAGGCTTCGGAAAGAATATGGATAGAATTAAATACTATTTGTAAAAAATGAGAATAAAATCATTAAAAAGCTTTTTCCAGGAAAATAAATTTATTTCTCTCCTGATTCTCATCAGTCTGATCTCATCTTTAAGAAATTTATTCTTACCCTTATTTGGTGACGAAACAACCTATTTAAAAATTGCTAAAAACATATTGGAATCCGGACAGTATTTTCATCACGAGAAACCCTCAACTATTACTCCTTCCCTTCCTTTTTTAATTGCTTTATTTTATACCGAATTTGAGCCCACAGTCGGTTTGGTTCTTTCAAGATTAGCAAATCTGGGATTCGTCCTAATTGGTATAAGATATCTTTATAAATTTCTCAAAGGCCTAAATTTAAATTCCACTATTGTTCCTGTAATTATTTTGCTAACCGCAGTGAATAATAATTTCGTACTCTGGAGCACAAAGCTTTATCCCGAAAGCATCATATTTTGTTTTTTCTGGATATTCATTTACTATCTTAGTAAGAAAGAGCTCAGGATAAAGGAAGTTTTAATTTTTTGTGCATCCCTCTTGATTCTGACTTTAACCAGATATGTTTTTGCTGTACTGGGCCTTTTATTAATTTTAAAACTTTATCCCTTTACAAAGGAATTACTGAGGTCAAATCAACGGAAAACTTTATTCAAACATTCAGTTTATTTGATCCTAATGCTTTTACCTATTTTAATCTGGTTCAAATATGTTTATTATATTGAAAGTGAAAATAATATGGGGCTTAGTTATTTTAACCGTTTTAAAGAGACTGAGCCGTTTTATAATATCAAAGCCGGATTAGGATTAATTAAACATGCCGAGGTAAATAATATTAATGGAATTCCTGCATTTATATCTTTATTCATTCCTATGACCGGGCTACGAAGTTGGTTATTTAGTTTCCTATTAATCATAAGTTTCGCATCAGGTTTTTTACTTCAAATAAAAAACAGAAAAAGTCGTAATCTGTTTTTTGCTGTTCTATTAATCATGGGTGGATTGGTGTTTGCCGGAACTGGCTTCAGCAGATATTGGTTATTCATGCTACCTGCTTATATTTTAGGTTTTTATTATTTTTTCAGAAAACTTATTCCAGAAAATAAAACTTTCATTCTGGCAGGAAAAATAATAGCAATGCTATATGTTATTAATGAGTTGCGTCTAAATTTCAAAATATTTAATGAACTCCTATAAATCCATAATTTGAAACCGAAAAAACTCATCATCTACCTTCCCGCTTTAAATGAAGAAAAAGATATCATTAAGGTTACAAGGTCTTTACCAAGGAATATATCGGGAATCGACCAATTGGAAATCCTGGTGGTAGATGATGGTAGTACCGATCAAACCCGGGAATTATGTTTGAAGGAAAACATTAGTGTAGTTTCCCATGTAGCTAATCGTGGAGTAGGCTTAGCATTCCAAACGGCAATCAATTACGCTCTGGAGGCTGAAACTGACCTTCTTGTAAGCATAGATGCGGACGGACAGTTTGACACAAATCAAATTGAAGATCTTTTAAAACCTATTCTGGAAGAAAAAGCTGATTTTTGTACCGGAAACAGATTTGCAGCGGGACGTCCTGAAAATATGCCTAAAATTAAATATTGGGGTAATAAACAAATCAGTAAATTGGTTAGTTTAATAAGTGGGGTACGTATTTATGATGCTTCCTGCGGATTTCGTGCATATTCCAGGGAGTGTTTATATAGCTTAAATATTCAGGGAAGTTTTACTTATACTCATGAAACCATTTTAGAATTATTACAAAAAGGGTTTCATTTTGGACAGCTACCTATCAGGGTGAATTACTTTCCTGACAGGGTTTCCCGTATCGCTAACAACCTCTGGATATATGCCTTCAGAACCTCTTTAATCATATTTAAAACCTGGAAGGATTATAAGCCACTTCGTTTTTTCTTAAGCATCGCAGGAGGAATTCTTATGTTGGCGTTATTAATAGGTGGTTTTGTGCTTTTTCATTGGTTTCAAACGGGAATGATAACTCCTTATAAAAGTTTTGGATTTATTGCACTTGCGTTAACTGGCATTGCAGTAATATTAATCACCTTGGCCTTCGTAGCAGATATGCTTACCCGGGTTAGAATGAACCAGGAGAGAATTCTTTATTTAACCAAAAAGAATTATTTTGAAAAGAATTGATTATTCCAATTTGACGGCCCAACCGGAAAAGGAAAATTTTAGAGGGAAGTATGAGTCTAAAAACATTCTCTCCAAATACTTAGTCAACAATTATTATAGAGCAGTTAAAAGTCTGTTAGATTTAACTACTGAAGTGACCAAAGCACATGAAATTGGGATTGGCGAAGGATATTCTACCCAGAGACTGAGAAAATGGTTGCCATCAATAAGTGGGTCGGAGTTTGTACCTGAATTAATCTCCAGTGCTAAACAAAATAATCCCGGTTTAAATATATTTCAAGAAAGCGTGTATGACTTAAAGTATGATAACGAAAGTGTGGATTTGGTATTTCTATTGGAAGTTCTGGAACATCTGGATTATCCGGAAATTGCACTTTCAGAAATTAAAAAAATTTCAGGGAGATATCTTATAATTGGAGTTCCAAACGAACCTCTGTGGAGGATATTAAACTTATGCAGGTTAAAATATGTTTCTGATTTTGGTAATACCCCCGGACATCTGAACCATTGGTCGAAAGAAAAATTTAAAGAGTTAATTAATGAACACTTTGGGAAAATAATTGCAGTTAAATCACCAATTCCCTGGACAATAATTCTTGCCGAGAAACATTGAACATTTAGCTAACCGATGTTAAATTTTAACCATTTCATAGGACAAAAGAAGTTTTACCTTCGCTATCTCGCGATTAGTATAATAAGTTATCTATACACCTTATCGGGACTTTTTTTATTAGTAGAGTTCCTCGCTATAAACGAAGTAATTTCATTTATTCTGGTTTATGGCAGTACTTATCTAATTCTATATACAGTGCAATTAAAATACTTATTCAACAAAAAACATAACAAGATGAAATTAATTCGTTACTTAATGTCCATTATTAGCTTTTATATTCTAGCTAATGTTTTATATAATTTAGGACTACTTTTGAGTTTTCCCTATATCTTATCTGCAGTATTGGGCATAGGGTTAATTATACCTTTACGAATTATAGTTTATAAATATTACGTATATAAAGATTAAATTGATATGCACCTCACCTTCCTCACCCCAGAATACCCTCACTCCCAGTCCAGCCCTTCCGGCGGTCTAGGTACCAGTATAAAAAGCCTGGCGGAGCAATTGGTGAAAAAAGATATGCGCATCACGGTTTTTGTTTACGGGCAGAAAAAAGATGAAGTTTTTGAAGAAGAGGGGATCCAATTTCATTTTATCAAACAATTAAACTATGACTTCTTTGGCTGGTACCGCTACCGGAAATACCTGGAATTCTATCTAAACAAGCTAATCCTGGAAGAGCAGATCGATGCCCTGGAAGCCCCAGATTGGACTGGCATAACTGCTTTTATTAAGCTAAAGTGTCCGCTAGTGATAAGATTGCACGGCAGTGATTCCTATTTTTGCCAATTGGAAGGACGACCACAGAAAAAGAAGAATTTTTGGTTTGAGAAGTTAGCTTTAAAGGGGGCGGATCATCTTCTCTCCGTGAGTGAATTTACCGCCGATAAAACAAGAGAGATTTTTAGTTTTAAGAAGAAAATTAAAGTGATTCCGAATTCAGTAGATGTTCAGGCCTTTAAGTCTACAGAAGAAGCACCAATTCCTGATACCATTCTGTACTTCGGGACTATCATCAGAAAAAAAGGAGTGCTGGAACTGGCTGAAATCTTTAACTTGGTAAACAAACAAAACCCAAATGCCCGCCTGATTATGGCAGGGTATGATGTGATAGATATTCAGACGAAGAAATCAACACGTCGCTTGTTTGAGGAAATCTTAACCGAAGAAGCAAAGGAAAATTTGCTTTGGACAGGCAAGCTGCCTTATGAGGAGATCAGGTCACGTATCTCGCGAGCTGCGGTGATCGTGCTACCCAGCTTCGCGGAGGCCCTGCCTATGACCTGGCTGGAGGCAATGGCTATGGAAAAGGGACTGGTTACTTCAGATATTGGCTGGGCGAAAGAAGTGATGGTCGATGGTAAGACAGGCTATACCGTAAATCCTAAAGACCACGACTCTTTTGCTGCAAAGGTGATCGAACTACTTAAAAACCGGAAGCTTGCAGAAAAAATGGGAAAAGCAGCCAGGAAGCGAGTGGTTGAGCGGTTTTCTACGGAGGTTATTGTGGAGGAGAATATTCGTTTTTATGAGTCTGTTATTAACTAATAATCCATTGTATATTTAGTGCATTCGAAAATATAAACTGGAGATTCCGGATTCAGATATCCAGCTTACACCAGAAAAATTCCAAAAAGAAATTTATCATATAGGAATGTTGTTTTTATTAAATGGTCTCCCTCTATAGAATAAGGGTTGCCCACGCGTTGTATATGCTAAGCGCATTTAGTGAGTGCTCTAATCTGCCTCACCATGCGGGTGTACAAGCACCCTCCTAATTAACTAATCTATTATAAGTTCAATACCGGCTTTCTCGGCCTTGTACTTTATTTTGGTCATCAGGTCATAATAACTCCAGTTCCTTAAGACAAAGGCTTCCTCCCTGGCTATTTCAATTTTCTTCTCCTGGTCCAATAAAATGAGTGTCCCTGCCTGGTGTTTGATGCAGAAATCAATGAGCTTTCTACTATACACGTGCAGTCGTTGGTTGACATAATTACGCTCCTTTTCCCTAAACCGGGTCAATGCTTTGGTTTTGCGTTTTGTCCCTTTCCCCGACCTTGCATATTTGACTCCCTCCCGTATCCTTCTACAAGCGGCTTGTATCGCTAACCTTCGGTATAAAAACTCTTCCCTGCTGCCAATTTTAAGCTTGGCTTTTCCGATCTTTACCAGGATTGGGTATTCCAGGGACAAGCTCGCTTCTGCAACTACTCCCGGCCGTAATTTGTGCTTTTCCTTCTCCAATTCAAAGGTGGCCAGCATAAAGATCTTACCGTCTTTTAATTTGATATGGGAAGTACGCATTTTGGTTTTTCCACTAATCAGCTCATGCATCAGTTTCCATTTATCGTTAAATTCCCTTCCTAAATAGGTCTTTACGGGAATGGAGAAAAAACGGAAGCAAAAAGCCTTCTTATCAGGATTGAATTTCAACCCACACACGCCCTCCATATCAAAGGGAAAAGCCATATCCTTTTTAAAATTGGGTAAGGAACGCTGGCCTGTCCAATACTCCTCCCTGTTTTTCCTGAAGGAGCTCAAAATAGAGCTATTGAGGTTGGTTAAAATGTTGGTGGGCATTTCTCCTTTAAAGCGATCGGATACCATCCGGTAGGTGGTATTGATCCGGGAACGGTTGAAGATGCCAAGATCATCTTTCTTTATATCCACCAGTTTATACTTTATGCCTTCTGTTAGATAGAAGAACTCCTGAATCATCTCCTGAACATAGAGATGGGATACGATAAGATTTGCTGCCTTGTAGCATCGGTAACGCCACCGGTATAGTTTCCCCATGGCCTCCTCCCGTTCTTCCCTTGTAGGCAGATCGATCAACAGCTGGATCCTGCGGGTGAGTTTGATTGTATTCTTTCCCATCACTAAGCCGGTTGTTGTTCGTGTTTGGGCTGCATAAGCCTATAGGCGGCCATAAATTCCTGGTGAACTTCCTTTTGAGAAAGGCTTAGCTCCCTGGCAATTGCAGCAAAGGAGTATTGCCTTTCATTGCGAAGTTGCAAGACCTTTTCCTGTTCAGGGGTTATTTCGCCTTGCATCTCTACGGCCGAAACCGGTTTTGGTTTTGTTTCCAGATTATTGCCCTGGTGGATAATATTTTTAATATCCTCGATGGCTTTTTTTACCTCATTGCTGGTATGGGTGATACTGGTGCCCATTACCTGGGCAATAACTTTATAGCTAAAGTCATATTTTAAACAGAGTTCTATCAGGCGCTTTCTTTCGCTGCTAAGCAATGGGAGCACATTTCGTATCCTGTCGAAAGCTTTTTGCTCCGTCTCGTGATCTTTTTGGTGTTGAAAATCTTCATTAGGATCATAGCCGGCTAAATAGTCCTGGTAGTCCTGGTAACTTTCCAGGGAATTGACGGTCCTGAAAAACTTGTTTTTAGGACGGGTATAATAGGTATAACATTCCCTTTTCATCACCAATCGAAGGAAGTAGTAAATATGTTCCGGGCGTTCTATCCGGTCTCTTTTCTCCCATAGTATCAGAAAGCTGTCTTGAACCAGGGTTTCTACGGCAAAATCATCATCCAGGATTTGCCGGCCCACCCAGAAGATATTGTGGTAATACCTTGAATAGATAAGTTCCAAAGCATCGGGATGCCCTTGTTGTAATAATTCAAAAATACGCTGTAACATAAGCGGTCGCCTTTAAGCTGTAGGCAAATACCTCCAGAATTAAACTGAGTTTAGCTTAAGCGAATTCTTATAAGGTAAAGAGAAGATAGCTTTGAAACGAAGGCCTTAAAATAAAGGGCATGGTGACTTACTTATGCCAATGCGGTACTGGTATACCAAGGAACGACAAGTAAGCCCACGCCCGGGTCGTGAGCATTATCACTTATCATCTCGTTCCTTAAAATTACCAGTTTTCATTGGCGAGATTCAAAGCGAATGCTTCTAATATTTTACTTAAAGAAGTTTCGCAAATATATTAATATGAGGTAAATATAATAAATATTTTTTAAAAGTGTCAAACTTGACAATTTTTTTCGACTCATTGGAAGGATATTGTGATAGTGAAAGAATGGAGAAAAGCATATCGAAAAAAATTTAGTGAGCATTTAAGGAAGCTGATTGAAGAAAGTGATCGGGATATCGCCACTATAGCATCAATCGGAAATATTGAAAATAAAGCCATTTATCGAATCCTAGCTGACGAAAATGAGCCCAAAATAACAACAATCTTACCTATCGCTAAAGGTTTAGGGATTCATCCTATGGAATTATATAACTTTAATTTTTCTCTTCAGGAATTAGAATAGTAATTTATTGATTACAATATTTCATTCTCAATTTTCTCTCTTTACGGTTTTCCGTTCCTATTATTTGAAATATCCCATTCTAAATAAATAATATTCATTATTCTATAAGCCTGTATTAAAAAAGGGAAAGACCACTAAGCCCTTCCCTTTAAGACAAACAAACTTCATTTATTAATGGGTAACTACAAAGCTGACTTTAGTAGTTACTCCATAGGAAACTATTCGGTTCCCTTCCACTTTACCGTTCATATCTTTCACATAGATTGATTTAATGTTCTTTACGGTTTTAGCGGCCTCCTGTAAGGCGTTATTAGTAGCATCTTCGAAACTTTTTTCTGAAGAGGCCATAATTTCAATTACTTTAACAATTGCCATAATATTTACTTTTTTAGTGGTTAATTAAAAATTATTTCTCAGCATTAAATTAGCACTTATCCCTGCCATTGAAAAACTTATTCCTGTGATTAACAAAACATTATATTAGTTAAAGAATCAGGAAATACAGATATATAGAAGCCCCAGACGGAATTGAAGGATGACTTGTACAGGCCTTTGTGATTATTACCGAATCGCTTACCTTTAACCGATAAACCTATATTCCTAAATGAATAAAAGAAAGATCTGCGTGGTAGTCACCGCCAGGCCATCATACAGCAGGATCAAGTCGGCACTGAGCGCTATACAAACCCATCCAGGCTTGGAATTACAATTGGTGATCGCAGGATCTGCGCTGCTGGATCGCTATGGGAATGCTGTAAATTTTATTGAAAAGGACGGATTCCCCATAGCGGCTAAGGTCTTTATGGTACTGGAAGGTGAAAACCCAACTACTATGGCTAAAACCACTGGGCTTGGAGTTATGGAACTTACCAATGTGTTCTATAATCTTAAACCAGATGCGGTGGTAACCATAGCCGATAGGTTTGAAACCATCGCCACCTCGATTGCAGCAGCCTATCAAAATATTCCTTTGGTTCATATCCAGGGCGGAGAAGTCACCGGAAGTATCGATGAAAAAGTTCGTCATGCTAATACCAAACTCGCCGATCTTCACCTGGTTGCAACGGAAGACGCCCGGAAGCGGGTCATCAAACTCGGTGAAGCAGAAGACAAGGTAATCAACACAGGGTGCCCTTCGATAGACCTGGCAAAACAGATCACCGAAGACCCTGAACTTAATTTCGATCCTATTGAAAAATATGGCGGGGTGGGTAAAGACCTGGATTGGAAAAATGGCTACCTGGTCGCCATGCAACACCCGGTGACCACAGAATACCAACAGGCAAAACAACATATCACCGAGAGTCTAAAAGCGGTTAAGGAACTTAACATGCCTACCTTCTGGTTCTGGCCAAATGTAGATGCCGGATCTGACGGTACTTCTAATGGGATGAGAACCTTCCGGGAGTTGGAACAACCAGAAAACATACATTTTTTCAAGAATATGGAGCCCATGGATTTCCTCAGGTTACTGAAAAACTCAAAAGCCCTGATCGGGAATTCGAGTGCAGGATTAAGAGAATGCGCTTATCTTGGCGTACCTGTAGTCAATATTGGGAACAGACAGTACCGCAGAATTCGCGCTGAAAATGTGACTGATGTAGGTTATGACCAGGAAGAAATTCTCGAGGCAACCAGACGTGCTAGCGAGAAAACACATTTCCCCTCCTCACTGCTTTACGGAAATGGAAGCGCCGGGGTTAAAATTGCGGAGATTCTTGCTAGTGCGGAATTGAGTTTTAGCAAAACGATCACGTATTAAATTTTGTTTTAATATCGGATTAAAGGAATACTATTGGACCCAAGAAAAGAATTAGAAAGTAGTTTAGCTTAAAGGCCATATGACAAGAAAAATACTCGGACTTGTTCCAGCCCGTGGGGGTAGCAAAGGCCTCCCCGGTAAGAACATCAAGATGCTTGGTGGTAAACCTCTGCTGCAGTATACCTGGGAATCAGCAAGGCAATCAAGCATGCTTGATAAGGTGGTTCTAAGTACTGAAGACCAGGAAATAAAAAAGGTCGCTTGTGGGCTAGGGATAAACGTTCCTTTTACAAGGCCTGAAAATCTTGCACAGGACCTGACTCCAAGTATCGAAGTGATTATTCACGCGCTAAAATTCCTTCAAGATAAAGGCGAGGAATTTGATTTGGTTTGTCTGTTGCAACCCACCACCCCGTTTCGATCGCCTGGACTGATTGATGCCTGCATTAAAAAGTTCGAACAAAACAATTATGATTCACTGATAAGTGTACGGGAAGTTCCCTCTGAGTGTAATCCACACTGGGTGTTTGAAGAGGAAGGAGGCTTGTTGAAGCTTGCCACCGGAGAGGAAAGTATAATTCCCCAAAGACAGAATCTACCAAGGGCATACTTCCGGGACGGAGCCATCTATCTTACTAAAACCAAAGTACTCCTGGAGCAAGGTTCCTTATTTGGAAGTCGAACCGGTTTTTACGATACTACTGGTTCCCCCTATGTCAATATTGATACACCGACTGATTGGCGGGAAGCCGAGAAAATTGCAGCCCAATGTGCGGAATAGCAGGAATCATTGGACCGGGAGAAAGTACTTCTGCCATAGAGAAGATGCTGAAATCTCAGGACCACCGTGGACCAGATCATACAGGACAGTATGTTGATCAAAGCTTTGCAGCGCTTGGTCATAACCGCCTTTCTATCATAGACCTTTCCCCTGAAGCGCATCAGCCTTTTTTGGATGAAACAGGACGTTTTCAACTCGTTTTCAATGGGGAGATCTATAATTATAAAGAATTAAGGCAGGAACTGGCATCCGGCTACCCTTTTAGAACAAGATCTGATACCGAGGTCCTGCTGGCCGCATTCCTCAAATGGGGTAAATCCTGTTTGCAACATCTCAATGGCATGTTCTCCTTTGTTATTTGGGATGCTAAGACGAAACAACTCTTTGCTGCTCGGGACCGCTTCGGGGTAAAACCATTTTATTACTCTCAATTCGGAGAAGATCTGTACTTCGCCAGTGAGATCAAAGCCTTAAAAACAGTCATTCACGAGATCACTCCCAATGATAAGCTTTGGGCAGGTTATCTGGCTTACGGCTCTTACGGAATGCCCAATGAAACTTTTTATAATAACATCCACCAACTCCCTGGCGGACATTTACTGGAATACTCCCAGGGCAAATTAAACATCCAGGCCTGGTATGATTTTAAAGAGAGGGTTTCCGGTATCATGCCGAGTGAGGATTTCCAGGAAGCCAAAGCCACTTATTTTGATTTATTAAAAGAAAGTATCCGGCTGAGATTTCGGGCTGATGTTCCCCTGGGTTTCAACCTCAGCGGAGGAGTAGACAGTTCTTTATTACTCGCCCTGGTAAACCTCTTTGAAGACAAAAAAAATATCACGGCTTACAGTTTTTACACAGGTGATGCGCGATATGATGAACTGCCCTGGGTGGAAAAAATGATTGCCACCACAGCGAATCCGCTGAAAAAGGTCAGATTATCTCCGGAAGAGGTAGCCAAAACAGCTGATTTCATTTCTAAGATCCAGGAGGAGCCCTTTGGAGGAATTCCCAGCCTGGCCTATTCAAAGATCTTCAGCCAGGCAAGACAGGATGGAGTAAAGGTCCTGCTGGACGGCCAGGGCATGGATGAGCAATGGGCAGGCTATGACTATTACCTGAATCCAAAAACCAAGAGTACCATTCAGGGGACTGGAGGAAAAAGCGCTTTCCGGCCGAATGTTCTTGATCCTGATTTCATGGCCTTAGCTGAAAAACCTATTTATCCCAAACCCTTTGCGGATAAATTACTAAACCTGCAATACCGAGACCTTTTTTATACCAAAATCCCCAGGGCGCTCCGGTTTAATGACAGGATCTCCATGGCCTACAGTACCGAACTCCGGGAGCCCTTCCTGGACCACCGAATGGTAGAGTTTGCTTTCGCTCAACCCACGGACTTCAAAATATACAAGGGCGTTCAGAAGCACCTTTTAAGAGAGATTCTCAAGAACCTGGCTCCAGAAGAATTGACATATGCACCTAAACGCCCCTTACAAACCCCACAACGAGAATGGCTTGGCGATGAGCTCAAAGAGTTTACCGAAACGGTACTGAAAAAATTATTAGGTTCTCCCGCCGCCGGTTGGTTCAATAAAAAAGAGCTGGAAAAAGAATGGCTAAAATACCAGGCCGGAGACAGGGAAAGTAGCTTTCATATCTGGCAATGGATAAATGCGGGCTTGGTGTTAGGTCAATAGTAAAGGTCCATCGGATTAACCTAAAGAGAATTTTCGTAAGGAATCTTTAAATTTATTTTTTGTTTTTCTTCGGCAAAAAGGGACAGGCCGCAATTAGGCCTTTTTGAAGAGCCCTTACTTTTTCTGCTTCGGGAAGCAAAGGGTATTGCCCCATCAATGAAATTATATCCTCAGAAGTCAGGATTTCCTTTACAAAGGGAGGATCATAGACCGGTAATTCAACGGATTCAAGGTAATCCGGGTACTTAATTCCATCTCCAAAGATCTTATCTGAGAATTCTATCCAAAGGCTGGGAATTCGGTAGGCATGAGATACTATTAACCCATGAAGGGAAGAGGATAGCGTTTTTTCACAACTCATAATCTGACGGGTTACTTCTTCTACATCCATACACATAAGGTCAATTACCTTAATATCCGGACTGGATTCGAAAAGTTCAACGGCCTTTTTATAATCGTGGTAGTGCGGAATAATGCCTATTTTGTATTCCTTTTTAACCTGGGGGTTAAAATATTCAGGTAAAAGGAGTGCCGGATCTCCATAGACAGCAGGACACTGATATCCGAGCTGCTGTAAAAATTCCCGGGTTCGCGGTCCTCTGACGGCCCTGAAATCGGCCGGGGCCACATGATGTTCCCGGTCAATAATCCCACTGCCCCAGACAATACTGTCTTTGGTAGCATGCGGCAGGATACTTCCAATAGCTAAATAATGAGCTTTATTCCATTTATACCAGGCTTGCTTCTTGGGATGAACCCACTTCACCTGTCGACCAGAAATCTTTTCCACAAGATATTTGGAAAGAAGGTCCCCGTAATTCTCCTTCTTTTTAAAAATAAATTTGATCTCGCTCCAATAGAAAAGGTTGATGGTCATTAAACGATGCTATTTTGTCCTTATAGTTGAAGAGTGAATGGAATAGTTTGAATTCCTTTTATGTTTAATAGTTTATGATGACACAGTCCAGGTATTGGATTTTATTTTTTAACCTTACTCAAAATTCCTCATGGCCTTTTTCCACCATCTTTTGAGTTTACGGGTAGGATCGGATTTTTCCACGTAGCCTTTGGAATATCGGTTGTATCCGTAGCCGTAACCATAACCGTAGCCATAGCCGTAGCCATAGCCATAGCCATATTTGGCTCGATGTACGAAATGGTTAAGCACATAACTGATATTTTTGATCTCACCTTTGTGGTATTTCTCATTGATGGATTCCAGCATGCCGCGTTTGGTGTAATCCTGACGAATCAGATAGATGGTAGCATCGGCATATTTTACCAGGTTCAGGGCATCGGCAACCATACCTATTGGTGGGGTATCGAGAATGATATAATCATATTTCTTTTTTAACTCTTCAATCAAGACATCCATTTGTTCGTTGATAAGCAGTTCTGAAGGATTTGGTGGAACCGGACCGGCAGTGATAACATCAAGAAAAGGAATTTTGCTTTGCTGAATAATCTCTTCAGTGGAGGCCTGGTCAATGAGATAATTCACCACACCCAGGTCATTGTTAAGTTCAAAGTCATCAAAGATCTTAGGTTTACGAAGGTCAACCCCTACCAGCACTGTCCGGCGCTGACTAAGTGCAAACACCGTAGCCAGGTTCATGGCACAGAAAGTCTTTCCTTCTCCGGAGACAGAAGAAGTAATCAAAAGCGTTTTGGAACCGGTTACCCCTTGCTTCTTATACATAAACTGGAGACTGGACCGCAGTCCCCTGAATCCTTCCGCAATTGAAGATTTCGGATTATCGAAGACCACCAAATTTGAATCAGACTTACTCTTTCCGATCATTCCCAGAATTGGGATTGGAGAAAGCCTGCTTACTTCCTGGGCATTATGAATATTGGTATTCAAAAAGACCAACAGAAAAACAAAGGTAAGCGGGATCACCCCACCTACCAATACGGCCATCACGTAGTTTAGTTGGGTGTTTGGCCCTATTTGACCGCCGCCGGTATCCTTTGCCGGGTCGATGATCATCACATCGCTTACGTTGGCTGCTTTGATAAGTCCGGCTTCGCTGCGTTTTTCCAAAAAGAGATTGTAACTCTTTTCATTAAGACTGTAGCGTCGTTGTATTTTAAGCAGGTCCTGCTCTTCCTGCGGAAGTTTCCTGATCTCGGCCTCTAAATTAGCGATCTGTCGGTTAATGCTTCGCTGTTCCTCCTGCAACAATCCTTGGGAAGAACTGATATTCTCCAGTAGAATCGATTTCACCGAATTGATTTGCCTGTCAATATCATCAAAAACCGGGGAGTTTTCTTTTAGGGTATATTGATAGTTGCTGCGTTCTTCGGCAAGACTAATGATCCTGGAAACACCGCTGGCAATACTTCCTTCGTTAATACCAGCCACTGAAGGTGCCGGTACATCGCTGTAATCGGTACGGGTTTCGAGATAATTTCGCAGGGTTTCGTAATATGAGAGCTGTCTTCTGATATCCTCCTTGCGCAGATCAAGACTAGAGAGTTTATTGGATAACTGCGAGCTTTCCGCAGAGATATCCATTATGGCATTTTCATTTCGGAACCGGTTGAGTTCATCTTCCACCGCTTTGAGCGCCTGGGACTGTACGGCAAGGCTGCTGTCTATAAAACGAATGGTCTTTGTTGCAAAAAGGTTCTTCCGTGCCAGCATATTCTCGCTAAGCACCCGGACAGTTCCGTTCAAATAATCGACGATCCTGGCCTTATTGCCACCGGTTTTGCTAAGCCTGATCACCGAAGACCCCTGAGATTCTGGGGACACATTCACCCCGCGATAGCGTCCGACGGCCGAATCAAAATTGAGAAAGCTGACATAAAAAGCTTTACCGGGCTGAAGGGCCTGGTTTGTTCTGATAAGCCTTCCGTTAAAAAACGGTAAACTGATCTTTTCCCCTATTTTGAAATCCTTGTTAAATTCCCGGGGCTCAGTACTTAAAGATGATTTCTCCTTGCTGCCGTAGTTTTGAAGATTAAGTGTTGCAGGTACATTAGCCTGGAGATTATAGGTAGAGGAATCCTTCATCCTGATAATCATAGTAACATTAAGGGCCTGTTGTTTCAGGGTATCGGTTTTTACCTCAAAAGGCGTTTTCCCATAGGCATCGATCCGCTGATATTCTCCATCTTCAAGGTAATTAGTGTAAAACTGAAGATCTTCCACTACTTCCTCGTTATGAGAGCGAGAACGAAGGATGGTCATCGCGGTATTGACCTTATCAGAAGTACCCCCCCAGTTAAAGGTCAGGCTGGTATTGGAGGTAAAAAAAGGATTCTGGTCGTCCTTGATGGAAATGGAATTCCCAAGGTTATAAACAGGGAGTTTCCGCACATTATTGTAATAGGCTACCGCAAGGCTAATGCCCACCGAAAGCAAAATAAGCTTCCAGTAACTGATCACCTTCAGGACAAATCCTTTAAAATCGAAGGTGGAGCCTACATCTGATATGTGATCATCTTCATGTGCCATTTAGAGTCGGGTAAATAATAAGATCGAAGTGGTCACCACCGAGAGCAGGGTCACTCCTGTACGGAAGGCTTCCATTCCGGTTGTTCCAAATCCCAGGGCCTTTTGTGGCAGGGGATTCACTATGATCATATCGTTAGGTTGTATATAGTAATAAGGACTGCTAATCGCATCGATATTGGTAAGATCTATGCTATAGACCTCCTCGCCATGCGGGAATTGCCTGATAATCTTTACGTTTTGCATATCCCCGTACTCACTTATTCCCCCGGCATTGGCTACGGCTTCCATAATAGTTACTTTCTCCTTATAGATCACCTGACTACCGGTGCCAATCTCTCCCAGGGTCGTATATCTTATCCCGGCCAGTTTAACGGTGACAAATATATTGGCTTCATCCTTGAAATAATTCTCCAGCAGGAGCTTTTCAATTTTTTCACGGACTTCCTTTTCCGTGTAACCAAGCACATTGACCTCCCCGAGGGTCGGTACCCGAATATTCCCATGAGCGTCTACCGTAAAGCCATCGAAGAATACCCGCTCTTCAGTAGTGGCACTAAGGTTGGCTTCATCAACAGGGTTAAACATCCCCACCAGTTCCTGATCCAGGGCTTTCACCCTAATACTCAAAAGATCCCCGGTCTGGATGCGGTAAGGTTTCTTTAATTGCTGAATTTCTATGATACTATCCAATTCCTGCTCATTATCCTGCAGGTAAGTAATTCTTTTGGTAGACACGCAGGAAGAAAAGCTCAGCACTACCGCAAAAAGGAATAAAATACTTTTATACTGCTTCAGCATATTTCAGAGGCTATTTGTTGGGCAACTATCCTTTTCGGCTGGAAAGGAATTGGACGCTGACAATATTTCTTAAGGAAGTCTCTTTAAGAGCGCACCTAAGAATAAACGCAGTGATTCAATTTAAAACCTTAAGCAAAACCTGTTTAGATAGTTTTAACAAATATAGTTTTTGTAGGCTAATAATAAAATTAAGTCGCAATTTTCCTGTTATTTTGCAACAAATTTGAATTTGTGAATTACCTCTCAGTAGAAAATATCGCCAAATCCTATGGCGAATTGCAGTTATTTGATAATATTTCCTTCGGTATCAATGAAGGTCAGAAGGTGGGCTTTATTGCTAAGAACGGCTCAGGGAAGACTTCCCTACTTAATATCCTGGCCGGTACCGACACTCCTGATCAGGGAAAAGTGGTATACCGGAAAAATATCAAGGTATCTTTTCTTGGTCAGGAACCCAACCTGGATCCTCATCTTAGCGTGGAAGAAACCATATTTTCTTCGGAAAACGATATCCTAAAGATTATCAGCCGGTATGAAAAAGCTTTAAAGAATCCTGATGATACCGAGGCCTATCAAAAAGCTTTCGAGGAAATGGAAGCTTCCCAGGCCTGGGACTTTGAGACCCAGTACAAGCAGATCCTCTTTAAACTTAAGCTAGAGGACCTGGAAAAAGAAGTAAAGTATCTTTCCGGGGGGCAAAAAAAGCGACTGGCCCTGGCGGTAATGTTGCTTCAAAAACCCGATTTCATCATCATGGATGAACCTACCAACCACCTCGACCTTGATATGATCGAATGGCTGGAAGAGTATTTCAGAAAGGAGAACTTCACTATCTTCATGGTGACCCATGACAGGTATTTCCTGGAGCGGGTGTGCAACGAAATCGTAGAACTGGACCACGGGCAATTATACACCTATAAAGGAAATTACAGCTATTACCTGGATAAGAAGGAAAGCCGGGTAGAACTGGAACAAACCAATACGGAAAAAGCCAAACAGCTTTATAAAAAAGAACTGGATTGGATGCGCCGTCAGCCCAAGGCGCGTACTACAAAATCAAAATCAAGGATAGAAGATTTTCACGAGATAAAGAGCCGGGCCCAGCAGCGTCGTAAGGATCATCAGGTACAGCTGGAGATCAACATGGAACGTCTGGGAAGTAAAATGGTTGAGCTTCATAATATCTCTAAGTCCTACGGAGAGAAGGAACTGCTGAGCAATTTTAATTATAATTTTAAAAAAGGGGAACGAATAGGTATCATCGGTAAGAATGGAACCGGCAAGTCTACCTTCCTCAATATTCTAACCGGTGGCATTAAACCCGATACCGGAAAAGTAGTAATCGGGGAAACTATAAAATTCGGATATTACACCCAGGCCGGAATCCATGTAAAACCCGGCCAGAAGGTCATTGATGTGATTCGGGAATTCGGGGATTATATCCCGCTTAAAAAAGGACGACAGATTTCTGCCCAGCAATTGCTCGAGCGCTTTTTATTCGATCGGAAAAAGCAATATGATTTTGTAGAGAAATTAAGCGGTGGGGAAAAGAAAAGGCTCTATCTCTGTACGGTCCTCATCCAGAATCCAAACTTCCTCATCCTGGATGAACCCACCAATGACCTGGATATCGTCACCCTGAACGTATTGGAAAACTTCCTATTGGATTTCCCGGGTTGTTTACTGGTTGTTTCCCACGACAGGTATTTTATGGATAAGATCGTAGATCACTTATTTGTTTTCCAGGGGCAGGCAGAGATTCAGGACTTTCCCGGCAATTATTCAGATTACCGCAGTTACCAGGAAAGCAAACCGGGACCGGAAAAACAAGAAAACAAGGCACAGGAAGGCAAAAAAGAATGGAAAAAAACCAGCAGCGGAAGCAAATTAAGCTATAACGAGCAAAAAGAATTTACCAAACTGGAAAAGGAGATCGCAAAACTGGAAAAGGAGAAGAAGAAACTTCAGCAGAAATTTCTTGAAGATCTGGATCCCGAAGCAATAAAAGAGAACTCCATAGCGCTTCAGGAAATAGAAGATAAGATCGAGAAAAAAACCGAGAGGTGGTTTGAACTCGGATCGCTAGCGGAATAGCCTGTAGCAGGTTTCCTTTTGGATATTCAATTGGCTACCCGTGTAAATTCTAGTGTTTATTAAAGTATTTTTCAAAAAATGAATTCATACCTCATAGCTGAGAACATCATTTAATTCCCTTTTTGAAATGTGGTTAAGATACCTGAAGTTTCTATTAAAGAGCCAGAACCAACACGGTTTGCATTCACCTTTTGTGTATGAGCTGGTTACCCGGTGTTTTTATGATAAGACCAATTACCCTCAGTATGAGGTAATGGAAGCCTATCGAAAAGAGCTGCTGGAGGATAAAAGGAAGATCACGGTTACGGATTTCGGGGCTGGCAGCAGGGTTTTTAAATCCAAAGAAAGAGAGGTTGCTGCCATTGCAAGGAATGTCGGAATACCGCGTAAAAGAGCTAAATTCCTATTCAGGCTTGCAAAATATCTGGAGTGCAAAAACATCCTGGAACTGGGCACTTCCCTTGGAATTGGCACATCAGCACTTGCTTTGAACGAATCGGCACAAGTAACCAGTATTGAAGGCTGTCCGCAAACTTCAGAAGTAGCCAGGGCTTACCTTAAAAAGTTTGGTTTCGAAAATGTCAATCTGGAAGTCGGAGCCTTTGAGCAGGTGCTAACCTCAATAAGGCCAGGAAGTCCTTTAACAATGGAAGGTGAAAACCGCACAAAATCCACTTTTGACCTGGTATACTTTGACGGGCATCACACCAGGGAGGCAACTCTAAAATACTTTGAATTACTGCTGGAGGCCGCTCATAATGATTCGGTTTTCGTCTTTGATGATATTCACTGGTCCCCGGGGATGGAGCAAGCCTGGGAAACCATCACACAACATCCAAAGGTCAGGGTGAGCATCGATACTTTTTACCTGGGATTGATTTTTTTCAGAAAAGAACAGGTAAAACAAGATTTTATAATTCGCTTGTAACAAATCGGAACGACCGGCGTCCTATTGACACAAAACATTCTTCATGAGCAAAGTCATCGAGATCAGAAACATTACCCGGGATTTTCCTCTGGGCAGTGAAATCGTAAAAGTATTAAAAGGTATAGACCTGGACATTGACCGGGGGGAATATGTCGCCCTTATGGGACCTTCAGGATCCGGAAAATCGACTTTAATGAATTTGCTGGGATGCCTGGATACACCTACTTCTGGATCGTATATCCTCAACGGGGAGGATGTAAGTAAAATGAGCGATGATGAGCTGGCCGAGATCAGAAATAAAGAGATCGGTTTTGTTTTTCAGACCTTCAACCTTTTACCTAGAACCACTGCACTGGATAACGTGGCCCTGCCAATGGTTTACGCGGGCTATACCAAGGCTGAAAGAACTAAAAGAGCTGAGGAAGTGCTCACCAATGTTGGCCTGGCCGACAGGATGGACCACAAACCAAACCAACTCTCGGGAGGGCAAAGACAGCGGGTTGCTGTTGGTCGCGCCCTGGTTAATAACCCTTCTATTATTCTGGCTGATGAGCCCACCGGAAACCTGGATTCAGTAACATCCGTTGAAATCATGAAACTCTTTGATAAAATTCATGCTGAAGGGAATACGGTGATCCTGGTTACCCACGAAGAAGAAATAGCAAGGCATGCTCACCGAATTGTACGACTAAAAGATGGAATGGTAGCCAGTGATGTGAAACAGGATCAGGTCACCAGCTAAAAGCTTAATTTTTATCTTCCAGTAAGGGAACGAACCTGAACTGTCCGAATTCTGTTTTATCAAATTCCTTTGGAGATTTCCTGATAAGCATCGTCATTGTTTGAACCTCTGAACCCACCGGGATGACCATCCTACCACCTACTTTTAATTGGCCCAGCAGATCTTTAGGGACATAAGGGGCACCCGCCGTTACTATGATCTTATCAAAAGGTGCATATTCCGGTAATCCTTTATAGCCGTCACCAAAACTCAGGTGTTTAGGCCTGTAGCCTATTTTATTGAGGAAGTTCTTAGTCTTTTTATACAGTTCGCGCTGGCGTTCTATGCTATAGACCTTGGCTCCGAGTTCACAGAGCACCGCGGTCTGATAACCACTCCCTGTACCGATTTCCAACACCTTATCCCCTTTTTTGATCTCGAGCTTTTCGGTCTGAAAAGCTACAGTATAAGGTTGAGAGATAGTCTGATCCGCAGCGATAGGGAAGGCTTTATCCTGGTAGGCGTGATCCTCGAAACTACTATCCATAAAGAGATGTCGGGGAATTTTCCCGATAGCATCCAGTACCTTTTTATCCGTGATTCCCTTTCTGGAAACCGTCTTAACCAGTTGCTGCCTTTTTCCTTTATGACGAAAGTTATCCTCTACCACCTTAACATAATTTTAGGATGTAAAAATACTTAAAGATAGTGGTGTTTTGCAAGCAAAAGCAGGAAGGATTATTCCGGGGTTTTCTAAACTATTTGCAATCAAAATACTATTTTTGTTTCAAAAGCTAAAATATATGTTGAAAGTAGGGGTTTTGGGTGCAGGACACTTAGGAAAAATTCATTTACGCCTCCTTAATGAGTCGGATAAATATGAGTTAGTAGGGTTCTTCGATCTCAATTCAGAAAACGCGAAAAAAATATCAGAAGAATTCGGTTACAGATACTTTTCCGATCTAGATGAACTCATCAATGCAGTAGATGTAGTCGATGTTGTGACCCCTACCCTTTCCCATTATGAAACGGCAAAAAAAGCAATTTCCGCAGGGAAGCATCTTTTTGTCGAAAAGCCAATTACCAATACTTTCGAAGAAGCTCAGGAACTTATCGAATTGGCTAAGGAAAAAGGCGTGAAAGGTCAGGTAGGTCATGTAGAGCGCTTCAACCCCGCTTTTAGAGCTGTAGTTTCCAGAATAGACAACCCGATGTTCATTGAAGCCCACCGGTTGGCAGAGTTTAATCCGCGCGGTACCGATGTGCCGGTTGTTCTGGATCTGATGATCCATGATATTGATGCCATTTTGAGCGTAGTTAAATCAAAAGTAAAAAGCATAAATGCCAGCGGGGTTTCAGTCATAAGCGACACCCCCGATATCGCTAATGCCCGCATAGAGTTTGAGAACGGCTGCGTGGCCAATCTTACGGCCAGCAGGATCTCGATGAAAAATATGCGTAAGTCGCGATTCTTTCAGCGAGATGCTTACATCTCTGTAGATTTCCTTGAGAAAAAATGCGAGGTGGTAAAGATGAAAGACGCCCCGGAGCATCCAGATGAGTATGCGATGGTACTGCAAAATGCCGAAGGTATAAAGAAACAGATCTATTTCGATAATCCCGAAGTCTCTCCAAATAATGCCATCCTTGATGAGCTGGAGACTTTCGCCGATGCCATCAATAATAACAGCACCCCAATAGTAACTCTGGAACAAGGCGCTGAAGCCCTAAGAGTAGCTAAAGGAGTGATCGAAAGTTTTAGTAATTAAACCAAACCACACAAAAAACACAGCAATGAAAAATATTTCAGTAATAGGAGCAGGAACGATGGGCAATGGAATCGCCCATACTTTTGCGCAGTTCGGATATAAAGTAAACCTGATCGATATCTCAGAAGAAAGTCTGGAAAAAGGTTTAAAAACCATTTCGGGAAACCTTGACAGGATGGTATCCAAGGAAAAGATCAGTGAGGCCGATAAGGAAACCACCCTGAACAATATCACCACCTTCACCAAACTGGAAGAAGGAGTAAAAGATGCCGATGTTGTGGTGGAGGCCGCAACAGAGAATGAAGCGCTTAAGTTAAAGATTTTCCGAGAGTTGGATGAGTACTGCAGAAAAGACAGTATTCTGGCCAGTAACACCTCCTCTATTCCAATCACGAAGATCGCGGCTGAAGTTTCAAACCCCGAGAGAGTTATTGGGATGCACTTTATGAATCCCGTACCGATCATGAAGCTGGTAGAGATCATTCGAGGCTATAATACTAGTGATAAGGTTACCAATAGCATTATGGAACTTTCACAAAAGCTAAATAAAGTGCCGGTAGAGGTCAACGACTATCCGGGATTTGTGGCCAACCGCATCCTGATGCCCATGATCAATGAAGCCATTGAGAGCCTCTACAACGGGGTTGCCGGAGTCTATGAGATAGATACCGTAATGAAACTGGGAATGGCGCATCCTATGGGGCCTTTACAGTTGGCAGATTTCATTGGTCTGGACGTATGCCACTCCATCCTTGAGGTGATGTATGACGGGTTCAAGAATCCGAAATACGCGCCCTGTCCTCTACTTACCAACATGGTAAGAGCCGGAAAGCTTGGTGTGAAGTCCGGAGAAGGATTCTATGACTATTCGGAAAATAAAAAAGCTGAAAAGGTTTCAGCACAATTCAGCAAATAGTATAAGGAAAATTGGCAAAAATAATTCCATTCAAAGCGGTGCGACCGGTGAGAGCCAAAGCAGGTCTGGTAGCCAGTCGCCCCTATGAAGATTACAGCGCTGAAGAGTTAACCGCTCAGCTGGAGTTCAATCCCTTTTCCTTTTTGCACATCATCAACCCTGGCTATAAGTTTCAGCAAAACCTCAAGGGAGAGAAGCGTTTTCAAATGGTGAAAAACCGCTACCTGGAATTCAAGGAAGAAGGTACTTTTATCCAGGAGAAAAAGCCAGCCTATTATATTTACAAGGTAAAAAGCAGGGGCAGCAGTATTAGCGGGATTATTGCCGCGACATGTGTAGATGATTATAAAGAGAACGTAATTAGAAGGCATGAAGACACCATCGAGGACAGGGAATTGCTTTTTAAGGATTACCTTAAAACAGTAGGTTTCAACACTGAACCGGTGCTTCTGACCTATCCCGATAATAAAGACATCAATTGCATTATGCGAGAGATAATGGAGGGCAAGCCGGAATATGAATTCGCGACTCCAAACCGGGAATTACATTATTTATGGATTATTGACCAGCCGCAGCTAATTGAAAAGATCCAACAGGAATTTCAAAGAACTCCTCAGCTCTATATTGCTGATGGGCACCACCGCTGCGCTTCTTCATACCGGTTGGCCACGGAATCCAGGGAAGCCAATGCAGGTCATACCGGGGAGGAACCCTATAATTTTTTCATGAGTTATCTCATCTCGGAGAGCAATCTAAAAATTCATGAATACAGCAGGCTCATCAAGGACCTTAACGGGCATAGCAAAGAAGAGTTTCTTATTTTACTAGATGAGAATTTCCGCATCGAAAACAGGGGCCTGGAAGTTTACCGGCCATCCCAAAAGCATCATTTCAATATGTACCTCGATGGGGAATACTATTCCCTGTATTTGCGAAAGACCAATTATGAGTTTAGCGATTCTTTGTGTAAATTAGATGCTTATATACTCTACCAAAAGGTTTTAAAACCAATTCTGGGTATCGAGGATCTTCGAAATGACAAGCGCATCGCCTACATACATGGCCGTAATGATCTGATTGAATTAAAAACCAGGATAGATTCCGGGGAATTTGCAGTAGGTTTCGGGATGTTGCCAGTGAATATAGAAGAGATCAAAGAGATCGCTGATGAAAACCTGACCATGCCGCCGAAAACTACTTATATTGAGCCTAAACTCAGAAGTGGATTGACGATTTACGAATTTTAAGTTCAGAGGGATGAACATATCAGAAAACATAAAGAAATACAGGGAAGAGCTTCCCGAGAACGTAAAGCTCGTGGCTATTTCCAAGACCAAGCCCAACGAAGATATCCTGGAAGCTTATCAGGCAGGCCAACGCATTTTTGGGGAAAACAAAATCCAGGAAATGACCGAAAAATGGGAAGCTCTGCCCAAAGATATTGAATGGCACATGGTTGGACATGTCCAACGCAACAAAGTGAAATATATGGCCCCTTTTGTTGGCCTGATTCATGCAGTGGACAGTTTAAAATTACTGAAAGAAATTAATAAACAAGCCAAAAAACACGAGCGGGTCATAAAGTGCCTGCTGCAGATAAAGATTGCCGAGGAAGATTCCAAATTTGGAATTTCAGCAGAAGAAGCTGAGGAAATGCTGGCTTCAGAAGCCTATAAGAAAATGGAAAACACCAAGGTTATCGGCCTGATGGGGATGGCTACATTCACAGATGATGAAAAGCAGGTTTCCGGGGAATTCCAATATCTCAAAAAGGTGTTTGATGCGTTAAAAATAAAATACCCCTCCCTCGAAGAGCTTTCTATGGGAATGAGTGGGGATTATAAGCTAGCCGTTGAGAACGGAAGCAGTATGGTGAGAATTGGAAGCAGCATTTTTGGCGAAAGAAATTATAATTAAGGAGGATTTTTGTACGCAATTTTAGACATAGAGACGACAGGCGGAAAATACAATGAGGAAGGAATTACCGAGATTGCTATTTATAAATTTGACGGTCACCAGGTGACGGATCAGTTCATCAGCCTGGTGAACCCTGAGAAGCCCATTCAGCCATTTGTGGTTAACCTTACCGGAATCAACAACGAGATGCTCCGCAGTGCACCGAAATTTTATGAGGTTGCCAAAAGGATTGTGGAGATCACCTCGGATTGTGTAGTGGTAGCCCACAACGCCCAATTTGATTACCGGATTCTGAGAACCGAATTCAGAAGACTAGGCTTCGACTTTGAGCGAAAATCGCTTTGTACGGTAGAGCTATCCAAGAAACTGATCCCCGGACAACAATCCTATAGTCTGGGTAAACTTGTGCGGGCTCTTGGAATTCCTTTAAGTGATCGACACCGTGCCACAGGTGATGCGCAGGCTACCGTTAAACTTTTTAAGATGCTCCTGGCCAAGGATGTCGAAAAAGACATCCTGAAAGATGCAGTTCGGGCAGAACCCAAGCGTCATTTAGACAGCAAACTCGTCCACATCCTGGAGGATCTTCCCGGAATCACGGGAGTTTACTACCTGCATGATGCTGAAGGAGAAATTCTCTACATCGGGAAGAGCAAAAATATCAAGAAACGGGTAAATCAGCATTTTACCAACGAGCATCATAAATCCAGGCAAATGCAAAAAGAGGTAGCTTCGGTAAGCTATGAAGCTACTGGAAATGAGCTTATCGCTTTGCTAAAAGAAAATCAGGAGATAAAGCACAACAAACCCAAATACAACAAAGCCTTAAAAAGAAATGTTTTTTCGCATGCCCTTTACCATTTTACTGATGAAGAAGGTTTTATCAACTTCAAAATAGGAAAAGCCGGAAGAGCAAAAAGCATCACCACCTTTTCTTCCTTAAAAAGAGCCAGAAACGTATTGGAAATGTGGGTGGAGGAATATGAACTTTGCAAACGGCTTTGCGGACTTGAAAAGGGAACGAGCAATTGTTTTAATTACAGTATAAAAGCTTGTCATGGAGCCTGTGTAAAAGAGGAGTCTGCTCAGACCTATAACCAACGAGCCCTTGAGCTTATCGCCAACCATTCATATACTTTACAGAATATGATCGTTATTGATAAGGGAAGAGATATTGATGAAAAAAGCGCCTTATTAGTCGAGGATGGCGAGTTCAAAGGTGTGGGATATTATAACCTCAATCACCAGGTTCATCATCTGGACATTATAAGATCTATCATCACCCCGATGAATAATGACCGGGATGCCCAGCATATTATCCAGAGTTATCTACGCAGAAACAAGCGTTTGAAGATCATTGATCTGAAGCCAGAGGAACGCACTTGAATACTTTCAATTTCTCCTTTTAGAATCCCTTCAGGTGTAATCCAACAATAAAAGAAGAAGTTTTTCTACTTATACTTTCAGAATTATTTAAATTTGAATGAATCCTAAGCTAATAACTTCTTGAATAAAGAAACTGATCCTAAATTATCAAAATGGAGAAATAAGCTCCATGAGGTAATCTATGAAGCTGATACCCGGGCAGGTAGATTCTTTGATGTAGCACTTCTCCTAGTTATTCTATTGAGTATTGTTCTGGTGATGCTGGAAAGTGTAGCGAGTTATCGATCAAAATTTTACTGGAGTTTTTATATAGCAGAATGGATTATCACCATAATATTTTCAATTGAGTATATCTTGCGGATCATAGCCATCCGAAGACCAAGAAAATATATTTTTAGTTTTTACGGAATTGTAGACCTGCTTTCTACTATCCCTACCTATGTCGCTTTTATTTTTGGTGGAAGTAATTTGCTCTTTGCTATCCGGGCATTAAGGCTATTAAGGGTTTTTAGGATATTAAAGATTACAAGGTATATAGGAGAATCCAACAAATTAATGGATGCCCTTAAAAACAGTAAAGCCAAAATTCTTGTATTTTTATTTGCAGTACTAATCATCTGTATAATTATGGGTACGGTAATGCACCTGGTAGAAGGAGAAGAAGGGGGCTTTGATAATATTCCAATTAGTATTTACTGGTCTATTGTTACTTTAACCACGGTTGGCTTTGGGGACATACATCCTATAACTCCACTTGGAAGATTTATCGCTTCTGCCTTAATGATCATGGGTTACGGGATCATCGCAGTACCAACCGGGATTGTCAGTGCTGAGTACAGTAACGTCAATAAACCAGCGGTTCCAACCAATACCCAGGTCTGTCCTTACTGTAATGAAACAAAACATCTGAATGGTGCCGAATATTGCCATAACTGCGGAAATAAACTGAATGCCTGATCACTACCTTATCACTGTTGCAGGCCCTACGGCCATTGGCAAAACAGCGCTGGCCATTAAGCTGGCCAGGCATTTTAATACCGAAATAATCTCTGCGGACTCCAGGCAATTCTTCAAGGAAATGAGTATCGGAACTGCCGTACCTTCCAAAGAAGAGCTATCAGCAGCCACACATCATTTCATTCAGAACATCTCTGTAGAAGATTATTACTCGGTAGGTGATTTTGAAAGGGAGGTGATACAAAAACTGGAAGAATTGTTCAAGAAGCACCAGCATGTAATTATGGTAGGTGGAAGCGGACTTTATGTTAAAGCGATTCTCGAAGGTCTAGATGATTTTCCAGCAGTCGATCCGGATATAAGACAGAAGCTTAATACCATATATGAAACAAAGGGGATTGAGCCTCTTCAGCAGCAGCTGGAAGACCTGGATCCCGAATATTTTAAAATAGCAGATATTCAAAATCCTCACCGTCTCATAAGGGCTTTGGAAATCTGCATTGGAAGTGGACAAACCTACTCCTCTTTTCTAAACCGAAAAAAACCTGAAAGGAACTTTAAAACAATTAATATAGGTTTGGAAGCTGAAAGGGAAATAATCTATGATCGGATAAATCGGAGAGTTGACCTGATGATGGATGAAGGTCTTCTGGAGGAGGCTGAAGCCCTGTTCCCTAAACGCCGCCAGAATGCTCTTAACACGGTAGGTTATAAAGAATTATTTAATTACTTCAAAGGAATTTACTCCCTGGAAACCGCGGTAGCAGAGATCAAGAAAAATACCCGAAGGTTCGCCAAGAGGCAACTCACCTGGTTTAGAAAACAGGATCAGATACACTGGTTTGATTATAATACTCCTTCCGAAAAGATCATTGAATACATAGAAAAAAAGATTTCCAAAAACCAATGATCAATTCCTGATAATAAGTCGTCGAATGATTTCGTCTTCATTGGTAATAATTCGTAGCGTATAGACCGCATTTTGTACGCCATCTATTTGCAGCTCGTATTCCTGATCACTTTTATCGAAAGCTTTCGAAAGAATAAACCGGCCTCGTTTATCAAAAACAAAGACTTGTTCAACGGTTATATCCTGTGGCGTCGATATTTTTACCAGCCCGTCAGTAGGATTGGGATATAGAAATACATAATCGTTATCTCGCGGGGGTTCCGTGCAACTACCGGGATTGGCATTTACAAATACTATGGTGTTCAGACTGGTGGAGTTTCCGCTGGGATCAGTTAGCGTTAAAGATACGGTATTCTGCCCGGTGTCTTCACAGGTAAAGCGGCTTTTACTCACACTAAAAATGACCTCCCCACAATTATCAGAGGAACCATTATCCAGATCTTCTGGTGCGATCTCGGCAATACCGTTTTCATCGAGGATCACACTGATAAAAGTAACCTTAGCTGTAGGTTGCATATTATCCTCTACCACCACCGTAATTTCACAGGAACCACTTCTCTCTCCAGTCCAGCTTAATTCTATAACATTTTCCCCGATATCCTCACAGTTAAACTCCAATTGAGACGCTACCAGGTTCAATCCTGTCGCATCACCCGAATAGAGATCATTTAATGTCACATTTGCAGAACCGGATTGATTGAGCTGAAGGTTAATGGGAGTTTCAATACACTGGAAATCCTCAGACAAACTATTTACAGTTATCCTTACCGTAGCCACATTAGAATCATCAGAACCATCATTGGCTATATAAGTAAAGCTGTCAGGTCCGGAATATCCCGCATTGGGCTCATAGGTGAAAGACCCATCGGATTTTATGTTAAGGGTTCCATTTTGTGGGCTGTCCGCCAGTATAGCGGTTAGAGCATCATCTTCAGCATCGGTATCATTGTCCAAAACCCCTGGAGCAATAACAGTTAAAACATCATCCTGATCGACAGAATAATTATCATCATTGGCAACGGGAGCGGTATTTCCAGGGGTTATAGCATTCACAGTAATTCTTACCGTAGCCACATTGGAATCATCAGCACCATCATTGGCTATATACGTGAAGCTGTCAGGTCCGGAATATCCTGCCTTGGGCTCATAGGTGAATGACCCATCGGAGTTTAAGCTAAGTGTTCCGTTTTGAGGACTTTCTTCCACAATAGCGGTTAAAGCATCATTCTCAACATCGGTATCATTGTCCAAGACCCCGGGAGCAGTTACATTTAACACATCATCCTGATCGACAGCATAACTATCATCATTGGCAACAGGAGCGGTGTTTGGAGGGGTTACAGCATTTACGGTAATGTTTACTGTAGCCACATTGGAATCATCAGAACCATCATTAGCTTTATAAGTAAAGCTGTCAGGTCCGGAATATCCTGCATTGGGCTCATAGGTGAAAGACCCATCGGAGTTTAAGCTAAGCGTTCCGTTTTGAGGACTATCCTCCAGTATAGCGGTTAATGCATCATCTTCAGCATCTTTATCATTGTCCAAGACCCCGGGAGCAATAACAATTAAAACATCATCCTGATCGACAGAATAATTATCATCATTGGCAACGGGAGCGGTATTTCCAGGTGTTACAGCATTCACAGTAATTCTTACCGTAGCCACATTGGAATCATCAGTACCATCATTGGCTATATACGTGAAGCTGTCCGGTCCGGAATATCCCGCATTGGGCTCATAGGTGAAAGACCCATCGGAGTTTAAGCTAAGCGTTCCGTTTTGAGGACTGTCCTCCACTACAACAGTTAAAGCATCATCTTCAACATCGGTATCATTGTCCAAGACCCCAGGAGCAGTCACATTTAATACATCATCCTGATCGACAGAATAGCTATCGTCGTAGGCAACAGGAGCGGTATTTGGAGGGGTTACAGCATTTACGGTAATGTTTACCGAAGCCACATTGGAATCATCAGCATCATCATTAGCTTTATAAGTAAAGCTGTCCCGTCCGGAATATCCTGCATTGGGCTCATAGGTGAAAGACCCATCGGAGTTTAAGCTAAGCGTTCCGTTTTGAGGAGTGTCTTCCACTATAACAGTTAAAGCATCATTCTCAGCATCAGTATCATTGTCCAAGACCCCAGGAGCAGTCACATTTAACACATCATCCTGATCGACAGAATAGTTATCGTCGTAGGCAACAGGAGCGGTATTTGGAGGGGTTACCGCATTTACGGTAATACTCACGGTAGCCGCATTAGAATCATCAGCACCATCATTGGCTTTATATGTAAAGCTGTCCGGTCCGGAATATCCTGCATTGGGCTCATAAGTGAAGGAGCCATCAGAGTTTAAAGTAAGTGTTCCATTTTGTGGGCTGTCGACCAGTACAGCAGTTAAAGGATCACTCTCAGCATCGGTATCATTGTCCAAGACCCCAGGAGCAGTCACATTTAATACATCATCCTGATCGACAGAATAGTTATCGTCGTAGGCAACAGGAGCGGTATTTGGAGGGGTTACCGCATTTACGGT